>BJFU01000040.1 GCA_014190035.1 Actinomycetes bacterium | reverse complement strand
CCATGATGATGGAAATTTGTGGAATAACACCTGATGCTCTGGTATTTCTTAAAAAGATTTCTCCATACATTGCAAGTGATGCAACACCTTCTTGAATTCTTGCTCCACCTGAATCATTAATACCAATAATTGGTGCACCAGATTTAATTGCCAAATCCATTAACTTAACAATTTTTCCACCCATTGCTTCACCTAAAGATCCACCCATAGCTGTGAAGTCTTGGGAGTAAACATAAACAGGTCGACCATCAATAGTTCCAAAACCAGTAATGACACCATCTCCTGCAGGACGGTTCTTATCCATTCCAAAATTATTTTTTTGATGTCTTACAAGTTCATCTATTTCTTGAAATGATTCAGGATCAAGTAGGGAAGCTAATCTTTCTCTGGCACTTTGTTTGCCTTTGGCATGTTGTTTTTCCAAAGCAGCATTGGCTTGGTCAACATGGATTTCTTTTTTAACTTCAGCAAGGTGAGCTAATTTTGACGCAGTAGTACGAGGATTTGCATCGTCACTCGACTTTTTACCCACGTGGTCCTCTCTAATAAAAAGGCTCTTGTCGTACGGTAACAGTGTGACCGAAATTTTCAAGAATCGAGCGCCTCTTGATGCTCAATTACTGAAGCAGGAACTGCTTCTTCGCCAGTGCTTATGGCAAAACGCCATTATCAAAGATGAAGTTACATCGACCAACGATATTGCACGTGAATTAGTCGCTAGCAATATTGAAGAAGGAACTTTCGTATTAGCAAATTTCCAAACAAAGGGCAGAGGTAGACAAAATAGAAATTGGGAAGCTCCTAAAAACTCATCAATATTTATTTCAATAGTGCTAAAAACAAATAGTGAAAATAATTTAGGCTGGATCCCACTATTAGTTGGCTTAGCTTTACATAAAGCACTTGAGGCAGAGACCAGAAAAGATATAAAAATTAAGTGGCCAAACGATTTAGTTTTAGTGGAAAACAGTCAAGAATTTAAATTTGCAGGAATTTTGGTAGAAAGAATTAAGAATCAAATTATTGTTGGAGTGGGCATAAATTTTGATCAAGAAAAAGAAGAATTACCTGTAAGTAATGCCTCGTCGTTAAAGCAAATATTGCAATCAGCCATGACAAAAGAATCTGTTATTGCAGCTTTTCTAACAGAATTAAGCGCTAGATGGCTTGAGGAAAATAATGCCAGTAATTGGCCAACGCCTTCATTGGTCAGAGACTACAAAACAAATTGCATAACCTTAAATAAAAAAATTACAGCCCAATTGCCAGGTGGGGAATTAATAAATGCTGAAGCAGTAGACATTTCACAAACTGGCGAACTTGTTGTGAAGACAGATGATGGAACTAGATCTCTAAGTTCTGCCGATATTCATTTAATTAGTTAAGATTTTTTCATGACCAGTCGCTCACATTTTCCAACGGTAGGAATTCTTGGCGCAGGGCAAATGGCTCGAATGTTAATCGAAGCTGCCACAAGATTAAATATTGAAATTAAATTACTAAGCAAAAGTGCAGACGAGAGTGCTGCCTTGATTGCAAATAATGTCACTGTTGGAGATATAAACAATTATTCAGATTTATCAGTTTTTGCATTAGATACAGATGTAATTACATTTGATCTCAAAGAATTTCCATATGAAAACTTAAAAAGATTAGAAAAAGAGGGGCAAGTATTTAGACCTCAAATTTCAGCAATTGAGCAATTAGAAAATTCTGACTTTATTAAGAAAACATTAATTGATGCAAACCTGCCCTTCCAAGACAATGTTGCTAATTTTGAAAGACTGTTATCGGTGCAAGCAGCAAGATCTGAACATGGACAAACTGTTGTTTATTCAGTTGTTCAATCTAAAAAAATAGATGAGATCTTGGATGAAGTAATTGCACCGGCCCCAAATTTAAGTGATGCGCATGCGAGTGAGCTTCAGTTAATAACTCTAAAGATTTCAGAACTATTTGATATTCATGGTGTATTCACAGTTGATTTCTTTGACTTAGGAAACAATAAATTCTTGATTAGTCAGATAAAGCTAGGTCCAACAAACTCAGGTCTTTGGACTATTGATGGTGCAACAACTTCTCAATTTGAAAACCATTTACGAGCAATACTTAATTTGCCGCTAGGAAGTCCAAAATTACTAGCTCCCATAACTGTCATGGTTAATGTTTTGGGTGGTCAATATTTAGATATGTATAAACCTTTCCTGCATTGCATGGCACACGATCCTGATTTACGAATACATCTTTATGGCAAAGAAGTTAAAGAAGGACGAAAAGTAGGGCATGTAAATATCAGTGGAAATAATTTAAGTGATTTATTAGAAAGAGCTCACCATGCTGCTGATTATTTAACAGGCAGAATTACCGAGTAATTATTCCTTGGTTTCAAAGGAAGGAATTTTTGTTCCTTCTTGCAAAGCTTTAAACACTTCTTCAGCATCACTTGTTAATTTTCTAGTAGAACCTAAATCTCCGACATTTCCTCCAGCTTTATTTGGCAAAGTTGCAGAATCAATGCCTCCACTTCTTAAAGCAATAGCTAGCGGAACAAGATCAAGAGGCCCAACACCTTTATTTACAGTCACTGCATTTGCAAGAGCAGATACTGTGCGCGGAGCTCTTAATGGATTAAGCAAAGTAAATGGGGATAAGGATTTTTTCATGATTTGCTTGACTACTTCTTGTTGTCTTTCCCCTCTACCAATATCACCCTTTGGGTCTGCATAACGCATACGCGAATATGCCAAAGCAGTTAAACCATCAACTGTTTGACAACCCTCTTTAATTTCTAAGCCAGATTTCTTATCAGAAAAATCCTGGCTTGGACAAACTTTTATGCCACCAAAACTATTTACAACATTTACTAATCCGACAAACCCAATTTCAGCGTAATTATCCATTTGTACTCCCACAAGTTTTTCCACAGTATTTAGCGAAAGACTTGGGCCACCAAATGCATACGCTGCATTAATTTTATTTTTCTTTTCCCCTGTGTCACCACGTGCAGGAATTGTCACCACAAGATCTCTTGGAATACTTGTAAGTTGTAAAGGAGTGCCAATCTTTGGAACACTCATAATAATTATTGTGTCACTTCGTTGACCTTCAAATTTTCCTAAAGGCGCACCTTCTAAGACAGGATTATCAATGTCATCTCTTGAATCACTTCCAATTAGCAGCCAAGTTTGTCCAGGCGATTTAGGAATTTCTGATTCAATTCTTTCAATAGGTAACTTGTTTAACTGCAATAAAGCAATAATTAGTAGGAAAACAAACCAGTAAGAAAATGCTCCTAGAAATACCCAGGCAATTTGTCTTTTGTTCAGACTCTTTGATTTTCGTGCCTTGGCACCAGGTGTATTCGAATTAGTCGACTTTGAGTCTCTAAACCATTCGTTTGGTAAACCGTTTTTCTTCTCCACACGGACAATCGTATGATTTATTCAAGGATTTATCTCCTTATTCGACTAGCGTTGCTATTAAAGAATAGAAAAAGTGGGTGAATTAATGTCAGAACCAGCAGTTTCTGTGATCATCCCAGTTTTAAATGAAGAACGTTTTCTAAAACAATCTGTCCAAGCAATATTGAATCAGAATTATTCTGGCCAACTCGAGATTATTTTGGCACTAGGCCCATCCAAAGATCAGACCCATGTTATTGCTCAAGATTTAGCCAAAGACCAGAGAATAAAACTCGTTGAAAATCCATCTGGCAGAACTGCATCTGCTTTAAACAACGCAATCAAAAATTCAAATTTTGACATTATTGTCAGACTTGATGGTCATGCAATTGTTGATATTAATTACATAAAAAATGCAGTTAAAACTCTTGTTGAATCAGGTGCCGACAATGTTGGTGGCTTAATGAAAGCGGAAGGAACAAATGCTTTTGAGAAAAGTGTGGCAGCTGCTATGACTTCAAAGTTTGGTGTGGGAAACGCACCATTTCATGTTGGTGGAAAATCTGGTGAAGTTGACACCGTTTATCTAGGAACATTTAGAAAATCTGCATTAGAAAGAGTTGGATATTTTGATGAATCATTTATCAGAGCCCAAGATTGGGAAATGAATTATCGAATTAGAAAAACAGGTGGAAAGATTTGGTTTAATCCCGAACTTGTTGTTTCATATAGACCTAGAAAAAATATTTTGCAATTAGCTAAACAATATTTTGAATATGGTCAATGGAGAAAACAAGTTACAAAAACTTATCCAGAAACTGTTTCAATGAGATATCTTGCACCTCCAATAACTGTTAGTGGATTAATGTCAGGATTTATTATGGTTTTGTTCTCTAGGATCTTGGATATTAGTTGGTTACAAATTGGATATCTTGCACCAATTGTTTATCTGACTGTTATCTTCTTAGCGTTTTTAACCATTGGTTCCAAAATAGGTCTACTAAGTCGCTTGTATTTACTGCTGGTTCTTCCAACAATGCATTTATCTTGGGGCGTTGGTTTCTTAAAAGGAAGCAAGCGCCTGTAACCTTGTAGACAACGCGATCGCATCTGATGAGCGTGGAGGAGAACGAACCCTTTGGGTAAGTTTGGCGCCTTTCGCATTTTGGTTTATCGAGATTTACAAATTAGATATGCCGGAACCTGGCTGGGTTATTTCTGGACTCTGTTAGACCCTTTGGCAATGTCTGCAATTTATTGGTTTGTTTTTTCTTACATAGTTGGAGCAAAATCATTAGGTGAGCAACCTTATATTTTGTTTTTATTAACTGGAATTCTTTCTTGGACTTGGTTTAACGGAGCAGTAACAGATTCAGCTAGATCATTAGTAATGGAAAGCAAAATGGTTCGATCCATTGCCATTCCTAGATATTTATGGATAATTAAAAGCATCGGTGCAAAAGGCGCTGAATTTGTTTTAGCCCTGCCAATTTTAGTTGTGATTTCAATAATTGCGAATGCTGAAGTTTCTACTGCCTTGTTTTTGATCCCACTTGCTTTCGTGGTTCAATTCTTATTACTTTCAGGGATTGGTTTAATTCTGGCACCATTAACAGTGCTAGCAAGAGATACGACAAACATTTTAAGAATTCTGTTAAGAATGATGTTTTATTTAACTCCCATAATTTATGGAGTTTCAGACATTCCTGAAAGATTCCAAACTATTGCATACCTAAATCCAATGACTGGAATCATTTCAATGTATCGTGCAGGTTTTTGGAATGATCCAAACCTTGTCACACCTATAGTTTTCTCAGTTATTATTTCATTAATCATTTTTATAACAGGTGTCATATTCTTTAAAAAAGTTGAACGTTCAGTTTTGAAGGAAGTATAAAATGAGCATCGTAATTGACGTTAAAGATATCGGTGTAAGTTTTAGACGAAACAGAAAAAGAAACTTTTCTATTCGCGAAATGTTGTTGCAACAGAAAAATACTTCACCTAAGGGTGAATTCTGGGCATTAAGAAATATTAACTTTCAAGTAAATGCCGGTGAGGCAATTGGCTTAATGGGTGCAAATGGTCAAGGAAAAAGTACTTTGCTTCGCATAATTGCCGGAGTGCTAATTCCAGATGAAGGAAGTGTGACTGTAAATGGTGGTGTTGCTCCATTAATTGAATTAACTGGTGGACTAAAAAGTGACCTAACTGCTCGAGACAACATTGGACTAGTAGCAGGACTTCATGGAGTAAGTAGAAGTGAATTAAAGAAAAGATTTGACAGCATTGTTGAATTCGCCGAAGTTGGAGACTTCCTTGACACCCCAGTCAGACATTTCTCAAGTGGAATGAAAGTAAGACTCGGATTTTCCATTGTTACCTCAATTGATGAACCAATAATTTTGGTAGACGAAGCTTTAGCGGTTGGTGACGCAGCTTTCAAAGAAAAGTGTTACATCAGGATGAAAGATCTTTTAAATCAAGGAAAAACACTCTTTTTGGTTTCCCATAAAGAAAGAGACTTAAAAGAATTCTGTACTAGAGGTTTGTATTTGAAAGATGGTTCACTTGCCGTCAATGGAACTTTGACTGAAGCTTTGAGTGCATATCAAAAAGATTCAGGAGGACTTCATGACTAATTACTCAATTGCACAGATTAAGTCTCTTGGTCAGCCGCCAGAAGTATTAAATAGAAGAGTGGCTGAACATTGGTCTGGGCCTTTATACATGCGAAGAATTTCACCTTATTTGTCCAAAGTATTACTCTCGCTTGGTTTTAGTCCAACACTTGTTACTTGGTTAATGGTCGTGTCAGGCTGGTTAGCAGCTGCAAGTGTTATTAAAACAGGTTTAATTGGTGCAATTCTTGCGGTGTTTTTCGCACAGTTACAAATGCTTTTTGATTGCTCAGATGGTGAAATGGCACGTGTTTCTCAAAGGTTTAATCCAGCTGGAATATTTATAGATCGTTTTGGGCACTATTCAACAGAGGCTTTAATTGCGATTGCTTTTGGAATTAGAGTTTTCCTAGAATCAGAGGAATTAATAGTTGCCATTATTTATGGATTAGTTTTAGCACTTTTAGTAACTTTCAATAAAGTTTTTAACGATATGGTTCACGTAGCCAGAAGTTTTGCTAACTTAGGCAAACTTTCTGAGGATAAAAATGTTGCAGTACCACGAAATAGCTTACTAGCAGGATTGCGATCACTATTTAGATTTTTCCCAATTCATAAGATTTATCATTCTGTGGAATTAAGCATCATTGTTTTAATTTCTGCAATATTTGATGTTTCAGCACAAGTTTTGGTGCTACTGACTTTGGCCGCCTTCATAACTGTGCTTGGACATTTAATTGCAATTCTTACTTCCTCACGCTTACGTGCCTAAAAGATGAACGAATTATCACCTACTTTTGGTTGCATTGTTTTAACGCAAGGAAATAGACCCGCTCAACTAAAAGCTGCGATTTCATCAATCCTGGGACAAGTTGGTGTCACGACCGATGTTGTTGTGGTGGGAAATGGCTGGCAACCAAAATCTTTACCCGAAGGCGTTAAAAGTGTTTTTATTAATGAAAACTTAGGAATTCCTGCTGGCAGAAATGCTGGAGTAAATAGTGTTACAGGAGATTTCCTTTTCTTTCTAGATGATGATGTTGTGCTAGAAGATATTGATACTTTGGAAAAAATATATAAAAAATTTATTGCTAAACCTAAAGTTGCCCTGATTCAACCTCAACCAAAAGATCCAAATGGTTTACCAACTCCTAGACGCTGGATTCCTAGATTAAATACAAAAAATCCAGATCGATCATCACATATGTTTTCGTTGTGGGAAGGTGCCACAACTGTTAGACGAGATGTTTTTCAAAAAGTTGGATTGTGGCCATATGAATTCTTTTACGGTCATGAAGGTATTGATTTGGTGTGGAGAATTTGGGACGCAGGATTTAAGTGCTGGTATGCAGGAGACGTTATTGTGACTCATCCTGCAGTTGAACCAGAAACTAGACATAAAATTTATTATCAGTATCAAGCAAGAAACAGAGTTTTACTAGCCAGAAGAAATTTACCTGGATTTGTTTCATTTTGGTATCTGTTGAATTGGAAGATAATTTCAATAATTCGACTTCGAGGAAATAAAGAAGCTTTAAGCGAATTTAAACTTGGCTGGGAAGACGGAAAACTTGTTGAATTATTAGCACATAAAAAAATGTCTTGGTTAACAGTTGCTAAAATGACTTTCTTTTTACGTCCACCAATTATTTAAGGCAGAGGACAGAACAAACCACTTTCAGGTGCAGCAATTGCACTTGGTGAAGGTGCTGGTGCCGGAGTTTCACTAACTGGAGTTTCCACAACAACAGGATTTGCAGGAGCAGTCCAAGTTGTTGGAGCGTTGTTACCCAAAACAATTGCCACATCTCCACCTACTAATTGAGGATCTTCGGCGATATTAGTAATTCCTAATAGTTGACCAATTAATTGTGCTTTTAATGCATTGCCTGGTGTGTGAACGATTACAGATTCAGCCGTATCTTTATTTGGGGCATTACCGACTTCAGCAACGTTTACGCCTTGAGTTTTTAAGTAATCCCCAGTTAATGCTGCAAATCCTGCACGTTTAGTTCCATTCAAAACCACAACGCTGACATCACTTGGTTTGACCACTATGGCTTCAGTCTCAGTAGTTGGAGCCTCACTTGGAGCGGCCACAACTTCACTTGGTGGCCAACCTGTGTCATTAATAATTGCACTCCACAAATCATTTGCAGCTGCAGTCCATTGCACATGATTTCCATCAGGAGTTCCTTCGTAAGGAACTGTTACGAATGAAACATTTTTAGAGCCCATACTGGAAAGACTTGTTGAAAGAGTTACTAGTGAATCAAGATCTGAAAGGCCTGCATCCATTCTTAATGAAGAAGTTGCTGCATTTAAAACTTTATAAAGAGCAGGAAGATCAGTAATCAAATTCATTTTTGTAACTTGATCAATAGTTATTGATAAAAGCTCTTGTTGTCTTTCAATTCTTTTTAAATCGCTGCCGTCTGCTAATGAATAGCGAGCACGCATTAAACCTAAAGCATTTTTTCCATCTAAGGTTTGCACTCCAGCTGGCAATTGGATACCTGCACCATTTTCTACAGGTTCATCAATTGGTTCGGTTAAACAAACTTTGATGCCACCTAAAGCATCAACCACATTTGAAAAACCAACAAAGTCAACAATTACTGCATGATTAATAGTTATTCCAGTTAAAGTTTCAATAGTTTTAACCGTGCAGCCAGGTCCAGCGGAAGAGAATGCTGAATTAAATAAATCTGTTCTCTCAGTAACAGTTGTGCCATCTTCTTTGGTGCAAGCAGGAATATTTACCACTGAATCTCTAGGAATACTTACTGCAATAGCACTTTTTCTATCGTTTGATAAATGAATAAGAATTGTGGTGTCACTTCGACCAGTACCGCCATATTCAGTTTCACTTCCAAAACCTCCACCTTGATCAGTTCTGGTGTCGGTTCCCATTAACAAAATATTTAAGGGACCAGTTTCAGCAACAGGTTTAGGAGAAGCAATAACTTCTAAGGCTTTAATGTTTCCAGCTAAATTTCTGGCAGCAAAACCAAAGATTCCAGCCACTGTGGCAACTATCAAAATGACCCCAGAAGCAATGGCCACCAATAACCTCAAACGGTTGGTGGG
>BJFU01000039.1 GCA_014190035.1 Actinomycetes bacterium | reverse complement strand
GCTGAAGAAACAAGAGCACAAGAAGAATCAGCTTCTAGAAAATTGCAAGTAAGAACCGTGGATAGATCTGAACGAATTAGAACTTATAACTTTCCAGAAAACCGTTTAACAGATCACCGCACCGGATTTAAATCACATAATTTAGATCAAATCCTTGATGGTGATTTAGATCCTGTTTTGCAATCTTGTGTTGATATGGAAATCACACAAAAGTTGGCTGAGGTTGGGGAAACCCGTTGAGTAAGATAACAAGAAGTGTTCTTGTTGATGTTGAGTTAAGACTTAAAAACGCAGGGGTTCCAAGCCCTAGATTTGATGCCGAATCTTTAATTGCTTTTTCCTTAGGAATTGAAAGAAATCGAATTGGTTTAATAAAAGATATAGAAGATGATCAATATCGAGAGATTGAAAAACTGGTTGAAAAAAGAGTGAGAAGAATCCCTTTACAACATATTTTAGGTGAACAAGGTTTTAGAAGACTAGTTCTTCATGTTGGTCCTGGCGTTTTTATTCCTCGTCCAGAAACTGAATTACTTGTGGAATCAACGGTAAGATATTTAAAAGATAAAAATCAGGATAGAAATATTGTGGTTGATCTTTGTTCAGGTTCAGGTGCAATTGCTCTAGCTTTAGCAAGTGAAGTGGGAAATTCAGATGTCTATGCAGTGGAAAAATCACCGGAAGCATTTCAGTATCTAACTAAAAATTTAGCGGATAATGAAGAATCGTTGAGCAATGCAAATTCCAAGTTTATTGCAATCAATGCAGATATTGAAGAGCCAATACAAGATCTAGAAAACTTAAAAATTCAAGTTGATGCCATTGTTTCAAATCCTCCCTATATTCCTAACAAGATGATTCCTCGGGAACCGGAAGTAAAAGATCATGAACCAGAGATGGCACTTTTTGGTGGTAGAGACGGCCTAGATTTAGTCAGAGTCGTTATAAAAATTGCTCAAGATCTATTAAAACCGGGTGGGTTTATTGCAATTGAACATGCAGATGTGCAAGGTTCAAATGTAGAAGAAACAGGAGTTCCTTATTTATTACTGGAATCAAAAGCTTTTACCAAAGTTGAAGACCGAAGGGATTTGAACGGTTTGCCCCGATACACCGTTGGAATAAAAATATGATTCGTAAATTTTCCATGAATAATGAAATGGAAAGAAAAGATGGGATTACTGCTGCTGTCGCAGCAGCTAAACGCGGTGATTTAGTTGTATTACCTACTGACACTGTTTATGGACTTGGTACAGATGCCTTTTCTCAAACAGGACCGCAAAAATTATTAGCGGCTAAAGGTAGAGATCGTAATATGCCAATTCCTGTTCTAGTTGGACATGTCAAAGCTTTAGATGGTTTGGCGCAAAGAGTTGATGGCATAACTAAAGCATTAGCAGAAGCATTTTGGCCAGGAGCTCTAACAATTGTTGTTAAAGCTCAACCAACTCTTCGTTGGGATTTGGGAGAAACAAATCAAACAGTTGCTTTGAGAATGCCACTTAATCCAATTGCCATTGAATTACTTAATGCAGTTGGTCCAATGGCAGTAAGCAGTGCCAATAAAACTGGTCAACCAGCAGCAACCAACGTGGATGAAGCAATTGCTCAATTAGGTGAGGATGTAACTATTTACTTGGACGGGGGACAAACCCCAGGAAATGTTGCTTCAACAATTGTGGATGTTTCATCTGGTGAAATAAAACTCCTTCGTCAAGGTGCGATCCCGCTGGAGGAGATTCGTCTCATCGTGCCAAATATTGAAGTTCTGCCATAGTATTTGGTGCAAGTGAAATAGAGAGGCAATTTAAAAATGGGCAATAGTACCTTTTGGGGTCCAGATTGGGATTCCTTACAAAATCAAGATCCAGAGATTGCATCTTTATTACTTAAAGAATTAGAACGAGCTCGTGGTGGTCTGCAATTAATTGCCAGTGAAAACTTTACTTCTCCAGCAGTGTTAGCAGCTTTAGGAAGCACATTCAGTAATAAATATGCCGAAGGTTATCCAGGCAAACGTTATTACGGTGGATGTTCAGTTGTTGACGAAGCAGAAGTAATTGGTATTGAAAGAGCAAAGAAACTTTTTGATGCAGAACATGCAAACTTACAACCACATTCTGGTGCAAGTGCCAACATCGCAGTTTATGGTGCATTCACTAAACCTGGTGACACAGTTTTGGCAATGAGTCTTGCTCAAGGTGGACATTTAACTCACGGATCTCCCGTTAGTTTTTCTGGAAAATGGTTTAACCCAATTGGTTATTCAGTAGATCCAAAAACCGAATTAATTGATTATGACAATGTGCGCGATTTAGCAAAACAACACAAACCAAAAATGATACTTGCAGGAGCAACTGCTTATCCTCGTTTAGTTGATTTCAAATTAATGCGTGAAATTGCTGATGAAGTTGGCGCAATTCTTTGGGTAGATGCTGCACATTTCATCGGTTTAGTGGCTGGAAAAGCAATTCCAAGTCCTGTTCCTTATGCAGACGTTGTTTCATTTACAACTCACAAAGTTTTGCGTGGACCACGTGGCGGAATGATTGTTTGTAAAGCACAACATGCTCAAGCAATCGACAAAGCAGTATTTCCAATGATGCAAGGTGGGCCATTAATGAATGGTGTTGCTGCAAAAGCCGTTGCACTAAAAGAATGTGCCACACCTGAATTCCAGCAATATACAAAGAATGTAATTACTAATGCTCAGGCAATATCTGAAGGATTAAAAACAGAAGGAATGCGACCTGTAAGTGGTGGCACAGATACTCATCTTGTGTTAGTTGATTTAACACCAGTTGGTGTTACTGGAAAAGATGCAGAGAAGCGCTGCGATGCTTCTCGAATTACTTTGAACAAGAATCCAATTCCAAATGATCCACTTCCACCAATGACAGCAAGTGGTATCAGAGTTGGTTCACCATCTGTTACAACTCAAGGAATGGGTGTACCTGAAATGAAGCAAATTGCATCATTTATCGCTCAAGCTGTGAAGAGTGAATCAGGTCATGACAAGATTGCTGACGAAGTTAATAAACTTTGTAAAGCATTTCCTGCATACCCACACAGTTAATAAATAATTAGAAAGTAGTAAAACCTTGCGCGAGTATTTGTTAGTACTCTTAGCAACAGCTTTTATAACTTATTTAACAACACCAATTGCACGTTATGCAGCACTTCGTTTTGGTTTCATGGCCAAAGTCCGAGATCGAGATGTGCATGATCGCCCAATTCCACGTTTAGGTGGATTAGCAATGGTGGCAGGTTTATTAGCAGGACTTTCTTTGGCTTCACAATTGCCATTAATCAGTAACGTATTTAACGATGGCAGCCAAATCAGAGCATTGCTTGCCGGTGCTGGAATTTTAGTTTTGCTAGGTGTCATTGATGACAAATGGTCAATTGATGGACCAGTTAAATTGGCTGGCCAAACTCTTGCTGCTGCAGTGATGGCATCACAAGGAATTTCTCTAATTTGGTTACCTCTTCCATTTGTTCAAGGAACTCTAAGTCTTGATCCTTTAACAGGAGTTTTGCTAACAGTTTTAATCGTTTTAATAACAGTTAATGCGGTTAATTTTGTTGACGGCTTAGATGGTTTAGCAGCAGGTGTAGTAGGACTTGGTGCAGCAGCATTCTTTGCTTATAGCTATTTATTAAGTGTTGAATTTGGTTTTTCTAGAGCAACCTTGCCCACACTAATTTCAGCATTATTAGTGGGAATGACTTTAGGATTTTTACCGCACAATATGTTTCCGGCCCGAGTATTTATGGGAGATACCGGATCCATGCTTATCGGCTTAATGTTGGCAGCTTGTGCCATCACATTAACGGGACAAACTGATCCTGGTGCTTTGGAATTAACTTCAGTGTTACCGAGCTTTTTACTTATTCTTTTGCCGTTAGCTGTAATTGCTGTTCCACTATTTGATTTAGCTTTAGCGGTAATGAGAAGAACTAGAAGGGGAGCAAATATCTTTACTCCCGATAAAGAACATTTACATCATCGTTTATTAGAAAGAGGTCACTCGCATAGAAGAGCAGTGATGTTGATGCATGCAGGAACTGCGTTGTTAGCTTTTGCCACTGTTAGCACTGCATTTATTCCTTTCCTTTATTCTTTGTCAGCCCTTATTGCAGGGCTAGCCTCTTTGGTTTATTTTGGAAGAAGAAGAGATCCTAAGAAAGTAGTAGTGGCTTAAATGACTATTGAAAATAAAATCATTGTTTCGGGTTTGATTCCCACCACAGTGGTAGGCATTCTTTTTTCCCTGGGTTCTGCATTTTTCACAGATGCACAAGCAGGTTATTCCGCGCTAGGTGGAATGGTTTTAACTTTGGTGTTTTTCGTGTTCGGTCAATACATAATTGGGCGAGTGCTGTTAACTAAGCCTGAAATTGGTTTAGGTGTAGCCATGATTGTTTACTTAACGCAATTAATTGTGTTACTTGTGTTAATAAAGTTACTCAGAGATGCCACTTGGCTTGATGGACGAAGCTTTGGCATCGCAATTCTTGCCTCCACACTTTCCTGGACCGCCGGTTCGGTTTGGGTGATGGCAAAACACAAAAATGTGGTCATAGAACCTGTATCCCCCCAGGCTCTGAAGTTGTCAAAAGACGACTAGCCTTTTATTGGTGAACGAACAGCAAAACTTTCGAACCCGAAAATCAACATCAGATGATCCATGGGCAATCTTTGGACGTCTAGTCTCCGGAATATTAATTTACGGAGGACTTGGTTGGTTAATCGGAAGTTGGTTTAATAAAGTTGAAATGTTTGTCGCTGCTGGAGTAATTCTAGGAATTTCTTTAGCGCTGTATATGACTTTCAAACAATTAAGTAACAAGTAAAACGAAAGGCAAGTAAATAAAGTGAAGCCAAACAAAGGTGTTGGTCGTGGCTAACTTTATTTCTTTAAGTGAAGTAACTTGTAAGTTTGGCGATCTTGAGTGTCCTTTCCCAGCACCAGGAGCAGGAATATTTGAATGGAAACCTTTAGCATCCTTTAATCTTTTTGGCTTTACATCTATTGAAGTAACAAAACCAGTTATTTTGGCAATGCTTTGCACAGTAATCGTTTCTGTTGTATTTATCGCAGCTTTTGCGAAACCAAAGCTTGTTCCAACTGGTTTGCAAAACGTCGTAGAAGTTGGTTACCTATTTGTAAGAGATAACATTGCTCGCGAAATTATGGGCAAAGACGGTGATCGCTTTGTTCCGTTGTTAACGTCTTTGTTTTTCTTTGTCTGGTCCATGAACGTGATGGCAATTATTCCGGGAGCACAATTTCCAGTCTCATCTCGTTTTGCATTTCCCGTTGTTTTAGCTCTTATTGTTTGGGTTGTTTACATGTACTTAGGTATGAAAAACCAAGGGGTAGTTGGTTATTTCAAAAATATTGCGTTTCCACCAGGAATGCCAATTGGAATTTATCCGCTACTTACTCCCATTGAATTGCTCTCAACTTTGATTATTAGACCCGTTACTTTGGCAATTCGTTTGTTTGCCAACATGTTTGCTGGACACTTACTTATTACCGTGTTTACGGTTTCTGCCTGGTATCTGTTAAATCTGACAAATTTTGTTGGTTTTGTCTCAGTAATTGGCTACTTAGGATCGGTAGTTTCCTTCATTGTGACTATCGTCTTAACAGGATTTGAAATGTTTATCCAAGCACTACAAGCCTTTATCTTCACGTTGCTAACAGCTGTATTTATATCCAGCTCGTTGCACGCGGAGCACTAAAGAAAAAGAATTCCTGCAACAAATAGTTGTGGGATAAAGAAAGAAAAGGAAAAGGGAAACATGATGATCCTCGCGGAAATCACTGGTTCACTTGGTTCGATCGGTTACGGTCTTGCCGCAATTGGTCCAGGTGTCGGAATCGGCATCATCTTCGGTAACGGTGTGCAAGCAATTGCTCGTCAACCTGAGGCTTACGGTGTTATTCGCCAAAATATGATTTTGGGTTTCGCACTTGCTGAAGCTTTAGCTTTGATTGGTTTCGTTGCACCATTCGTTTTCGGCGCATAACTAACAACCAAAAACTGGAGTGTGAATATGAACTGGATCCTCGCAGCTGAGGGTGCAGAAAGCGGTAGCAATGTTTTGTTACCACCAACCTATGAGTTAATCATAGGAACTATTGCTTTCTTTGTGATCTTCTTTGCTCTTTCTAAGTTTGCTTTGCCAAACATTAAAAAGACTTTGGAAGCTCGTACTGAATCAATTGAAGGTGGAATTGCTAAAGCTGAGAAGTTGCAACAAGAAGCATCAATTACTTTGGCTCAATATCGCCAACAGTTATCTGATGCCAGAAGCGAAGCAGCAAAAATACGTACTGCTGCTGAATCTGAGAGAACTAATTTAATCAGTGAAGCCAGAAACGAAGCTCAAGTTGTTGCACAAACTGTTACTCAACAAGCAAACGCTCAAATCGAAGCTGAAAAATCAAAAGCGGTCAATGAATTGCGCCTTGATGTTTCAAAATTAGCTATTGATTTAGCAAGCAAAATCGTTGGTGCCTCATTGCAAGATGATGCACGAGCCAAGGCAGTAATTGATCAATTCATTAAAGATCTTGAATCTGCTGGAGGTAAACGCTAAATGTTAGGTGCCAGCAAGAACGCTTATCAGTCATTAATCAAACTTGTCGATTCCAATAAGAATCTGCATTCATTTGAAAATGGCGAAAGTATTCTTTTGTTGGCCGATGCCATAACTGGTAGCAAAACTCTTTTAACCACACTGACTGATTCAGGTATTTCACCTGAAGCAAGAGCTGGGGTTGCAAAAGATGTTTTGGCCAAGGTTGGCACTAATGATGCAGTTTCATTAATTTCTGAAGCTGTGAAAATGCGTTGGAGTCAAACTCAAGATTTAGTTCAAGCTTTGGAAGCAAGTGGTGCTAGAGCTTTATTTGCAGCCAGTGAAGTTAAAAATGAACTAGATCGAGTTGAAGATGAAGTATTTGCCTTTGAGCGAGCAATAGCTGCAAGTGGGGAACTTGAACTATTACTTGCCGATCCAAATATGACAACTTCTGCCAGAACTAACGTGATTAATGATTTAGTGGGCAAAACTTTTAGTGCCACCTCAATCTTGTTGGTTAATCACGCGATAAGTCATCGCCATGGAAGATCAATTACTTCTACTTTGGGTGATTTGCAAAAACTAGCTGCAGCAAGACGAGGTCGAGTCTTAGCTGAAGTAACAAGTGCAATTGCGTTAACAAGTGACCAAGAACAAAGACTCACAACAGCATTGACTGCAATTTATAAGCAGGAAGTGCAAGTACAAGTTGTGATTGATAAAAAAGTAATTGGCGGAGTTGCAGTACGTGTTGGCGATGAAGTAATCGATGGCACAGTAGCAAACCGTTTAGCACAAGTAAGACGCCAGCTCGCTGGTTAAAACCAAAAACTTCCTGTTGTTGCAAAGTTTGCAAGAGCAGATTAAAGAAAAAGTAGAAAGGCAGTATCAAAGATGACCGAACTCCAGATCAAACCTGAAGATATCCGGAGTGCAATCGAGCGCAACGTTGCCAATTTCAATCCGAAGACTTCCAAGGATGAAGTAGGACGTGTAGCCGAAACCGGTGACGGTATTGCCCGCGTTGAAGGTTTGCCATCCGCAATGACAAGTGAATTACTTGAATTTGAAGGTGGACTATTAGGTGTAGCTCTTAACTTAGATGTTTCAGAAATCGGTGCTGTTCTTTTAGGAGATCCTTCAGGTATCCAAGAAGGACAAGAAGTAAGACGTACCGGTCGTGTATTAGAAGTTCCAGTTGGAGACGCGTTCTTAGGAAGAACCGTTGATCCACTTGGAAATCCAATTGATGGTTTAGGTGCAATCAAAGCAAGTGCACAACGTGCACTTGAATTACAAGCACCAACAGTAGTTGAACGCCAACCTGTTAAAGAACCACTTGAATTTGGTATCAAAGCAGTAGATGCAATGACAGCAGTAGGCCGTGGACAGCGCCAATTAATCATTGGTGATCGCGGAACTGGTAAAACTGCACTTGCAATTGATGCGATTATTAATCAAAAACAAAACTGGCAATCAGGAGATCCCAAGAAACAAGTTCGCTGTATTTATGTAGCGATTGGTCAAAAGGG
Source organism: Actinomycetes bacterium (assembly GCA_014190035.1). GTDB lineage: Bacteria > Actinomycetota > Actinomycetes > S36-B12 > UBA5976 > ATZT02. The sequence goes on along the minus strand of BJFU01000039.1, from coordinate 1,384 downwards.
ATCAACTATTGCTTCAGTTAGAGCAACGCTAGAAAAATATGGTGCACTTGAATACACCACCATTGTTGCTGCAACTGCATCTGATCCTGCAGGATTTAAATTCATTGCTCCGTATGCTGGTTCTGCAATTGGACAGCACTGGATGTATGAAGGAAAGCCTGCGTTAATTGTGTTTGACGATTTAACAAAACAAGCAGAGGCTTATCGTGCAGTATCTCTCTTGCTACGTCGTCCACCAGGTCGCGAAGCCTATCCAGGTGATGTGTTCTATTTGCATTCTCGTTTATTAGAACGTTGCGCCAAATTATCAAACGAATTAGGTGGAGGTTCCTTAACTGGTTTACCCATTATTGAAACCAAAGCAAATGACGTTTCTGCATATATTCCAACCAACGTTATTTCCATTACTGATGGACAGATCTTCTTAGAAACAGATTTGTTCAACTCAGGAATTAGACCAGCTATCAACGTAGGTATTTCAGTATCACGTGTAGGTGGATCTGCTCAACCAAAAGCTATGAAAAAAGTTGCGGGACGTCTTCGTCTTGACTTAGCACAATTTAGAGAACTAGAAGCATTTGCTGCTTTTGGTTCTGATCTTGACGCTGCTTCAAAATCACAACTAGAACGAGGTTCACGTTTAGTGCAACTTCTAATTCAAGGTCAATATGCACCACTTCCAATGGAAAAAGCAGTTGCATCCCTATGGGCAGGAACAACAGGAAATCTTGATGATGTTCCAGTGGATGATATTGGTCGCTTTGAAGTTGAATTCCATAACTATCTAGATCGCGAACATGCCTCTACATTGGCAGCAATTAGAGACACTCGTGATTTAAGTGATGAGAATATTGAAGACATCAAAAAAGGTATCAATAACTTCAAGAAGCAATTTGTGAAAGCAAATGGTCAACCATTATTGGTTGATGCAAATGTTGATCCATTAGCTGTTGAAGATGTTGAACAAGCTCAAATCAAAGTTCAGAAAAGAGCCTAGGACTTAAAACATGGGTGCCCAATTACGCGTATTTAGAAGACGCATTCGCTCGGTTCAAGCGACCAAGAAGATCACTAGAGCAATGGAATTAATTGCTTCTAGTCGAATCATCAAGGCGCAAAACCAAGTGGCTGCGGCTACTCCCTATGCAACAGCTCTTTATAAAGCTGTGTCTTTGGCTGCCTCAAATGCTCGCGGAAACCATCCTTTATTATTAAACAAAAAAGATGGCAAACGCGCAGCTGTTTTGTTAATTACTGCCGATCGAGGTCTTGCAGGTGCTTATTCTGCAAACATTTTGAAAGAGGGCGAGAGATTAACTGAATTATTACGCGATGAACAAGGAAAAGAAGTAATACCTTTCATTGTGGGTCGTAAAGGTGTTGG
>BJFU01000038.1 GCA_014190035.1 Actinomycetes bacterium | reverse complement strand
ATGGACAATCATTTTGTCCCAAATCTTAGTTTTGGAATAAACGTTTTAGAAAGTCTTGCTCAGAAAAAACAGAAACCATTAGATGCTCATTTAATGATAGAAAATCCAGACCATTGGGCACCCAAGTTTGTTGAAGCAGGAGCTGATTCGGTCACTTTTCATTATGAGGCAGCAAAAGATTCTAAGAAACTAATCAAAGAACTGCATGCAATGAAATCTAGAGTTGGATTAGCCATAAAACCCAAAACTCCGTTAAGTGATGTTAAAGAATTTCTTTCAGACATAGATGTATTGCTAGTTATGACAGTTGAACCAGGATTTGGCGGTCAATCATTTATGACCGAGATGCTTGAGAAAGTAAAAGAAGCCAGATCAATAATTAACAATGAGAAATTGACAATGTGGGTGCAAGTAGATGGGGGAGTTGGACTTAAAACTATTGAACAAGCATCTCAAGCTGGCGCAGATTTCCTAGTTGTAGGTTCAGCAGCATTTGCAGCGCAAGATCCAGGAAAAGCAATGAAAGAGTTAAGAGAATTAGCAGTAAAAGGTTCTATCAGTTAATTTATGGCACATCAATCTGACATTTATTGGCTTGGCGTTGCTGCTGAGCAATCGTTAATCCCATACACGGTTAAAAGAAATCCCAGAGTTGGTGCTGTAGTTGTAGATAAATCTGGCTTAGCAATTGCTAAAGGTTTTCATGAAGGATATGGATCTGCACATGCTGAACAAGTTGTCTTAGAAAAATTAAAAGGTAGAGCTAAAGGTGCAACTCTTTATGTGAATTTAGCGCCATGTAACCATGTGGGGAAAACGCCTTCTTGCTGTGTGGAAATTATCAATAGAGGAATCAAACGAGTTGTTTATTCGAATGCCGATCCCAATCCGCTAAGTCAAGGAAATATTGAATTCTTAAAAGCTAATGGTGTTGAAGTTTCCCACATCAAGATGCCTAAGAAGTATGAAAATATTAATTTAAGATGGTTCAAATCTTTTGAAATGGATAGACCCTTTGTTACCGCAAAGATCGCACTGACCTTAGATGGAAAAATAAATGATGGTAGTTCTAGGAAGTTAAGGATTACAGGCAAAGATGCTGAGATTGAAGTTCACGCAATTCGAAATGGCTGTGATGCAATAGTCACTGGTACTGGAACAGTACTTGCAGATAATCCAAGATTAAACGTTCGATTTCCTCGAAAACTTAAACAATCAAATCAACCAATTAGATTCATTGTGGGCGATAGAGAAATTCCAGATGACTATCTCGTTAAAGATGAGAGCTCACAGACTCAATTTTGTAGAAAAATATCACCAAAAATTGTCCTAGAAGAATTATCAAAATTAGATGTTAGAACAGTCCTTTTGGAATCAGGGGCTACTTTGCTAACACAATTTCTCAATCAAGATCTCGTTGATGAGTTAGTGATTTACATGGCGCCTACCGCGATTGGTCAAGGTCAAGCAATTGTAGACGGAATTCTGCAGTCAGTTTCAAATCGCACTTTTAATATAAGTAGTGTTGGATTAGTAGGAAACGACCTTAGATTTAAGGTCTCTTTCAGATAAATTAATGAAGTTGGAGTTATGTTCACAGGCATTGTTCAACACGTTGGCGTGGTTAAACAAGTTCGCCCATTGAGTGATAACTCAATCCAAATTGACGTTGATTGCAAAGATCTCAATTCCACTTCTTCATTAGGTCAAAGTATTTCCATTGATGGAATTTGTCTAACAGTAGAGAAAGTACATAAAGATGTACTAACTTTCACAGCCATATCCGAAACAATCGATAAGACTAAATTGAAAGAAAAAGTCTCCGGATCATTGGTAAATGTCGAAGGATCAGCCTCAATGCAAGATTTGGTTGGTGGTCATCCAATAACAGGACACATTGACACAGTTGGAAAAATCATTGATATTACAAAGTCAGAATCCTGGAAGATTATCAGAATATCTGTTGATAAAAGTCATCGTAATCTGATCGTTAGTAAAGGATCAATTTGTATTGACGGGGTTTCACTAACTATTAGTAATATTGGATCAGTAGAAGAATCTTGGTTTGAAGTGTCATTGATTCCTGCAACTTTGTCTCATACAACATTGGATTCCTTGGTAGTTGGTAATCTAGTAAATATTGAATTTGATCAAGTAGGAAAATACATCGCTCAGAATATGCAGATGCAAAATGACAAATAATTCAGAAGTTGTGTTTGACACGGTTGAAAGTGCGATCGAAGAATTCAAACTAGGACATGCAATCGTTGTTGTCGATGATGAGGATCGAGAAAATGAGGGAGATTTAATTCTTCCAGGATCTCTAATTACTACTGAATCAATGAATTTCATGATCAAGAACACTTCAGGTGTTGTATGCGTTCCGATGGAATCGGAAGATTTAGACAGATTAAAAGTGCCACCAATGACCGCAGTAAACGAAGATAAGAAATCAACAGCTTTTAGTATTTCTGTGGATGCATCTTCTGGAATCACAACTGGGATATCTGCCGAAGATAGAACTAGAACAATAAAGGTTTTAGCGGATAGAAATTCTAAATCAACTGATGTCACAAAACCAGGACATGTGTTTCCATTACGAGCTGCTCAAGGTGGAGTACTTCGTAGAGCTGGACATACAGAAGCAGGAGTTGATTTGGCAAAAATGGCTGGCTTAAATCCAGTTGCTGTTATTGCAGAATTAGTTGAAGATGATGGTTCGATTCGAAAATATGAATCAAGTTACAAATTTGCTAAAGCTCATGGTTTGAAGTTCATATCTATTGCCGACATCATTTCTTATCGTCGCAAGAACGAAAAGCAAGTAGAACTTTTTTCACAAAGTGAATTACCAACTAAATTTGGAAACTTTAAGGCTTATGGATATAAATCAAATATTGATGGTATTGCCCATCTTGCACTGGTTGCAGGAGAAATTGGTGATGGAGAAAACGTGCTAGTCAGAGTTCACTCTGAATGTTTAACAGGAGACGTTCTAGGTTCTCTTCGATGCGATTGTGGAGATCAACTGCAATTAGCTATGACAACAATCGCTGATCATGGTCGAGGAATTGTTTTGTACGTTAGAGGTCATGAAGGTCGAAGTATTGGTTTACTAAATAAAATTGCTGCTTATGGATTACAAGACAAAGGCAGAGACACCGTTCAGGCAAATCTTGATCTAGGACTTCCTGCAGATGCAAGAGACTACGGAACTGGTGCTCAAATCTTGGTTGATCTAGGAGTTAAAACAATGCGACTTCTTACCAACAATCCTTCAAAGCGAGCAGGTCTTGAAGGTTATGGTCTGAAAATTGTTGAACGTGTAGCCTTAGTAGCACAAGCAAACGAAAAGAATATTGATTATCTTTCAACGAAGAAAAACAAAATGGGCCACGATTTACCAAATCAAACACTTGAGGCAAACAAATGAGTAGTCAAAGAATTCCTGAAATAAAGATCGAAAAAGTTAAGAAATCAACAAAAATTGCTGTTGTGACAGCTATTTGGAATCAAGATTTAACAGACAAAATGTTGGAAGAATGTTTAAAGACTCTTAAAGAATTTGGATTAAAGCCTGTATCAATTCGGGTCTCTGGATCATTCGAATTAGTCGCAGCAACCAAACAGGCTTTCTTGAAAAAATTTGATGCAGTGATTGCTTTAGGAGTAGTACTCAGAGGAGAAACACCACATTTTGAATACGTATCATCAGCTGTGACAAATGGACTGACACAGATTGCAGCAGATACCGGGAAACCAATTGGCTTTGGCGTTCTAACTTGCGACAACCATGAACAGGCAAAAGCAAGAGCAGGATTTCCCGGATCTATTGAAAATAAGGGGAAAGAATCAGCTTTAGCAGTTTTGCAAAGTCTGAATGAACATAAAAAGTTGGGTTAATTCTTTCTCGATCTTGGCATTGGGTATTCTTGAGTTAGTTAACTTAAGTGAGGGCTTGTGAAATCTTTCGATCAACTTTGGTCAGAACTTAACGACAAAGTTGCTGCAAATGACCCAAATTCTGACAGCGTAAAACTTGTTAATCAAGGTGTTCATGCTGTGGGTAAAAAAGTTGTCGAAGAAGCAAGTGAAGCATGGATGGCTTGCGAACATGAGAATAAAGATCGTGCTGCTGAAGAAATCTCTCAGCTTTTATATCAAACTCAACTTTTAATGCTTGCTGCCAAAGTAAGTATCGATGATGTTTATAAGAAACTGTAGGTAAAGAAAATGTTACGCATTGCGATTCCAAACAAGGGTCAATTAGCAGACCCGACTCAAAAAATGTTGCGAGAAGCTGGTTATCTTCGAAGCCATCATCCAAGAGATTTAGTCGTAAGTGATCCTGAAAACGATGTTGAATTCTTTTTTCTAAGACCAAGAGATGTTGCAACTTACGTGGGAGCAGGAACTCTTGATTTTGGTATTACAGGAAAAGATTTACTCATTGATTCCAAGTCAAAAGCTGAATCAATTATGGATTTAGGATTTGGCCAATCAAGCTTTCGTCTAGCTGTTACTGCGGATAAAGCAAGTAAAGGAATAGCTGGATTAAGTGGAATTAAGATTGCCACAAGTTATCCAAACATTCTGCAATCTTGGTTAGATAAATCATCAATCAAAGCAGAAATTGTGGTGCTTGATGGTGCTGTTGAGAATGCGGTTCGACTTGGTGTTGCAGATGCTGTTGCAGATGTAGTTGACACAGGAACAACTCTGAAGCAAGCAGGTTTAGTAATAATTGGTGATCCGTTATTGGTTAGTCAATCAGTCTTACTTCGTGGACCAAACACTAAAGAATCGGCAGAGACTGAGAACTTCATTCGAAGAATTTCAAGTGTTTTAGTTGCACGTGAATACGTGATGATTGATTATGACATCGAACAATCAAAAGTAGAACTAGCTTCAAAAATTACTCCTGGAATCGAATCGCCAACAATTTCACCACTACACCTTGCAGGTTGGGTTGCAGTTAGAGCGATGACAAAGAGAAAAGAAATGCACAGAGTTATGGATGAACTTTACGCAGCTGGTGCAAAAGGTGTAATCGTCACAGAGATTATGGCTTGTCGACTCTAGATTTAAATAACGATAAGGGTGAATCTGATCCTGTCCTATTAGCGTTACTTCAAGATAAAGGTAATGATTACGAAAAGCTAGTTTTTAATAAGTTGAAGAATTGTAGGTTAATTGGTGCCATTGTTGCCAAAAAAGATGAAAACGTTGAGATGATGCAGGCACTTTTCTCCTCTAATGATGGGAAAGTTGCAATGCCAGTTTTTACATCCCTTGATGAACTAACTAAATGGAACAGAGAAGCACGACCAATTCCACTAGTTGCTAATGACTTTGCTCAACAAACAATTGACCAGGAATTAGATGCTCTTATTTTAGATATAGCTTCTGATCACCGATTTGTTATCCAGGGATACATGCTTAGCTGTTTAGCAAAAAATCAAGAATGGAATTACCCCTACCAAGATTTAGAAGTCAAAGAAACAATCGAAAAAATCTGTCTAAAGCTCAAAAAAGTTAGCAAAGTCGAAATCACAAAAGGTGTTGATTGCGATCTCCACGTAAACATTTATGGCCCACCAGACTTGGCCGATGAGGTCATCGGTCTTGGAAAAGAGATAGCTGAGCAGGAAATTATTCGAGAAAGAGCGCCCTTAGGTGCTGATTTATTTCTCACCCCTTTGCTCTGATAATCTGGGAAAACCAGTCGCCAACCGGCGATGCACAAGCGGAGACATCTCCCACCTGCTAGATCGCATAAAAGATCTTTTGGGTAAGAAGAAGATAGTGATCATTTAGTTAAAACTAAAATCACGGTTCTTTAGCGTGTGCCACTTTTAGAAACATATTTCTATTTGTGGGGACAGCAAACAAAGGAGTAGGTATCAGCGTAGAACCACGGATCAATGATCGGATCCGCGTACCGGAAGTGCGCTTAGTTGGACCCAACGGAGAACAAATCGGTGTTACTCGAATTGAAGATGCAATTCGAATGGCACAAGAAAACGATTTGGATCTAGTTGAAGTAGCACCAGAAGCTCGGCCACCAGTGGCAAAGATTATGGACTACGGAAAGTTCAAATATCAAGAAGCACTTAAGGCTCGCGAAAACAGACGCAGTCAAGTTAATGCGGTTGTTAAAGAAATGAAACTTCGTCCGAGAATTGAAAGTCACGACTACGACACCAAAAAGAGTCATATCGAAAGATTTCTCTTAGGTGGCGACAAAGTCAAAGTGACAATCATGTTTCGTGGTCGTGAGCAATCTCGTCCAGAAATGGGTTACAAATTACTTGCCCGCTTAGCTGAAGATTTAGCAGAAGTGAGCATGGTTGAATTTGCACCTAAGCAAGATGGTCGAAACATGGTCATGGTTTTAGCGCCAAACAGAAGAAAGTCTGAAGCGGTTCGTGCCAAGCAAGTTGCGCGAGACAAAACAGATAAAACTTCCGATACCGAATAACTTTTAAGAACAAGGGACAAATAAATGCCGAAGATGAAAACACATAGTGGCGCTAAGAAGCGCTTCAAAAAAACTGGTACAGGAAAGATCACTCATGAAAGAGCTGGTCGCAGACACTTACTTGAATCAAAATCAAGCAAGAGAACAAGACGCTTAGCTGCAGAAGTGCAATTAGGACCTGGAGATACCAAAAAAGCCAAACGCATGTTGGGTTTGCGTTAAAACTTAAAACTTTTACTAGAAAGGAAACAGATAAATGGCACGTGTAAAAAGAGCGGTCAACGCGCACAAGAAACGTCGCGTAGTGATGGAAGAAGCAAAAGGTTACAGAGGTCAACGTTCACGTCTGTATCGCAAGGCAAAAGAACAAATCCTTCATTCTCGCGTTTATTCATTTAATGATCGTCGTGAAAAGAAGGGTGACTTCCGTCGTCTTTGGATCACACGTATTAACGCTGCAGTTCGCGAAAACGGATTGACTTACAACAGATTCATCCAAGGTTTAAATGTTGCAGGTATCGAAGTAGATCGCCGCATGTTAAGTGACATGGCTATCCACGACGTACAAGCTTTCAAAGCCTTAGTTGAAGTAGCACGCTCCGCAATTGCCAAAGCGTCCTAATAACGAAACCTCAAAGTCGATCGAATCAAACGCATTAACGATTCGATCGACAAAGGTTTCTTCTGCTTTAGAATTATTAAATAAAAGAGACCGAGAACTAAGGTCTGAATTTTTAGTTGAAGGTGCTCACGCCGTAGAAGAAGTCATCAAGTCCCATCTGGCAAAAGCCATATTTGTCACCAAAGAATTTTCTCGCACAAACAATGCATTGTTAAGTAAAGCCGCCTCAGAAAGAATATCGATCTTCGAGACTGAACCTTTAGCAATAGAAAAATTAAGTGAAACTCTTAGCCCTCAAGGGATTGTGGCAGTAGCAGATTATGTTGCTACCAATTTAGAAAAACAGGATTTAGTTGAAGCAAATTTTGTTGTTGTACTCTCAAATGTAAGAGATCCAGGTAATGCTGGGGCAATTATTCGAGTTGCAGATGCAGCTGGTGCTGACTTAGTTATTTTTGCTGGAACTTGTGTTGATCCGCACAACGGAAAAGTTGTCAGAGCAAGTGCCGGAAGTATGTTTAACGTCAAGGTTCGACAAGCAGATGATGTGGCAGAAACCTTAACTGATCTGGTCTCAACAAATCACAGTGTCTTCATCACAGATGGAAAATCAGAAACGCAATGGAAAGATGTAGATTTAAAGAAGCCTTTGGCCTGGGTATTGGGAAATGAGGCTTGGGGAGTTTCTGACCTTGATGCTCCAGTCGGGGAAAGAGTATCGATCCCAATTTATGGTCGGGCTGAGTCATTGAATGTCGCCACAGCAGCAGCACTTTGTCTGTATGAAACAGCAAAATCTCGTGCTGGCAATTAGACTAAAACAGGTTTAGAAAGTAAGCCTTAACAATTAATCTCTGGGGGAGTCGGTCTCGTAATGTCACCGGATTCCAATTTATTAAGTGAAGAAACCATCAGTCAGGCTGTTGCCCAAGCACTTAAGGAAATTCAACTAGCCAAGAATTTAGAAGAGCTCAAAAATGTCCGCTTGAATCACGCTGGGGAGAAATCTCCTATCGCTCTAGCCAATCGCGAAATTGGTTCCTTAGAGGGAACAGCTAAAGCTGATGCAGGAAAAAGAATTGGCGAGGCGCGAAACAAAGTGAAAATCGCTTTGGATGATAGAACCGTTGAATTGCAGAATGAACGTGAAGATTCGATTTTAATTGCAGAAAAAGTTGATGTAACTCAAGTCTTGGCTAATGCAAATTCATCTTCATTAATGGTGGGGGCAAGACATCCTTTAACAACGATTGCTGAGCATATTTCTGATGTATTTATTGCAATGGGTTATGAAGTAGCCGAAGGTCCAGAAGCTGAATCTGAATGGTTTAATTTTGATTCACTCAATATTTCAGAAGATCACCCATCTAGAAGTTCATCTGACACTTTCTACGTTGAATCAATGGATTCTGGAATTGTGATGAGAACTCAAACATCGCCAGTTCAAATGAGAGCGATGCTAGAACGCAAACCCCCAATTTATGTGATTGTGCCAGGCAAAGTTTTTAGAACAGATGAATTAGATGCAACACATACTCCTGTGTTCCATCAAGTCGAAGGTTTAGCCGTTGATAAGAATTTAACAATGGCAGATTTAAAAGGAACTTTGGATCATTTGGCACAAAGCATGTTTGGAACAGGCATTGAGACAAGATTTAGACCATCATATTTTCCATTTACTGAACCCAGTGCTGAATTAGATTTGAAATGTTTTGTTTGCAAAGGTGAGACCAAGAAACGTAAAGATTGCAAAACTTGTCGATCAGAAGGTTGGATCGAATGGGGTGGATGCGGCATGGTCAATCCAAACGTTTTGGAAACAGCCGGAATTGATTCTTCAAAATATTCTGGTTTTGCTTTTGGAATGGGACTCGAACGAACCTTGATGTTTCGATATGGAATTACTGACATGCATGATTTAGTTGAAGCTGATATTAGATTTACTGCAAGATTTGGTTTGGGACTTTAATGAAACTACCAATATCTTGGATAAACGAGTTTGTTAAATTTCCTAAGACTACAAAAACAGAAGTTATTGTTGATAACTTGGTTAAGTTAGGTTATGAAGTTGAAGGTGTCGAGATATTTGGTAATGTTCAAGGACCTTTAGTTGTCGGTAAAGTTGAAAAGATTGAAATCTTAACTGAATTCAAAAAACCCATCAGATACTGCACGGTAAATGTGGAAAACAAAGTTAATGGAATTATTTGTGGTGCGAGCAATTTTAAAGAAGGTGACCTTGTCGTTGTTGCACTTCCAGGTGCCGTTTTGCCGGGTGATTTCAAAATTGCAGAACGCGAAACCTACGGAAAGATTTCTCAAGGAATGATCTGTTCAGCTAAGGAACTTGGGTTTAGCGATAATCACGATGGAATAATTGTTCTTGCTTCAGGTTTAAAAGTTGGATCAGATGCTAAAGATCTTCTAGGTCTTGGAGAAACTGTTCTAGATATCGCTGTTCTTCCTGACCGCGGTTATGCAATGAGTGTTCGTGGAATTGGACGTGAATTAGCGCTAGCTATGAATGTTAAATACATTGACCCAATCACCCAAAAGATTCCTAAAGTTAAAAAATCAACAAAGTTTAAATCAAACATCAAGACCGACAAAGCTAGCAAATTGGCTCTGGTTTCATTGAAAGATTATGACAGCAATTCAATAACTCCGATGTTCATGCAAAAAAGGCTGGCACAGTCAGGTTTAAGGTCAATATCGCTTCCCGTAGATGTCACAAACTATTTGATGCTTGAGATTGGGCAACCACTTCATGCTTTTGATGCCGACAAAGTAAGTGGTTCGGTGCAAATAAGAAACGCTAAACAAGGTGAAGTTTTAGAGACTCTAGATCACGTGAAACGTAAATTAGATCAACAAGATTTAGTTATTGCTGATACTAAGAGAGTACTTTCTGTT
>BJFU01000037.1 GCA_014190035.1 Actinomycetes bacterium | reverse complement strand
TCTAAACCAGGATCTTTAGAGATTTCTTTACCAGCAAAAGCAGCAGCTAATTGTCCAAATAACCAAGGCCTTCCTAAACATCCTCGACCAACTACTACACCTGCACAACCGGTTTCCTTAACCATTTCCAATGCATCTTGGGCAGACCAAATGTCACCATTTCCAAGAACTGGAACATTAAATTCTTTCAATTCATCAACCAAAGTCTTAATGGCTTGCCAACGAGCTTTACCTGAATACATTTGTTCAGCAGTTCTAGCATGTAATGCAACCCAAGTAACACCTGCTTTTGCAGCAATTTTTCCTGCTTCAATATAAGTCAAGTGTTCATCATCAATTCCCATGCGCATTTTTACAGTTACTGGAACTTTTTTCACACCTAATTCAGTAGTTACTTTATTTGAAGTATTTACGGCACTTTCTAAAATATCTTTAAATAAATCTTGTTTCCAAGGAAGAGCTGCACCTCCACCTTTTTTAGTTACTTTTGGAACTGGGCAACCCATATTTAAATCAATATGATCTGCTCTATCTTCTCTAATTAACATCTCAACTGCTTTTGACATAACTTCTGGATCTACTCCATAAAGTTGCACACTTCTTATTTGTTCATCAGGATCTGGTGTAACCATGCGAATAGTTTCAGGAGATCTCTCAATTAAAGCTCTACTAGTAACCATTTCGCTGACATATAGTCCTGCGCCATATTCGCGACAAAGTCTTCTGAACGCTTGATTGGTAATTCCAGCCATTGGTGCAAGCACAACGGGAGGATCGACTTCAAATCTTGGGGTTTGTAAAGACATAGGTAAAACTATTTTACGCAGGTAAACGAGAACCTAACCAATTTGGCAATTCTACTATGGGAACTCTTACCTGTTCCATGCTGTCTCTATCTCTAATTGTGACACTTTTGTCATCTAAGGTTTCAAAATCAACGGTGACTGCATATGGTGTTCCAATTTCATCAGCTCTTCTATATCGTCGACCAATTGCACCTGAATCATCAAATTCGACCATGTATTTCTTTCTTAATTCTTGTGCTATTTCTTTTGCTACAGGACTTAACTTTTCATCCCTTGAAAGTGGCAAAACTGCAACTTTAATTGGTGCAAGTCTTGAATCAAGTCTTAATACAGTTCTTTTATCAACTCCACCTTTGGAATTTGGTGCTTCATCTTCATCGTATGCATCAAGTAGAAAAGCTAATACTGCTCTTGTTAATCCAGCTGAAGGTTCAATTACGTAAGGAATATATTTTTCATTATTTTCTTGATCAAAGAAATTAAGATCTGTGCCACTTGCTTGACTGTGAGTCTTTAAATCGTAATCAGTTCTATTGGCAACACCTTCCAGTTCTGCCCATTCGGAACCTGCAAATTCAAACTTATATTCAATATCAACAGTTCTTTTTGCATAATGAGAAAGTTTCTCTTTAGGGTGCTCAAACTTTCTTAAGTTTTCAGGTTTAATTCCTAGATCTACATACCAATTCCATCTTTGCTCTAACCAGTATTCGTGCCATTTTTCATCTTCGCCAGGTTTTACAAAATATTCCAATTCCATTTGTTCAAATTCTCTGGTTCTGAAAATAAAATTACCTGGGGTAATTTCATTTCTAAAAGCTTTACCAACTTGAGCAATTCCAAAAGGTGGTTTTTTTCTAGAACTTGTAAGAACGTTATTGAAGTTAACAAATATTCCTTGAGCTGTTTCTGGTCTTAAGTAATGAATTGCCCCATCATCTTCTGTCACACCAATTTGGGTGCGAAGCATTCCATTAAACATTTTTTCTTCAGTAAATTGTCCACGGGTACCACAATTGGCACATGCAATATCTGCTAAACCATTTGCTGGTTCTTTTTTATTTTTTGCAACATAGGCTTCAATTAATTGATCAGCTCTATATCTTTTATGACATTGTTTACATTCTGTTAATGGATCAACAAAAGCCTCAACGTGGCCTGATGCTTGCCAAACTTGAGGAGAGAGAATTACTGAAGAATCAAGACCAACTACATCTTCTCTTGATCTAACCATGGTTTGCCACCACTGGTTTCTCACATTGTCTTTTAATGCCACTCCCAGTGGACCGTAATCCCAAGCAGAACGAGTTCCGCCATAAATTTCACTTGAAGGGTAAACAAATCCGCGACGCTTAGCCAAATTCACAATGGCTTCAACGCGATCAGCGGCCATGAGATTTCGTCCCCTTTGTTATAAAGTAAGTATTGAACCTTCAGCCTACTAAAAAGACCTGCTTAGTTTTGGTTAAGCACCGATTCAAAATCAGTTCCAAATCCATCCTTGAACTCAAATAAAGTTTCAAACATGGTTGGTTCATCTTGAGCACTAGACATAACCGGCCAAACATCCATTCGATTCTTGCCAGAATTTAGGGCCCGGCGAGCATTTCCTATTGAATCCCATTTTTGAACTATGACCAGAGTTTGAGCATCATCAGGAGATCGCCCAACCAAGACTTCAATAAAACCGGGTTCCTTGGCAAGAACTGCAACCATTTTTTTAACGTTTACTAAAAACTCAGGTTGCTCAGGGCAAGTATGTCTTGTTATGACGAACATATCCGCCACACTAGAGGTATCCCAGTTAGAGAAAGTGAGAGTGTGAATGTCTGACTTCAGAAAAAGACTTGAAAAAGCTAGTGCACCTTATTTAGCGAGAGTTCATGCACTTCCCCGCTGGGTTTTACCTGTTTTCATGACAATTATTTTGCTGATTGGCTTATTGGCCAATCCCAACGAATCCCCAGGTCTGTGGATTGGTTTTTTTGCTTTACTTTTTATTGGCCTATTTTTAACTTGGTTGCTAGCACTTAGCTGGCCTTTATTAACTCGATCATCTAAGGTGCTTCGAGTACTGGTTGCTGTCTTGATTTTCTACACAGCCTTTAGCCGCTTCTAAATGAGTTTGACAATCATTCTCAATTAGGCTACCTTGGGTTTTATGAACCTTTCAATAATGCTCGCGGCAGTAACCGTTGTCGCCACTTCTTTAGGTGGCTTCTTGGCAATCAAAGGCAAAGACCGCCTGCACTTAGTGCTGGGTCTCTCCGGCGGCCTTTTATTAGGCTTGGTCGCCTTTGATTTGCTACCTGAAATATTTGAAATGAACACTGATTCATTCGGTGGCATTCAAGTTGTTTCACTTGCTTTGGTACTTGGATTCTTAAGCTTGCATTTTGCTGAGAAAATTTTTGGATCTCATGAAGCAACCGAATCTGATTACGATCACGCTCATAAACATCCAGTTAACGTGGCTGGAGGTTTAGGTGCTCTGGGAATGGCTGGGCACGTATTCCTTGATGGTGTTGCTCTGGGAATTTCATTTCAAGTAAGTCCTGCTTTAGGGTTTACCGTTTTTGTGGCACTGCTGGCACATGCGTTCAGTGATGGACTCAACACGGTTTCCTTGCTAATCAAGAGTGGAAAGTGGACCAGAAGTTCTTTGGCCTTACTTGGTGTTGATGCTGTAATGAGAATTTCGGGAGCAGCTTTAGGCAGCATGGTTGTATTAAGTGATAATTCTGTAGGAATTTATCTTGCAGTATTTTCAGGATTTGTTATCTATTTAGCAACTTCCCATATTTTGCCAGAAGCTCACTCCAGACATCCATCTAGATTAACAATGCTTGCCACAGTTATTGGAGTACTTGCAATGTGGTTAATCGTTGGAAACATAGGAGAATAAATGGTTAATGTAGAAAGTCTTAGACCAACAAGGCAGCGTAAAGCTGTTTCTGAAGTTCTTTCTACCATTACCAAATTTAGCTCCGCTCAAGAAGTTCATGCCTTACTAACTTCCAGGGGTGAAAAAGTTGGGCTTGCAACTGTTTACAGAACTTTGCAAGCCTTAGCTGAAACTGGTGCTATTGATGTTTTAAGAAATGATGATGGCGAAGCACTTTATCGGGCTTGTAGTACAGATCATCATCACCATTTAGTTTGCACAGGTTGTAATAAAACAACAGAAATTTCTGCACCAGAAGTTGAAGTATGGACAGAAAAGATTGCTCGGGAACAAGGTTATGTAATTTCAGGTCACACTATTGAAGTCTTTGGCCTTTGTAAAAACTGCCGTTAATTAGGTTTAGCGTCTCCAAAGCGTCGTTCTCTTTTGGCATAAATTTCAATTGCTTGCCATAGATGTCTTCTATCAAAGTCTGGCCACAAAACATCCATAAATACCATTTCGGCATATGCAGATTGCCACAGTAAGAAATTACTTGTTCTTTGCTCTCCTGAGGTTCTTAAGAATAAATCCACATCAGGAAGAGTGGGTTCATAAAGATATTTCTTGATTTTTTTCTCAGTGATGGCAGCGGGTTTTAACTTCCTATCTTTTACATCTTGGGCCATTTCAATCATGGCATCAGCAATTTCTGCTCTACCCCCATAATTAACACACATTGTCAGAGTTAATTGATCATTCTTAGATGTTTTTCTTTCAGCTTTCTTTAATTCATCAACCACGCTTTTCCAAAGCCTTGCTTCTCTACCTGACCAGCGAACTTTGATGCCATATTGGTTCATTTCTTCAACGCGGCGATGAATTACTTCTCGATTGAAATTCATTAAGAATTTAACTTCTTGGGGACTTCTTTTCCAATTCTCAGTTGAGAAAGCATAAACTGTTAAATACTTAACCCCAATTTCTAATGCACCATAAACTGCATCAAGTAGTGCTAATTCGCCCGCTTCATGTCCTGCAGTTCTTGGTAATCCT
Source organism: Actinomycetes bacterium (assembly GCA_014190035.1). GTDB lineage: Bacteria > Actinomycetota > Actinomycetes > S36-B12 > UBA5976 > ATZT02. The sequence goes on along the minus strand of BJFU01000037.1, from coordinate 5,457 downwards.
CTTTCTTTGGCCCAACGACCATTGCCATCCATAACAATTGCTACATGATTTGGTACAAAAGTTGAAGAAATTCCTGGTGGTTTAACACCACTTTTATGTCGTGGTACGGGTGGAAACTTTTTTCTAGCTTTAGCCATAAATTATCTTTCCACCATTCTTAAAGATCTCAATCCTCGTTCAAGATGCCATTGTAAGTATGCAGCAATAATGCCACTTGCTTCTCTTCTGAACTTTATTTCTGAGGTATCAGCAGTTTCCCAATCCCCAGTAATTAGTGCTGACATTAAAGAAATTGTGGCAGGTGCAGGTACAACTGAACCTGGTGGTCGACATTCTTCACAGGTTGCTCCACCAGCACTTACTGAAAAAGCTCTATGCGGACCGTCTGCTCCACAACGTGCACATTCATAAAAAGAAGGTGAATAACCAGCAAGTGATAGAGAGCGTAAAAGATAAGAATCAAGAATCAAATTTGGGTCATGATCATCTTTAACTAAAGCTCTTAGTCCACCGATTAATAATAAATACTGTTGTGTTGCTGGTTCTTTTTCTTCAGGAGTTAATCTCTCAGCAGTTTCTAACATCGCTTGGCCTGCAGTCCACTTTGCATAATCTTGCGACAACGTTGCGCCATAGGAATAAAAAGATTCAACTTGACTCAAAATATCTAACGATTTTCCTATATGAAAGTGTGCATCGATGTGACCAAAAGGTTCTACTCTGGCACCAAATCTTGAAGTCGTTTTTCTAACTCCCTTTGCCACAGCTCTGACTCGACCACTATTTCTAGTTAGCACCGTCACGATTCGGTCGGCTTCCCCAAGTCGTTGGGTTCGAAGCACTATTCCTTCGTCGCGGTATTGAGGCATACGACTAATTCTGCTGGAATTTAACTGACCTTTACCACCACAACACCCACAAGGTGAAACAAGTTAAGTAGAGTTATTAATTAGACCTAGGAGATTATTTGAATAGTCAAGGAAATAGCGAAAACACTCCTGATATTTCGGGCAAAAGCGCTTCTGGAAGTCGTTGGGATTTCTCTGTCAATCGCAGATTTATTCAGAGAAGTGTCATAACAGTTTTAGCACTTGTCATTGCTTTTCAATTAGTTGAATGGGCTTTTGCTAAAAGTAAAGATTTTCTCTTCTTGTTGTTACTTGCCTGGTTACTAGGAATCGCTATAACTCCTGTTGTTGAAATACTGACAAAACGTGGCATGAAGCGCGGTTTAAGCACTTTTGTAGTACTACTTGGTTTAGTTGCACTAATTGTTGCTTTCATTGCAGCTTTTGGTCAACTTCTTGGCTCACAGTTAGCAAGTTTGATTACACAATTTCCTGCATTGATCCAAGGGTTTGTGGGCTGGATTAATACTTCATTTAACTTGCAAATTGATGCAACTTCATTAGAGCAATCACTTAATATTTCTAATTCTCAAATTGCAAATTTTGCTCAAGATATCGCTGGTGGAGTGTTTGGAGTTGTTTCAAGTATTTTTGGATTTATCTTTAATATTTTCACACTGCTACTTTTTGCCTTCTATTTTGCAGCCGAGGCTCCAAAGATCAAAAGAACTATTGGAAGCTGGTTACCTTCTAAACAACAAGTAATTTTTACAACTGTTTGGCAAGTTGCGACAGATAAAACAGGTGGATTTGTTATTAGTCGAGTAATTCTTGCCGCATTAAATTCTGTATTTACTTCAGTATTCTTACTTTTCTTAGATGTTCCATATTGGCTTCCTCTTGGCCTATTCACTGGTTTGGTAAGTCAATTTGTCCCAACAGTTGGAACATATATCGGTGGAGTTATTCCTGCAATTGTTGCGGTAGTAAATGATCCAAAAGATGGATTATTTGTGGTTATCTTTGTTTTGATTTATCAACAAATTGAAAACTACTTATTTACTCCAAGAATTTCTTCCTTGACCATGGATATTCATCCTGCCGTGGCTTTTGCATCAGTGATTGTGTTTGCCGGATTCTTTGGAGCAATTGGAGCACTAATTGGTGTGCCTATTGCTGCTGCAATTATTTCAATTATTCAAACTTACGGGAAAAGATACGAATTAATTCCAGAGCTACACAGTATTGAAACTAAATCTTAAAAACCTAGTTTAGAAAGTTCCTTAGGATCTGATTGCCACTCAGGGGCAATTTTCACGTGCAGTTCTAAAAACACTTGCATTCCAATTAATTTTTCAATTTGCTTTCTTGAAATTGAACCAATCTCTTTCAACTTTGAGCCTTTGTTGCCAATAATAATTCCCTTTTGGCTATCTCTTTCCACGTAAATACTTGCTCTGATTCTCATCAACGGTCTTTCAGCTGATCTCTCTTCATCAGGTTCAATACTTTCCACAACCACTGCTAATGAATGAGGAAGCTCTTCTCTTAAGTCATCTAAAGCAGCTTCGCGAATAAATTCTGCAACCATGGTTTCCACAGGTTCATCTGTAAAAATACCAGCGGGATAAAGAGCTGGGCCTTCAGGTAAAAGTGGAATTATTAAATCTAATAAAACATCTAAGTTAGCTCTAGTTTTTGCACTTATGGGAATTATCTCTTTCCAATCACAGCCAGTTTCTTTACCCAGTGCATCTAACTCCATAAGTCTTTCTGCTATGTCTGCTTGACTTGCTGAGTCTAATTTTGTGACAACTCCAATTTTTGGCTTTCTAGTTGCACTGCTTAATTCTTGTGCAATGTATTTATCTCCTGGACCAATTTTTTGATCTGCTGGAACACAAAATATTGCGACATCAACTTCACTCCAAGTATCTCTAACAACGTCATTAAGTCTTGAACCTAAAAGTGTTTTTGGTTTATGTACCCCGGGAGTATCAACAAGAATTAATTGTCCATCAACTCTGTGTACTAACCCTCTAATTGCGTGCCTAGTTGTTTGAGGGCGCTTGGAAGTGATTGCAATTTTCTCGCCAACTAATTGATTAGTTAGCGTTGATTTGCCAACATTTGGGCGTCCTACGACGCAGGCAAATCCACTTCGAAATTCACTCATATAGACATCGTTGCAGATAGGTTTTTAAAAATTTCTTTAGCCAAGAGTTTGTAGACAAGAATGCTTGATTTATTCAGAATCTGGAGATTCGCTTTTTCGGATCAAGATTGTGCCAATTTTGTTTCGTCTGCCAGCTGCTCTTTCGGCAACAAATTCCCAGCCTTCAATGACTATTGATGTACCAGGTATAGGAATTCGTTCGAGTTGTTTAGCCAAATATCCAGAAAGGGTATCAACACCTTCGTCATCACTTGAAAGATTTAAATTAATTAATTCGGCCAAATCATCCAGGTGGATTCGAGAACTTACTCGATAAACATTTGGTCCTAACTCATTTACTTCTGGTGCATGGGTGTCGTACTCATCAGCAATCTCACCAACGATTTCTTCCAAAATGTCTTCAATGGTAACCAAGCCTGCAGTGCCACCGTATTCATCAATCACAACTGCTAAATGAACTCTGGCTGACTGCATATCTCTTAATAACTCATCAGCGGGTTTACTATCAGGCACAAAATATGCAGCGCGCATTAAGTTATCAACTAATTCAGTTCTTTCTGCCTCAGAATTTTCAAAAATTCTTCGAGAAATATCTTTTAAATAAACAACCCCAACAATGTCGTCGGAATCCTCACCAATTACTGGAATTCTGGAATATCCAGATCTAAGAGAAAGTGATATTGCTTGTCGCAAAGTCTTACCCTTTTCAATCCACACCATTTCAGTTCTTGGAACCATTACTTCTCTGGCCACAGTGTCACCTAATTCAAAAACTGAATGAATCATTTGTCTTTCTTCGTCTTCAATTACATCAGCTTCTTCAGCCTGGTCTACTAAATCTCGCAAATCTTCAGCTGTTGCAAAAGGTCCTTCTTTGAATCCTTTACCAGGAGTTAATGCATTTCCAACGGCAACCAGTAATTTTGCAATTGGCCAAATAATTGGTTTGATTGCTAAGGCCACAGGAGCAGTAATTAGAGATATTCGATCAGATTTTTGTTTTCCGAGTGTTTCTGGTGCTACTCCTAAAACGATAAAGCCAACTAAAGAAACCACAATAATTGCAATGATTAAAGCAGAATTTAGATTTATATTTGATTCAATAAACACAAAAGTTAATAACACTCCACCGGCTGATGTAAGTGCTAATGCCACAAGTTGTAAAACTGCGACATGCTTTGCTTTTTCTGAGATTACTTTTTGTAGTTTTTCAATACCTTTAACATCTTCTCTTCGTAATTGTTCAACTCTGGATTCTGATGTTTTTAAGATTGCAGTTCTTCCTGCAATAAAAAATGCAGCAAGAATCTCGACTATGGCTGCTAGTAAAATAAAAATAGGTAAGTTGATCATCTTTTTTTGGATATCCTCAAGGAATTCATAATACCTTGCTCACGTTTTTGCATCACAACTCGTTGTGATGCTGCTTGGTGATCTTGCCCTAAAAGGTGCAAAATTCCATGCGCAAGTAAAAAAACAAGGTGATATGCAGGATTTATGCCTTGCTCTCTTGAATCCCTTAACGCCACTGCTGGACAAATAATTATGTCGCCGAGAATGGCTTGTTTTTTTCTAAGTTTGGAATCTTGAAGGACGATGTCATCCATTGGAAAACTCATCACATCTGTTGGCCCTGTTTCATTCATCCAGCGGACATGTTGTTTTGTCATTTCATCTTCGTCTACAAATAACACTGAAACATCTGATTTGGTGTTAACTTTCAAAAACTTCAACATTTGGGTGATATAACTTTTGACATTTACTTCATCAATTGAAAAACTACTTGAATTATCAACATCGATCATTAATTAGTTAAGCCTCAACGTATTTCTTTTGCAGAATCCCATGATTCATAAGCTTCAACAATTCTGCTCACTAATTTATGACGAACCACGTCCTTAGAATTTAGTTGAATAAAAGCTAGATCATCGACGTCGTGCAAGATATCCTGCACCACTTTTAATCCAGACTTAGTCCCACTTGGTAAATCAATTTGAGTAACATCACCTGTTACTACCATTCTTGAACCAAAACCTAATCGAGTTAAGAACATTTTCATCTGCTCAGGAGATGTATTTTGAGCCTCGTCAAGAATTATGAATGAATCATTTAATGTTCTGCCTCGCATATAAGCAAGTGGAGCCACTTCGATTGACCCATTAGTCATTAATTTTGGAATCTTGTCAGGATCAATCATGTCCTGCAGTGCGTCATAAAGTGGTCGCAAATACGGATCAATTTTTTCAGACAATGTGCCTGGAAGAAAACCTAAGTGTTCTCCTGCTTCTACAGCCGGTCTTGTTAAAACAATTCTGTTAACTTGTTTTGCTTGTAAAGCTTGAACTGCTTTGGCAACTGCAAGATATGTCTTTCCAGATCCTGCGGGGCCTATGCCAAAAACAACAGTATGTTTATCGATTGCATCTACGTAGG
>BJFU01000036.1 GCA_014190035.1 Actinomycetes bacterium | reverse complement strand
GTTTATCAACTTGTTTTTGAAGGTAATCAAAATCTTTTTCCAAAAGATTTAATTGTGATTGTGAACGTGAAGGATTTTTTCTATAATTTTCATAATCAGATCTTAAATCCTTAATTTCTTTTTCTAGGGATATAATTTTTGATTGAGTATTGAATACATAAAATGCACCAATAACTAATACTATAATAACAGATGATAAAGTTTTAAGAGATATAGTAATCTCTGTACTTTCCCCTAATTTAGTAGCTTTACTCATACTGGTTCTCCCGCATCATCCATTATATCATAAAAAAATTTATCTGTATCATCTGTTTTCCATAATCTATTTTCTACATTCCATTCATTAGTTTGTACTTTATAATCTGGCCAATGTGTTGAAGTTGTAAAGCTAGGAATACTCCACAGAATACGATTATTAGGCTGAGCTGCATAATTGCCGTTATCGAGAGCCAGAACATGAGCACACTTATGTTGATCGGGAATTTCAGAATGTTCAGTATCGAGGATATTAGGTTCTGGATGTGCCCAATCAATTGTGAATAAATATTCTCCATGAATAAATTTTTTATCCTTTCCTAAATATTTACAACGTTGTCCAATTAAAAAATCAAAAGTAGTAACAGAAGGATAATAACTAAATGAATTCCATAACTCAAGATCTTCGAGAGTTTGATGTTCCATTTGTGGTTGATGCACAACACCGCTGTTTCTTCTTTGAATAAAAGCAGAGATAGGAAGCCTCCAATATATTGCACCATTCGTAAGTAAAGCATGAAATAAGATTGCACGCCCTGGAATACTTGCAATAGCAAAGACCACACAATCTTCAGTTTCACCATGATGTTTTCGTAAGTCATATAAATATTCTCTTCTTACTTTACAGTAAATTGGTGGTATGTTTGCGTTCAAATAGCTCATTTAACATTTCCATCTTCTCCTTGCAGCACAAATCCTTTTATCAGGAGTTTTAGAACAATTTACGTTATGCATCTTCATCTGTCCAGCAGATCTTGCACAATAAGATTTTCTTCTTGCAGCCCTTTTTGGACCTGGTTTATTTTCTGTAACTGCTGTTGATAATTTAGAACCTGGATTCATTCTCCTATAAGCTGCAACACCCGCAGATGTCATACCTGCTCCAGCTTTAGTTGAACGATAATATTTTTTATTACGTGGTGGCATTCCACCATCTTTTAGACCTAGTAGTTCAGCTACATAGTCTTTCATATTATTTATCTATAAATAATATTACGTTTAAACCGTCTACGTTTCCTGTAATACCAATACCATTAACTATTCCTGTACCATTTCTAGCAGCATAAAGAACTCCGTCTTCAGGAAGATTTAATGTTTCAGTTTGACCAGCTCCTACTGATACTGGAATGTAAACTTCTGTATTCGTTGAAGAACTAACAGTAGTAGCATTTGCTAATCCATTGATAACTACTGTTCCAGAAGTACCAGTTGATTGAACAGCATATCCTCTTAATCTTGTTGGTCCAGTAAAAAGAACAGCATTAGCTGCACTTGATACGACCGGTTTAACATCTGACTTCATAATTTTTTCCTTTTTTATAAGGAGCCCCGAAGAGCTCCTTAAAAATTAATTTATTACAGAGCTGCTAAAGTAGCTGCTTGACTGTAAGTTACAACGATTCTTGCTTTACCTGCTGTTGCAGAGTTAGCAACTGTTATTCCATATAATTCAATATCAGAAGTACCTACAGTTCTCCATGCACCTGCGCTTGCTGGTAACATAGAAGCTCCAGTTGCAGTTGCTGATACAGCAGTTGCTGCAGCTAAGTTTGTAGCACTTGCTGAACTTTTACCAACAGCAATTGTAGTTGTGTTAGAAGCAGTAAAAAGTGATTCTACTTGAATTGACACACTAATGATTTGACTGTTAGCAGGAATTATAATTCCTAATGCAGTAGCAGTAGTTGTTGCGTGTGTTAATGCAACAGTTGATGATTGAGTTAATACAACTGGTCCAACGTTTTTAACGTTTGTTCCAAGTGTTGTTCCTGTTGTATTAAAAATATTTCCAGATTTTATAGGACCTGAAAAAGTTGTATTAGCCATAATTTATTCTCCTAGTTTTTCTAATCTAGTCTCTAGGCCGTCGACTATACGCGTCTAGATTAAAAGTTAATGTATAGTTTAATGATTATAAATGAAAAAGGGGCCAGTGTAAACACCAGCCCCTTCTTTGATTGTCAAACCTAACTATTATGATGTAGGTAAATTTCCGTTACCGAATACACATCTAGGGTCAGAATAGCCGAAGCTGTATCTTTCTCTAGCTTTGAATCGTACGTTACCAGTATCAAAATCTCCTTCAAGAGCTGTTCTTAATGGAGCTCTTTCAAAGTTTTTGAAACCGTTAGGAATATCAGTCAGAATGAAGAATGAATCAGTATCTGTTAAGAAGTGATTGACTCTGTATCCTTGAGGTAACATTCCCATATTACCAATAGCGTTGATATCGTTATCCGCTGTACCCACTCTTAAAGGTGATTTAAGAATTCTTTCAGCAGTAAATTGTAATTCTTTTGGAATTATCATTTTAATACCTTGAACAGCAATTCTTAATCCTCTCTCATCTACGAAACCTGCTATATCAATCAAAGATTGTTCTAGCGATGTTTCATTCAAATCAGCAGCTGTTGCTAATCTGTTAGAGAAAGTATTACCATTTGCTAATGGGTGAGCATTTGAAATAAGAGGAACGCCATCACCACCAGTTACAGATGTGAATTGTGCTTGGTTAAGCACAGCCGCAGCTTTAACTTGTTTAGTGTTTGACATTGATCTTGCCAATGCTCTTGTGTAACGACCAGCTAGTCTATCGTATAAGTTATCTTCAATAGCTTCTTCTGTGATTGCAAAAGCTAATGCGATAGTTTCATGCGTATATCTCGCAGTGTAAGCTTCGTTTGCTTGGTCAAATACAACCGCTGCACCTTCTTGCTTAACTGGAGCACTGCCGAAACCTGATAACATAACTTCTTCTTCAAAAGCTCTGTCTGAAGTTTCAGTTTGATAGATTTCTGCGTGTTCGTTTTCGTATCTAGAGTACTCAAGTCCGAATAAAGCATTCAAACCTGGTTCTAGCTCTTTTGTTAACTGTTGACGTGAGATAGCCATAATTTGTCTCCTTTATATACCTGCAGTACCACTTCTAAAGAAGTGATTGTTGATTCTTACTAATACATTAACACCAGATGTTGAAGTATCAGAGTCAGTAGCACCTTCTTGGATATCAATTGCTTGAACCGCAAAAGTTGTAGCTAAACCTGATGTGCCAACAGCTAATTGTTTTTCAGAAATACCAGTTAAAGTATTTCCTGTAACGTTAGTTAATGAGTAGTTCCTAAACAAATCTGCTCTTGTGAAAGCAGCATTTGCATCTACTAAATAAACAGTATTCGGATCGTCTATTACGAATGCAGTGATTCCTGCAACCGCAATACTTCCCGGATAGTTGTTTCTAAAAGTAGGCTTTTGTGTTGTTGGATCGTTATAGAACACACCATTGAACACACCAATAATTCGATCAGATGTATTTGATCTAGCCAACGTTACGTTACCCGCAGTCGTTGGTTTTACTGGATCGCCCTGAAATATAGCAGTAGATAAATTGTTTGCTACTGTATATCTGTTCTGAGCGTTATTCCATGGAGCTCCATTAATTGATCTGTACGGTCTTAGACCGAACTTTTCATTTACGTTTGCCATAGTTTTTTATCTCCGTTTTTATTTTAATTTACGATGGTATAACAAAAAAATTATTTTTTTCGTCCACCACCAAAAGTTACACGAGTTTGTCTATTAATATTAATAGGCATTCCCGGATTCTGTTCCTTCATGAGATCATTATCTACAGCGGTCATTTGGTCTTGAGTAACTCTTGCGAAATACTCAGCGCGTGATTTTGCAATCTCAATCGGTATCCTTGCCAGAACAAGGCCACCAACCCCAATGTACCCAGCATATCGATGTGATTTGTCATACACAGGATAGTTGTGAGATCCACTTTCAACTTCTTCAGATTTGACTAGTTCATAGCCTTCTCTTAGTCGTTTACTCATGTTTGCAGTATCTTGAAATCCTGCAATCTCGTATCTTAACCATCTATGTACAAATCCATCTTTAGGCTTTGGTGCATCCAAAGATGATGGAGGCGTCCAGTGTTTTGGTCTTTCGTTTTTTGACCTTTCGTCTGTCGCGCGTGAGGTTTTGTTTAAGTCTTCCATATTAAGCTCCTTCCTTCACGTATTTAGCGTATTCTTCTAGTGGCACCCCTAATTTTTTAGCCATACTAACTTGTGCTTTGGTGAGTCGCACAGTTCTGCGTCCTGAGTTGGTTCTACCAGCAGGGGCAACAGTTTGGACGATTTTTTTCTGTGGTTGCTCCTGAATATCTGTAAATTTATGAGGGAATGAATCCTTCATTAATTTATCTATTTCAGTATAATACTCATCACTTTCAGTGTCAAACCCTTGACTTACTAAATCTTCGTGAATTGTATATGCAGCATTAGTCATAATTTTATCGTTACCAAACCAATTATTCTTTTCAGCCCATTTTTGAGCTTTTCTTGATGGTTCAGGCGGTAAATTATTAGCTATTTGCTGATCTACGTTTGTTGATTTTTCCTCAGGTTTTTGAGCCTGAAGAGCCCTCTCAGCATTTGTAAGTTTAGCTCTTTCTTTTTGAACAGCTAGACTAGTCAGCTTTTCTTGAGCCTGCATAATAGATTCAGCATCCTGATTTTCTATAGCAGATTTAAGTTGAGTTTTGACCGATGCAGTTTCTGCATCTACTCTTGCTTCGAATTCTTTTAAGTAATGTGTATCATAAGTACTTACATTCTTTTGCAATTCTTGAAGTTGTTTTTGAACTCCTTTTGCATATTGAACTGCAGCCTCTCTTTGACGTTCAGCTTCTCTACGCGCACGCGTGAGCTGATTAATTCTTGTCTGAACTGAATCCGTGTATTCAGATAAGTTATCTTTTTTTACAGGTTTTACAGATTCATCAGTTTCATGAACTTCTTCTACTGTGATTCCTTCAATACCTGGTTTTTTTACTTCTGCACCAATACTTTCAACTTGTTCATTTACTAATTTTGGTTTTTCTTCTACTGCTTTTGTTTCTACAACAACTTCAGTTTCTCCATTTGTGTTTTTTAGCTCCTGTTTTGCTTCTGACATTTACATCTCCTTAGTATGTATGTTCGATGTCGCGCGGATCCCCTATGGTTCCGATTATATCGTCATCATTTAATATTCTCACTTCACCGCCTTCAATACGAAAACGACTTCCAGCATATCTTCCAAACATTACCCATTGTTTTTCTTTACACCATGCACCTGATGGAAATCTTTTTTCATCTTTGTAACAAAGGTTTCCCATTTTTAGCACATAGCCAACAACAGTTGTGATTTGAATCATCTCGTGAGATTTATCTGAAAGAATAATTCCTCCTTTAGTTTTTTGTGGGCCAGCCCATGGTAAAACTAAAAGTCTCCAACCAGTTGGTTGAGGTAATCGTTCTAATGCAGATTTGGATAATGATTCTGGATCTAGAAATGTTTTTTTGATTTCTTCTTCAGATTTATAGGCATCTAAAAGGCCTTCTTTAAGAGGAGGTATCTCCTCGGTCTTCGTCGTCTTCATCTATAAGCTCCTGTTTTTTTTGCAGGTCCGTGAGTTCCTGTTGCAAATCATTAAGTGATTTGATCTGACCTACTATATATTGGTATTTCTCGAAAGAGTCAACACCAGATGTAGTGGTTTGTGTCAAATTTGCCACTTTTGGAGCAATTATCTTCTTTTTTATGTAATCTATTAGATCCATTAATAACCTAATTCATCATACTGTTCATCTTTTTTTTTATTCTCTAAAGGTGATGAATCTCTTTTTATGTGTCCTAAAACTTTACCTTTATGTTCGCCTTCTTTAATTGTATAACCAGAAGTTCCGTTACCGTTAATCTCAACTTCTTTTCTACTTCTTAATAATGCATTATTTTTCTTTTCTATTTCCTTTTTAGAAAAGTTTTGTGCAATTAAATCTTTCAATCTTTCTAACATTTTAAAATTTTTTCTCCATTTTCAATATAGGTTTTTCTATATTAAGTGAGTTTATATTATTGCAGGAATAAAGCAATAATACAAATATAAGGTATTTCACTAACCGTTTTCTTGATCTTTTGGCTGTGGTTTATTTGCCATTGTTCTAGCAACGGATTCAGCAGATCTTCCTACCACATAACCACCTAGACCTATTTGTAATAATGTCCAGACATCTCCTGGTAAAGTTATAGTAATAGATGCCTTGAAGAAAAATAAAATTACTGGTCCTAATACATAATTCCATACTAATATAAATATTAATACATACATTAGTAATGGTCGCCAACTTGCTGCAAACCATCCTGCTTTTGCTTCAGCTTCAACTATTTTAGCTGCTGCTTGTAGTTCTGCTGTATTAGATTGTAATAATTGAGTTTGTAATTGTGCTTTTAATTTTTCTTGAAGATCTTTATCAGGTACAGATTTTTCAATTGTACTAAATAATATTTTAGCTAATGGTGCAACAGCACCTAACATTTGAAGCATTATCTAACTCCAATAAATTTTTGTCCTTTAACTTGAATTTTGCTTACACCTTGAATACTTGTTTTGCCACCACGTCTATATGGACAACTCATTCCACCTTGTTTTAACTTTGGACTTGCATCACTTACTTTAGAACCTTTTCTAAAAATATCTGATTCTTTTAATTTTGTATGAATTTCATGTCTTGTACCAAATTCTTTTCTTGTTTCTGTTGGTTGCCTAATTTCTTTTCCTAAATATGCTTTAATTGGTTGTACTGTTTTTTCTTTTTCTTTTTCCTCTTCAGCTCTTTTGTTATAAAAACTAGATATTACTTTTCCAGCTAAACCTAAATTACCAGCAAAGTCTCTCGCTGATTGAGAATTTGAAAGAGCTTGATCTGGAAGAACACCTATTGCTAAACCCATAGAAGCTTTTTTAACCTTTAACCCTTGTGGATTTGGTCCTTTTTCAGGTGGTGGGCCAAAACGTTTACCGCCGGATAATCCACCACCTTCTTTTTTCTCAACGTTTTTAATTACACCTTTATTTAAAGAAGCATAAAAAACTTGTTTCGCTTTAGAACCATACTGTTCTTTCATCGATTTCAAAATTTTTTTACCTTTTTTATTTAATGGCATAATTATAAGTGGATGAATTACTTCATCGCTCTTCCTTTTGCGTCTTTACCTTTTTTCTTCAAAGCTTTTCCAGCTTTATCTTTTGATTTACTTTTTTTCATTCGTTTTTCTTATTAGGTTTGTTTGAAGTTTAGCTGCTTCTAAATTTAATTTAGCTTTGTCAGCCTCTTCTTTATTTTCCAACTTCATTTTTTCAAGTTCCATCTTTTCGTCAAACCTTAAATCTTCATTTTGTTGGACGAAAGCTGTTTCTTGAGATTTTTGTTGGATCTCTAATGCTTTAATATCCAATTCTCTCTCTTTTAGCAATACTAAAGGATCTTTTCTAGATGCTACATACGTTTCTTCAACCTGAACTGCTTGTTCTGTTAGTTGTGCTTCTGCTCTTGCAATTAAAGCCTCTGCTTGTAATGCAAATTCTTGTGGATTTTGGTTTTGTAATGCAATCATATTAGCATCTTGCATCAATTGCATGTTAACCATTGCTCTTGCTTTGTAAGAAATGTGTTCTGTAATATGTCTTTGTAAAATTGTGTACACTGCAGGGTTAATTTGCACCATTCTAGTCCTCATAAATGACATGTGAACAGCAATATGGGCATCATGATCTTGTCCTTGAAAAGCTCTTAGGTTTTTTAAGTCCATTGAACGCATATTTTCTTGTGCTGGATCCATTGGTGCTTGAATATAGTCTTCAGGAATTAAAATTTGATCAATATTTTTAGTTCCAAGCGAGTCATAAATACGTCTATAGACTTCATGCATGTTGTGCATCGCTGGATTTGTTTGTGCAATCTGTAATTGAGTCTGAGCAAGTGTCACTCTTTGAGACATTGAAAAAATATTTGGATCAGCGATAGGTAAAATGTCTACTCTATCATCGAAATCTGCTGCTTTGATCGTTCTTTCACCTCCATAAACATCATAAGGATATTCTGGTGGTAAAAAATCTGCAAAAATTCTTCCCAAAAGTTTAAATTCTTTTCTCATTGCATTGTAACATCGTTTTTGAACAGCTGACATTACTCTTGAACCTCTTTCGAGTAATGCAATAGTCGTGCCAACAGGTGCTTGATTGTTCATATCTCCAACTTGAGGGTCTGCAATCGCTGCAAAACGTTGTCCTGCTTCAACGCAAAAGCCCATTAATTGAAATAAAGTTGGACTTGGCTCTTTGAAAGGTAAAATTTGGAATTGATCTCTAATATTTCCACCAGGTGCATCTACATCTCTAAACTCTCCAGGTGTAAATGGCTGGTCATCATCTCTAACTCGCATACCTCTAGACTTGAATCCAGCTGGTAAGTTAGCTAAAGTCCCAGCATCTAGTAATTGTCTAAGTGCATTTGTTGCAGCTTTTGTTAATCCACCAATCATATGAACTAATCCAAAGCCATAAAATCCTAAACCTGGTAAAAATTTATATTGGACAAAGTATTCTATTCTTCTTGTAGCTTCGTCACCTTCTCTGTAATTTCTATAAATAGATAAAACTGTTCCACTCATTTCATCTACAGTGACTATGTATGGAATTTTTACTTTCTTTTCAGTTTTATTATCATCAAATTGATATTGATCTAAATCTAAATCAATATGCATTTCTAAAATTCTAAATAATTTATCTTTACCATAGCTTGGTCTCGATCCAGAAAGTTCTGAATATTTTTTATCAATATCGTTTTGAGGATTATCATTAGGTTGTAAATCAACATCTCTATAAAAACCTGAAGCTTGTCTTTTAAATAACTCATTTTCAGTTAAATTTAATATGTGTGTAATACGTTCTGCTTCTAATAAATCATTTGCAGAATAAGGAACGATTAAATCTTCAGCTCTTATAAATTTAGCTACCGCTCTTTCGTTAATTGCATCAAAGTATACTTTTTTAAATGCTGATCCTGCTAATGGTAAGTGGTAAAGTAATGCATCAAAGTCTGTTACATATTCTTCCATTCTTTCCATTAATTCAAAATTCATAAAGTCTTTTACACGTTGTGCTTGTTGAACTCTCATTGGATCTTCAACACCAACTATTTGAGTTCTTACTGGTCCTTCTGGTGGTAATAATTCTTTAAATGCTTGTGCTTGAAATTGAGTTACAGCTTCAGATAATAGTGGATGAGTTACGGTCGATGCCCCTTGAAATGGTTTTGTTACTGCTGTGTAATTTGTAGTTAAAAATTCTAAACCTTTAACGTATTGATCTTCCCAATCTTGTCTACTTTCTTTATCTGATTTGTACATCTGTACAAGTTCAGTTCCAAGTTTCATTAAAACTCGGTCATCAATTTTTTCTGCAAGGTTAGAATAAAAATCTTCTTCTGGTTCTGCTTCAGGATTTAATTGAGTTGTACCATCTGGGTTGATTGCAACAACTGCTTCACCACCCTCTTCACCAGGCAACTCAACGGTTGCTTCCGTTTCAGGCAGAGTATCATCTGTCGGTTGATTATCTTTTTCAATAGCCATTACAAAACTCTAATTTTTTTCTTACCTTTAATTGCTACACCATAACCACGTGCAATACCACCTTTTTTTAATCCAGAGGCTGCAAGACCTTGTTGAAATCTGTCCTTTGGCAATGATTTACCTCCAAAGTATTGTTCATAAGTTGAACCAACATCCTTACCAAGCCTGTTGGATGTAACACTTAAAATTTCACCAATTACTCCTTTTGTTGGTGATGACATTAGAATAATTTAGTAGGTTTACTTCTAGCTAATTTGTTTCCTCTTGCGATTACAGATCCACCTCTTACAAACGAACCTTCAGTTGCTGTAACATCAGGTTTTGGATAACCTCTTTTTAATGCATTCTCTGCATCTCTTATATCAGATAAAGTAAGTCTATCTGAGTTCTTTTTATTTCTAGCCGCAAGATAAGCTGCCTTAGATTCCCCACCACTTGCCATTTTTTTCATTTTACCTGATGAGGTTTCTTTATAACCTTTTTCTTCCATCTCGTATTCTTTTCTTTCCTCAGCTTCTGATTCCATGTCTTCATGTTCTTTTGACATGTCTTTAGCTTTTTTTCCCTTTTTAGAAATGAATTTTCCTTTTTTAGCTCCTGGACCAAAAGCTTCCATTTGTTCCATTACTTGCTCTGGAGTTCTTGTACTTATTCCACCAGGTGTAGTTAAGAATTTACTTGCTGGAACATTT
>BJFU01000035.1 GCA_014190035.1 Actinomycetes bacterium | reverse complement strand
CAAAAGTGGTCATAATTCCATCCAGTAATGCAGTTCTACTCATCACAATTGCTAAACCATCAATTGCTAATAAAAAGCCAGCTAATACACCAAACCAAATTGATCTAAGTAAACGAATTGCAACTCTGGTGGTAACTAAAACTAAAAGAGTTCCCATGAAAGCAACACCAGCACGCCAACCAAAAGAATTCAAACCAAAAATTTGTTCACCAAGAGCAATAACCCATTTGCCCATTGGCGGATGTGCCACGAACGAACCAACTGTTTGAAATAAATCAGTTCGTCCTTCTAATAAGAATTCATTTGCTTTTTCAACAGCTTCTCTTTCATAACCATTTGTTAACAGTGCATAAGCATCTTTTACGTAATAAGTTTCATCAAAAACAACATCTTCAGGTATACCTAAACGAGGCCATCTAATAATTGCTGCAATCGCTGTAACTAGAAGGGTTAAACCCCAACTGAGTAAATGCTGTTTTGGCGCATGGTCAACAAGTTCATTGGTCTTTTCAATATCTGGAATTCTTCGGGCATGCGCTGGATGAACTTTTCCCACGGCTGAAAGATTACGACTAACTTGTGCCTGAAAGGATGATGCGTATGAGTGGCGGGCAATTAATTTTGGCGGCAACGCCTTTAGGCAATATTTTGGATGCTTCCCCGAGGTTAAAAGAAACTTTGGAACAAGCAGATCTAATTGCTGCTGAAGACACCAGACGAGCCAAAAGGTTATTTGCGGATTTAAACCTAGAAATAACAGCTCCAGTTATTTCTCTTTTTGAAGAAAATGAAATTGAAAAGATTCCAGACATCATTGAAAAACTCAAAAGCGGATTAAAAGTTGTAGTAATAAGTGATGCAGGAACTCCAGCAATAAGTGATCCTGGTTATCGATTAGTAACAAAAGCAATTGAAGAAAATATCTCAATTACTGTAATTCCAGGACCAAGTGCTGTGTTATCAGCACTTGTACTTTCAGGACTGCCAACTGATCGTTTTTCATTTGAAGGATTTATTGCTCGCAAAGGTAAAGAGCGAACAGAAATATTAAATAATTTAAATACTCAATCTAGAACCATGGTTATCTTTGAATCTCCCCGAAGAACTTTACAAACTTTGCAAGATATCCAAGAAATAGTTGGAGATGATCGAAAAGCAGCAGTGGTTAGAGAAATATCTAAAACTTATGAAGAAGTAATAAGAGGAAGCTTAAAAGAATTAGTGGCCTGGGCAAATAGTAAAGAAGTATTAGGTGAAATCACTCTGGTTATCGCAGGAGTAGAAAACACAGGTAAAAAAGAAGTAGATGATGAAGCTATAGCCGAAGTTAAGCAATTAATTGCAGCTGGATCTAGTTTTAAAGACGCAGTCCAAGAAGTTTCAACACAACGTGGATTGTCTAGGCGAGAACTTTATGAAGCTTCTCTAAGATTGGACTCATGAGTAGCGCTAAAGATTCTTTCTATTTATCTACACCTATTTACTATGTAAATGATGCTCCTCATATTGGTCACGCCTACACCACAACTGCTGGAGATGTTTTAACTCGTTGGCATCGCCAAAAGGGTGAAAAAGTTTGGTTCTTAACTGGTACTGATGAACACGGCACCAAAGTACAAAGAACAGCTGAAAGTAATAATTTCAAACCCCAAGATTGGGCAGACAAATTAGTAAGTGAAGCTTGGCTTCCAGTTTTAAAAACAATTAATGCGGCCAATGATGATTTCATTAGAACAACTTCTGCCAAACACAAAAAAGGTGTGCAAGCTTTTTGGGAAAACGTTAAAGCAAATGGTGCAGTTTATGAAGGAAGTTATGAAGGACCATATTGTGTGGGATGCGAAGAATTCAAGTTACCTGGAGATTTATTAAAAGAAAACGGCCAAGAACTTTGTCCAATTCATTCCAAACCAGTAGAAATGTTAAAAGAGAAAAACTGGTTCTTTAAACTTAAGCAATATCAACAACCATTAATTGATCACTACACCAAACATCCTGAAAGTATTCAACCTCAATCTGCTTATAACGAAGTAATGGCGTTTTTAAAACAAGGACTGGAAGATATTTCCATGTCAAGATCTGCTGTTTCTTGGGGAATTCCATTGCCGTGGGATGAAAAACAAGTTGTTTACGTTTGGTTTGATGCACTACTTAATTACATAACTGCTGCAGGTTATGGCGCACCAGAAGATAGTGCTGAAGGAAAACTATTTAAAAGTGTTTGGCCAATTGATGTTCATTTAGTTGGTAAAGATATTTTAAGATTCCACGCTGTTTATTGGCCAGCAATGTTAATGGCTGCCAATGTTGAACTTCCAAAATGTGTTTTCGCCCATGGATGGTTATTAGTGGGTGGGGAAAAAATGAGTAAAACAAAGTTAACTGGAATTGCACCTTCTGTGATTGTTGATTACGTAGGAGCAGATGCTTTCCGCTACTACTTCTTATCAGCAATTAGATTTGGTCAAGACGGTTCTTTTTCATGGGAAGATTTAACAGCGAGATATACC
This sequence comes from Actinomycetes bacterium, assembly GCA_014190035.1. Classification (GTDB taxonomy): domain Bacteria; phylum Actinomycetota; class Actinomycetes; order S36-B12; family UBA5976; genus ATZT02. The sequence continues at coordinate 8,741 of BJFU01000035.1, read as the reverse complement.
AGCGAATTAGCAAACGGTTTAGGAAATCTTGCTTCCCGTGAAGCTGCCATGATTGAAAAATACTTTGCAGGAATCGTTCCTCAACCAGGAAAACTAACAGCTGCTGATCAAGTATTAGTTGAAGGAATCAAAAAAGCAGCCATAGATGCTGATGAATTCATAACAAAGCTTGATTTTTCAGAAGGAATAAATGCGATTAGAAATGTTGTTGATGCAGCAAATCTTTATGTCACAGAACAAGAACCTTGGAAAATTGCTAAAGATGAAGCAAACAAAGAAAGATTAGCTACCGTTTTATATTGTGTGGCTGAATCTTTAAGAGCAATTGCAGTTTTGTATCACGCCATCATGCCTGAGAGCACCACAAAGATTTGGAATATTTTAGGAGCCAATGAATCAATTGGTGATATTTCTAAACAACTAATTAGTAATGCTGGAACTTGGGGAATTTTGCCTGCCGGAAGCAAAGTAAACAAAGGCGAAGCTGTATTTCCTCGCCTGGCAGAAGATGAACAATAAAGACAATGAGTTACGCGCCAGAAAAGATTTTGGTGTGACCGAATCAAAGAAGCGTGAGTATCCGCCTCTTCCTGAAAAGTTAACCACCACCACAGTTGATGCGCATTGCCATTTAGACATTGAAGATGAAGACATCTTTATGAGTGTGGAAGATTCATTAGCAAAAGCTAAAGCTGTTGGAATTACTGGAATTGTGCAAGTAGGAGTTGATGTTCCAAGTTCAAGGTGGGCAGTAAAAACTGCTCAAGAATTTTCTCAAATTCATGCCACGGTTGCACTTCATCCAAATGAGGCACCAGTTATTGCTTTAGAAAAAGGCGAGAGCGCATTAGATGAAGCAATTGCTGAAATTGCAGAATTGGCTAAAGAAGATGTAGTAAGAGCAATTGGTGAAACAGGAGTTGATTTCTTTAGAACTAGCGAAGAAGGTAGAGCTTTTCAAGAGAAATCATTTAGAGCCCACATTCAAATTGCTAATAAGTTAAATAAACCAGTTATGGTGCACGATCGAGATGCTCACCTTGATGCGTTAAGAATTCTTGATGACGAGAAAGCTCAACAAGTAATTTTTCATTGCTATTCAGGAGATAAAGAATTTGCGCAAGAATTAGTAAAACGAGGATGGTATTTATCTTTTGCTGGCACTTGTACTTTTAAGAATGCGCAAAGCCTAAGAGATGCGCTACAAGTTACACCCCTAGAAAATGTTTTAGTAGAAACCGATGCTCCATTTCTTACCCCCATGCCATATCGGGGTTACCCAAATTCGTCTTACATGATTCCTTTAACTCTTGCCACCATGGCACAAGAAATGAATGTTGATATCAACACAGTTGCTGATGCCACTAGAACAAATGCTGAGAAGCTTTTCGGAAAGTTTGAATGACAAATCAATTATTAACCACAACTGAAATTAGAGAATTAGCCAGCAAACTAGATTTAAAACCAACTAAAAAACTTGGTCAAAACTTTGTTACCGATCAAAATACTGTTGAAAAGATTGTTAGAACCAGCAATGTTACAAAAGATTCTCATGTTTTAGAAGTAGGACCAGGTCTAGGTTCCTTAACGCTTGCTTTGCTGGCAAAGGGTGCAAAAGTAACTGCAGTAGAAATAGATTCTCGCCTAGCTGAATTGCTGCCAATTACTGCTAAATCAAAAGGATTTAGTGATTCTCAATTAAGTGTTATTAACAAAGATGCTTTAGAAATAACCACAAGTGATGTGAAAAATCCTGATGTTTTAGTGGCAAATTTGCCTTATAACGTATCTGTTCCAGTGATAATTCACATTTTGGAAAACTTTCCAAGTATCAAAAACTATTTAGTAATGGTGCAATCAGAAGTTGCCGATCGCTTAGCGGCAGGTCCAGGTTCTAGAACTTATGGTTCACCCAGTGTGAAATTGCAATGGTATGCCGAAGTTTCTAAAGCAGGTTCTATTTCTAGAAATGTTTTCTGGCCGGTACCAAATGTTGATTCAGATCTAGTGCAAATTAATAGAAAAAAAGATGTTGATGAATCAATTAGAAAAGAACTTTTTGCTGTGGTGGATGCTGCTTTTTCTCAAAGAAGAAAGATGCTTCGCTCAGCATTAAGTTCAATGTGTGGAGGTTCAGAAAAAGCATCTGAAATTCTAGAATCTGCCCAGATTGACCCACAGTTACGTGGGGAAGCATTGAATGTTTCTGACTATGTGCGATTGACTTATGCCATGAAGAAAAGTGGCGTAACAATTACTTCAAATAGATCATGACCGCAAACTTACAAGAATTAGCACCTAAACATATTTCAGTAAGAGTTCCCGCCAAAATTAACTTGTCACTAAAAGTTGCCCCACTTGGGGAAGACGGTTTTCATCAATTAGCAACTGTGTTTCATGCTGTATCAATTTATGACGAAGTAACTGTGAGCATGGTTAAACCTGGGCAAGAAGAAATCTCGGTGGGTGGCAACAATGCAGAAAAGATTCCAACGAATAAAGACAATCTTGTTTCAAAAGCTGTAACTGAAATTGCCAAGCACGTTAACCAACCAATTCATGCGCGCATTCACATCAATAAGTCAATTCCTCTAGCAGGAGGAATGGCTGGTGGTAGTGCTGATGCAGCTGCAGCAATTATTGGCATTAATCATTTGTGGGACTTTCATTTAACGATTGATGAACTTAATTTAATTGCTTCTAAAGTTGGTTCTGATGTTCCATTTTTATTACATGGAAATACTGCTCTTGGTTATGGTCGAGGAGAGCAATTAACTCCAGTTCTTCACAGAGATTCTTTGCATTGGGTAATTGCTACCAATAATTTTGGTTTATCAACTCCTGAAGTTTATGCAGAATTTGATCATTTAACCAAGGATAAAGAAATTCCAGATCCAGAGATTTCTCTAGAATTACTCCAAGCCCTAGCTCATGGAAACCCTAATGAAGTAGCAATAAATCTAGTTAATGATTTACAAGCTGCAGCTTTATCCCTAAAACCAGAATTAAGAAGACTACTTAGAGCTGGAGAAGAAGCTGGAGCTTTAGCAGGAATTGTTTCAGGCTCTGGCCCAACTTGTGTATTTCTGTGTTTGGATGACACCGCTGCATCAGATATTGCAATTGATCTATTAAGTAGTGGAACTTGCACTGCAGCAGTTACTGCTTATGGCCCAGTTCCTGGAGCAAGAATTAAATAGTTTTCTTATTTGTAGTCAAAGTTGGATTTGCTTTCAAATCAGTTAAACCATTCCACACAAAGTTAACAACTTGAGCAGTTATTTCTTCTTTTGAAATATGTCTTTCTTCTTCCCACCATTGCCCAGTTAAAGCAACAGAACCAACGAGTGTTCGAGCATAAATTCCCGCAGATTTTCTAGGTAAACCAAAACGACCAAAAGCATCAGCTAAAACAGTTTCACATTTATCAACAATGTCATTAACTAAACCAGAATAAGCACCAGCTCCTTTTGCAGCAGGTGCATCTTTTAGTAATACGCGATATCCATCTGGATGTTCATCAATGTAGGTAAAGAATGCATAAACAGCTTGTTCCAACATTGTGCGGGGATGTCCTGGTTTTAAATTTGAAGTAACGGTGTCAAGCAGTTCTCTAGTTTCACGATCAAGAATTACTGCATACAAACCATCTTTACTGCCAAAGTGTTCATAAATTACTGGTTTTGAAACAGAAGCCCATTGCGCAATCTCTTCAACTGATACTGCTTCATAACCTTTTTCAGCAAATAAATGTCTAGCAACGTTTATTAATTGTTCGCGTCTTTCATGACCACTCATGCGAGTGCGTCCGGCTTCGCGTTCTACTTCCAGTGCAGCCTTAGTGACTCGTTCGCGAGCACGCTCTGCTTCGAGCATCATTTTTTCTTGGGCTTTAAGTAATTTCTTTGCAGCTTTGAGTTCGTCTTTTGTAGGTTCACTCGTAGAATTGGTAGGCACAAATCAACGCTACAACTCCAGATGGTTAGGCTTATTCGAGCACTGGTTCACTTGCACTACAAATCAGATAAAAGCTAATCCGGGATCGTCCAATTGGCAGGACATCGGCCTTTGGAGCCGCGAATCGGGGTTCGAGTCCCTGTCCCGGAGCCACTTGGAAAGTACAACTACCTAATAACATCAACTACGTGAGCAATTTAAGCGCTGCAATTGTGTTGGCTGCCGGCTTCGGCAAAAGAATGAATTCTTCCACCCCAAAAGTTTTACACCCAATTTGTGGCATGCCGATACTCGGTCATGTTTTAGAAACTGTTGCAGAATTAAAACCAGCTCAAATAATTGCTGTTGTTGGCCACGGTAAAGAAAGAGTTACAAAGTATTTAAATGCTGATTTTAAAAAAGTAAAAACAGTTGTACAAAAACAACAAAAGGGCACAGGCCATGCTGTGCAAACTGCATTAGCAGAAATGAAGAACTTCAAAGGACTAGTTTTAATCACAGCAGGAGATACTCCTTTACTTACCTCTGATTCAATCTCTCGTTTAGTTGCAGCTGCTAAAGAATCAAAAGCTGCAGTCTTAACAGCTGATTTACCTGATCCAACTGGATATGGTCGAATCATTCGACTAGCCAGCATGGTTGATCGCATTGTGGAACAAAGTGATGCAAGTAGTGAAGAATTAGAAATAACTGAAATCAACACTGGTGTTTATGTTTTTGATGTTGAAATCTTAAAGAAAGCCATCACCCAAATAAAAGCTAATAACAAACAAGGTGAAATCTATTTAACAGATGTGATTGCTGTAATTAACAATATGGGTGAATCTGTAACTGCTGTGATGTGTGAAGACTACTTAGAAGCCTTAGGTATTAATGATCGAAGCCAATTGGCGATGTCTCAACAAATCTTGCAACAAACCATTAATGAATACTGGATGAGTCAAGGAGTTTCCATGAGAAACCCAGACTCAGTAGTAATTGATGTCAATGTGACCTTGGGTCAAGATGTTTTCTTAGATAACAACACTCATTTATTAGGTAACACTGTGGTGGGCAGCAATTCTGTAATCGGTCCAGACTCAATGCTTAAAGATTGTGTTGTTGGAACAAATTCTCATGTGTTAAGAACAACTGCAAATGAAGCAAACATTGGCAATAACTGTGAAATTGGTCCCTACACATATTTAAGACCAGGCACTGTTTTGAAAGATGGAGTAAAAGCTGGAGCTTATGTAGAAATTAAGAACTCCACAGTTGGAGAAGGTTCCAAAGTTCCTCATTTGTCTTATGTGGGAGATGCCACTATTGGTATTGAAACAAATATTGGCGCTGCCACAGTTTTTGTTAACTATGACGGTGTTGAAAAACACAAAACCGTTGTTGGAGATCACGTCAAAATCGGTTCAGACACCATGCTTGTGGCCCCTGTGAAAATTGGTGATGGTGCCTACACCGCAGCAGGTTCTGTAATCACTGAAAATGTGCCAGCAGGTGCATTAGGTGTGGAAAGAACCAAACAAAGAAATATTGAAGGCTGGGTTGCACGTAAAAGAGGGAAAACTAAATCAGCGTCTGCGGCACGACGAACCCGAGCAAAGAAGCCAAATAAGTAACCGACAGAATTAGAGTTAGCACCACCTAGAAATCTTTCTTAGAAAAGGATTTGCAGTGGCCGAGATCGAAACCGTAACCAGCAAAAGGCTTCTTCTTGCCTCAGGTCGTTCTCACCCAGCATTAGCTGAAGCTGTTGCTCGCGAACTTGGTGTTGAGTTAGCAAAACTTTCTGCATATGACTTTGCCAATGGTGAAATATTTGTTCGTTTCGAAGAATCAGTTAGAGGCACCGATGCATTCGTATTGCAATCACATACTTTCCCAATTAATAAATGGATCATGGAACAACTACTTTTAATTGATGCATTACGAAGAGCATCAGCTCGAAGAATTTCAGTGATCATGCCTTATTACGGTTATGCCCGCCAAGATAAAAAACATCGTGGACGTGAACCAATTTCTGCAAGACTAATGGCTGACTTACTTAAAACTGCAGGTGCAGATCGAATCATGACAGTTGATTTACACACTTCCCAAATTCAAGGATTCTTTGATGGTCCAGTGGATCATTTGTTTGCGATTAAAATTTTGGCTGAACATGTTCAATCTAGATATGACAAGAGTGAGATAACAATTATTTCTCCAGATTCAGGTCGAGTAAGAGTGGCTGAAAGATGGACTGACATCTTGGGCTCACCCTTGGCAATCATTCACAAACGTCGTGATCCTGATGTGCCAAATGAAGTAAAGATGTTTGAAGTTGTGGGTGAAGTAAAAGACAGAGTTTGCGTGCTAGTTGACGACATGATTGACACCGGCGGAACTATTGTGAAAGCCGCTGAAACCTTATTTGATAACGGGGCCAAGGACGTAATTGTTACAGCTACCCATGGAATTTTGTCTGGTAAAGCTGCTGAAAAACTTCAAGGTTCTCGAATCTCTGAAGTAGTCGTTACAGATACCTTGCCGATAGTTCCAGAATCTAGATTCAACAAATTGACCATCTTGCCAATTGCCCCAATGATTGCCAATGCAGTTAGAGAAGTTTTCCATGAAGGTTCTGTCACTAGCCTCTTTGATGAAAGACAACCTTCACTTTTTTAGTCCAATTTTGACCTCAAAGTCATAGCGAAATTCCACCACAGGTAATCTTTTCTTTACGCAATTCGGCGAGGGTGACTAGATCACCGTGATCGACGGAAAGGTTCGATTAATTATGGCAAAAAAAGAAACAGTATTTTCACTCACTGCACAAAAACGAGATTCTTTCGGTAAAGGTGCATCCCGCAGAGATCGTCAAAACGATCGCATCCCCGCAGTTGTTTATGGCAATGATCAAGAACCACTTCATGTTTCATTGGATCATCACACTGCTTCATTAGCACTACGTGTTCCATATGTAACTATTAATTTGGAATTAGATGGAAAGAAATTTGTTGTTGCACCAAGAGAAATTCAAAAAGATGCAATCAAACCAATTTACAAACACGTTGACTTAGTTGTGTTAAACGACAAAGAACAAAAAGAAAGACTTGACCTTGCTGACAGAGCAGAAGAAATTGCTGCTGCTGCATTGAAAGTTCGTTTGGAAATTGCTGCGAAAGCTAAAATGGATCTGGGCGAAGTTGCTGCACCTGTTGCAGTTGCTGCTGACGGAACTGCTGCTCCAGCTGCTGATGGAACTGTTGCTGCTGCTGAACCTGCTGCTGATGCTAAAGAAGCACCAGCTGCCAAAGATAAAAAATAATTAAGGTTTAAAAACCTCAACAACATAGTAAGGCGAGTAAATGACTGACTCACCATGGTTAGTCATTGGGCTAGGTAATCCCGGCCCAGATTATAAAAATACTCGCCACAATGTTGGCGCAATGGTAATTGATCAAGTCATTTCTGATTTGGGTGAAAAACTCGCTCACAACAAAAAAGTTACTTCAGATGTTTGTGAAACCAGATTAGGTACCAAAAGAGTAATTCTTGCAACCCTTCGCTGTTACATGAACGAATCTGGTGGACCAACATCTTCTTTAATGAACTTCTACAAAATCCCAGTAGAAAACATGATCGTGATGCATGACGAACTTGATTTGCCATTTGGTGAAATCAGAATCAAACAAGGTGGCGGAGATAACGGCCATAACGGTTTGAAATCAATTAGAGGATCAATTGATGATGGAGAATTTGTGAGATTGCGTTTAGGAATTGGCAGACCTCCAGGTCCAATGGATCCAGGTGATTTTGTCTTAAAACCATTTAACTTCTTTGAAAAATCTCAAATGACTGAGTATTTATCAGCCAGTACTAAAGCTTTATCAGACATTGTTTCATTTGGTGTAGATCAAGCACAAAATTTAAATAACGGAAATGCATAAATGAAAGATGAAACAGATTTAGAACTCGCTAAAAGATTAGCAATTGAAGCTGGAAAAATACTTGCAGCACAAAGAAAAAATAATTCTGTTCCAGAAGATGTCACAAAAAGAAAAGCATATGGGGAAGTTGCAGATCGTTTAAGTCATAACTTTCTGATGGATGAATTTGCCAAGGCAAGACCAAATGATTTAGTTTTAAGTGAAGAAGGAACAGATCCAACTGCCAGACTAAATTCAGCAAGATGTTGGATTATTGATCCTTTAGATGGAACTTTTTACTTTGCCAATAATAGAAATGATTTTGCAGTTCATATTGCCCTTTGGGAAAGAGACAGCAATGCTCCAGCAAATATTTCTGTAGCAGCAGTTTCTATGCCAGTTTTTGAAACCATTTATGACACAAGTTCTGTAAAAGTTGCCGCTAAATCAAATGATGTACCAAGACTTTTAGTTTCAGGATCTCGACCACCATCACAAATGCCTCAGTTAACTGCGGCCTTTGATGAAAAATTTGGGGGATTAGAAATAAAAAGTGTGGGTTCCGTTGGTGCCAAGGTCGTACAAATACTTGATGGCCACGCTGATGTTTATGTGCACACCACAGGTTTTTATGAATGGGATGTGGCAGCACCACTTGGAATTGCCATTGCTGGTGGATTAGCAGTTACTGACATTTTAGGAAATCCACTAAAGCTAAATCAGGAAAACGTAAGAGTAGAAAATGTCATAATTTGTAGACCAGAGCTACTCAAGGTTGTGTTACAGGCTGTTTCATGAGTTTAGCTTCAGTATTTAATGAAATAACAAAAGTTGAGCCTTGGCTCAAAATTGCTCAAGCAATAAAAAGTGAATCTGTTTATA
>BJFU01000034.1 GCA_014190035.1 Actinomycetes bacterium | reverse complement strand
ATCTATGTATGGATATGTATCTGATCTAGAAATATCATCAATCAGCAATGCATCACATTTAACTGTGGTTTTGGCGTTGTATGCACCTTCATTAACTTGGATTAATCCACGGTAAGAAGTTCTGCCACCGCCACGAGCTACTGATTTAGAAATAATTGTTGAAGAAGTGTTTGGTGCAGCGTGAACCATTTTGGCTCCTGCATCTTGATGTTGACCTTCTCCTGCAAATGCCACAGACATTGTTTCACCTTTGGCATGTTCTCCGACTAACCAAACAGCTGGATATTTCATGGTTACTTTTGAACCGATGTTGCCATCAATCCATTCCATAGTTGCGCCTTGTTGGGCAACTGCTCTTTTGGTTACCAAGTTATAAACGTTGTTAGACCAGTTTTGAATTGTTGTGTATCGACAACGAGCATTTTTCTTAACGATAATTTCAACAACTGCACTGTGTAGAGAATCGCTTGAATAAATTGGTGCAGTACATCCTTCAACATAATGAACGTATGCATCCTCATCAACAATGATCAAAGTTCTTTCAAATTGACCCATGTTTTCAGTATTGATGCGGAAATATGCTTGCAACGGAATATCAATTTTCACACCTTTTGGTACGTAAATAAATGATCCACCAGACCACACAGCAGTATTAAGAGCTGAGAATTTATTATCACCTGATGGAATTACTGAACCGAAATACTCTTTGAAAATATCTTCGTGTTCTCTTAAAGCTGTATCGGTATCAAGAAATAGCACGCCTTCTTTTTCAAGATCTTCTCTGATTTGGTGGTAAACAACTTCACTTTCGTACTGAGCTGCTACACCAGCAATTAATCTTTTCTTTTCAGCTTCTGGAATACCTAGACGGTCATATGTGTTTTTAATTTCGTCAGGTAATTCTTCCCATGAGGTTGCTTGTTTTTCAGTTGAACGAACAAAATATTTAATATTGTCAAAATCGATATCGCCAAGATAAGCACCCCAATTTGGCAACGGCTTCTTTTGAAACATTGCCAGTGCCTTTAATCTGGTCTCTAACATCCAGGCTGGTTCATTTTTCTTGGCACTAATGTCTCGCACAACATCTTCTGTTAGGCCACGTTTAGCATTCTTGCCCGCATCATTTTTATCGTGCCAACCGAATTCATATGTACCTATTCCATCTAATTCTGGGCGAGCTATTGTCATTTTTTCTCCTTGTGTTGGCTTGCGGATGAGACTGCTGTTTTTGGCAAAGTGCTAACTAATGAAGTACAAATATTTCCACCATTTGCGATTGTGGAAAGTCGAGTTACGTTCACACCCAGTAATTCACTGAATGCATCTAGTTCGGCTTCGCAAAATTCTGGATGTTGTTCGGCTACGTGTGCAATTGGACAATTATGTTGACAAAGTTGAATCGTGTGAGTTGGTCCTGAACCTTTATCAGCTGTTGCGGCAAAGCCGTCTTGAGTTAAAAAGTTTGACAAGATTTCTACTTTTTCTTGAACGTTTTTTGCTTTGTTTAAGGTTTCAGAGTATTTGGCAAGCATTTCATTTGCTCTACTTAATGCAAAAGCCTTGACTGCATTATCACCAAAAGTGGTTGCTAAATAATCTACGGCGTCTTGAGCCAAAGATTGATATTGGTTTTCGAAAAAATCTCGACCTTGCGAAGTTAAGGAAAAAACTCGAGCAGGTCTTCCTCTACCTTTTGGCTTGGAAGGACCAAACGGTGCAACTTCATGAGACTCAACTAAGGATTTTTCACTCATGTCATCAAGATGTTTGCGTACTGCAACGGCACTGATTCCTAAAGAATCCGCCAAATCACTGGCGGTGATGGGACCTAATTTGAGCAATTCGCGAGCCAGGCGATCTCTACCCACTGTTTTGAATTCCATAACCCTAGTGTTGCCTATTTCCCTGCGGTATGCAACTCTGGGAGATACCTAGACTCAGAGAAGATCATGAAAACAACCACTAAATCTAAATTTGGCCGAAGAATTGGCTTGGCTAATTTGATAGCCCAGTCCGGAATCATCGTAACTGGAGCAATCGTTCGATTAACAGGTTCTGGTTTGGGCTGTCCTACGTGGCCAGATTGTGCGCCTGGATCTCTGATACCAGTGGCAGGACAAGTTGAAGGCTTTCATAAATACATTGAATTTGGAAATAGAACTTTAACTTTCTTAGTCCTAGCAATATCAATTGCTTTATTTGTTTTCTCGTTACTAAACGAAAAACGAAACATAATTGTTTGGTCATTTTTACCTTTGATTGGAACATTGCTACAGGCGATATTAGGTGGCATCACGGTGTTAACTGGACTGCATCCTTCAACAGTTATGGCCCATTTTTTACTTTCGATAGTTCTTGTAGGAATATCAGTCAAGATCTACGACTATTTCAATAATAAAAGAATTTTTAAACCATTACCAAAAATTGTTGATAGATATGTGAAACTCGTGACTTTAGTCGGTTTAGCAGTGATAATTCTTGGCACCATTACAACTGGATCAGGACCTCATTCCGGTGATGAAATAGCTGCAAGATTTGATCTTGATATAAGAGTCATTGCCTGGCTTCATGCAGACTCTGTACTGCTATTTGTTGGATTAATTGTTGGACTTCTTGTGATAACAGTAATTAACAAAGAATCAAAAGACATCTACAAAATAACAAGAACCCTCTTCATTATTTGTCTAATTCAAGGATTTATTGGCTATGTTCAATGGTTTAACGGATTGCCTTGGTTACTGGTTTCATTACACGTTATTGGAGCAGTAATCATTTGCATTGCGATTACTAATTTGGCACTTTACTCAAGCAATACGTTGCTTAAGCGCCTTAAATAAATCCACTCCTGCTGCTGGTCTAAATTGCATAAAAAGCCAAGGCTCAGTTAGTTCTAATTCCATTAGTACTAATTTCTCATCCATTCTCACCACGTCGACTCGTGCAAAAAGTAGATCGTTCCATTGACTTACTGCATTTGAAATAGTTTTTACAATTTCTCTAACTTCATTTGTTATTTCTAATTGCCCAGCAGCATCTCCATGCCCACCTTTGGTTAGAGCTGGCACTTTCTTAGCCACATGACTAATTTCACCATTTATGACAATAATTGCCTTCTCCCCTTCATCATCAACACTTGAAATATAAGGTTGAATGATTGCGGTTCTATTGGCTTCAAGAACTTTTTTTATAAATTCAATAGCTTCATCTTTTGTTGTCGCTTTTCCAGCTAATCGAGCACCTGCTCCCACCGTTGGTTTAATGGCTATGGCTTCAGCTTTTTCAAAAGCCCAATTGAGAGCAGACGAAGCTTCATCGATGCTGCTGGCAAATTTGGTGGGAATAATTGGAACCCCTTTACCCTCCAGCACGGATAGATATTTTTTGTCTGTGTTCCATCGCATGACATCGTGGGAATTAAAAAGTTTTGTTTTGGTTTCCACTGTTTTAGCAAATTTTAGAAATTCATCTCTTACCGGAACATAATCCCAAGTCGATCTAATAACGGCTGCATCAAAGGATTCCCAGGCAATACTTTTGTCATTCCAATTGGCAAATACCAAATCGATATCTAGTTGAGCAGCGGCCTCTGTCGCAAAAGGAATATCTAAATCTGGATCTGGATCAGTTGGGTTGTCATTTCCAATGACATAAGCAATTTTCATTTAGTTGAAATTCAACAAAGGATCAAGTCCGATGAGAAAGAAAAGAAGGGCAAGCCATGTGATTGACCAATGAAATAGCTTCATTGGGTTAATATCTAGATCATCACTCTTGGCGCGATTTCTTAATGCATACACCTCTCGCATAAATATTAAGTTTAGAATTATTGCACCAAGTACATAAACAATCGAAAGTTCACTTACTAAAGGCAAAACCAAAGTGGTAGCGACCATGATCCAGGAATAAATTGCTATTTGACTAGCAACTTTTTTTCTATCAGCAACTACTGGAAGCATTGGAATTCCAGCGTTTTCATAATCTTTTCGATATTGCATTGATAAAGGCCAGTAATGCGGTGGAGTCCACCAAAAAACAATCAAGAACAAAACTATGGGTGCCAAACTTATCGAATTAGTGACTGCTGCCCAGCCAATCAAAACGGGAAAGCAACCAGCAGCTCCTCCCCAGACGATGTTGGAAGAAGTCCTGCGCTTTAAAAGTAACGTGTAAACACAAACATAGAAAACAATTGCACTTGCCGCAAACAATGCAGACAAAGTATTAACTTGACTCTCAAGCCAAATTACAGATAAAAGAGACAGGGTTATTCCCAGAGCCACAGCACCTCGAACAGAAACTTTTCCGGTTACTAAAGGTCTGTGAGCAGTTCTATCCATTAACGCATCGATGTCGCGATCAACAACATTGTTTAAAGCATTTGCTCCTCCAGCAGCCAAAGCTCCACCAATAAGAGTTGCTAACACCAAATACCAATTGGGCCATCCATTTGAAGCTAAAAACATTGTTGGCACTGTTGTGACAAGAAGCAGTTCGATAATTCTTGGTTTAGTTAAAGAAACATAACTTTTGAAAACGGAAAATAAACTAGAAGGTTCCTGATTTAAATTCAAGATTGGCTCGTCAATTTTTCTCATACCTAACTAACGCTACCTGAATAGAGGTTATGGCGCGTTCCTTGGATTGTGTGACCAGCAACTCATTAGGCTAGGGACAACTAAAGCCTCGAGAATTGGAACTCTAGAACCGACATGAGTATCTCCGCCTGGACCGAACTTGACGATAAATCTGTAAAAGTAGCGCGCACACTTGCCTTAGATGCAGTTGAAACCGCAGGTCATGGACATCCAGGAACCGCTATGGCTCTTGCTCCTGTTGCGCATCTTTTGTTCAACAAGTTCATGAATCACTCACCGGAAAATCCTGAGTGGTTTGCTAGAGATCGATTTATTCTTTCTTGCGGCCATGCCAGCATGCTTTTGTACTCTCAACTATTTCTAAATGGTTACGGACTAGAAATAGATGACTTAAAGAGTTTTAGAAAAATGAACAGTTTGACACCAGGACATCCTGAATTCCAACACACAAAAGGTGTTGAAATGACTACTGGCCCTCTGGGCCAAGGAATGTCTTCAGCAGTTGGAATGGCTATTGCTTCAAGATATTGGCGTCAATTTTTCGATGCAAATACAGCCACAAATCAAAGTATTTTTGATAATTTTATTTATGTTGTTGCAAGTGATGGAGATTTACAAGAAGGTGTAACTTCAGAAGCCTCATCTATTGCTGGACATTTAGGACTTTCTAACTTAATTGTTATTTACGATGACAACCGAATCAGTATTGATGGCGACACAAATCTTGCTTTCACAGAAGATGTGACTGCTCGCTATCGCGCATATGACTGGGATGTACACACAGTTGAATTAGGAACTGATGGTCAAGTAGACATTTCAGCTTTGTCTAAGGCTATTGAATTATCGAAAAAATCTGATAAGCCAAGTTTTATTCGACTTAAAACAATTATTGCTTGGCCTGCCCCAAATGCTAGAAATACAGCTGCATCTCACGGTGCACCACTTGGGGAAAGTGAAACCAAGTTAACAAAAGAAGCTTTAGGTTTTGAGCAAGATAAATCTTTTCAAGTGCCAGAGGAAGTTCTCAAATACACTCGTCAAACTAAAACTAGAGGAAGCGAACTATTCAAAAAATGGAATGACAAATTCCAAGCCTGGTCAAGTGCTAATCCTTCCCTAGCTAGTGAATATCAAAGATTAGTGAAGGGTGAATTAACTAAAGATATAGATAAGAAATTAACTGTATTTGAATCGGGTTCCAGTGTTGCCAGCAGAAAAAGTGGTGGAACGATTCTTAATGAGTTAGCGGCAAATCTTGTTGAATTAGTAGGTGGATCAGCTGATCTTGCGGAAAGTAATGGCGTTGCATTAAAGAATGCCCTTTCAATGCAAAAGGCAAATTCAAATATTGCCAATTCTGCTCTTGGTGGTAAGTATTTACATTTTGGAATTAGAGAGCATGCCATGGGTTCAATTATGAATGGAATGGCTCTTTATGGTTTCACTCGTCCTTTTGGTGCAACTTTCTTAATTTTTAGTGACTATCAAAAACCTGCCATAAGACTTGCATCATTGATGCAACTTCCAGTCACTTACGTCTGGACACACGATTCAATTGGTTTAGGTGAAGATGGGCCAACACATCAACCTGTAGAACAGCTTTGGTCTTTGCGTTCCATTCCAGGTTTTACAGTTGTTAGACCTGGTGATGCAAATGAAGTATCTGTTTGTTGGTTAAAAATTATGGAAGATAGAAAACCGGCAGGAATAGTTCTTACTAGACAAAACATTCCAACTCTTGATAGAAAAATTAATGCTCCTGCGATTAACGCTCAAAGGGGAGCCTATATTTTGCAGGATGCTCCAAATTCAAATCCTGATGTCATTCTGATAGCTACTGGTTCAGAAATTGAATTGGCTTTAAATGCTCAAAAAGAATTGAATTCCCAATCAATTAACACTCGAGTTGTGTCAATGCCGTGTGTGGAATGGTTCCAAGATCAGCCAGAAAGTTATCAAGAAAGTGTTTTACCAAAAAATGTTAAGGCAAAAATTGCAATTGAAGCTGGATCAACCTTTGGTTGGTATCAATTTGTAGGGCTTGAAGGTGGCGTTATCGGTCTTGATCACTATGGAGCAAGCGGTAAACCTGATTTACTGTATAAAGAATTTGGAATAACTGTGGAAAAGATTGTTGCTAAGGCTAAAGAATTAAAGCAATAACTCTTTAACGATCTCCGCGTAATTTATCGATAGCTTCCGCCAATATCGCATCGCCATCTTTATCATCACGTCGTTCTTTAACGTAAGCCAAATGAGTTTTGTAAGGAACATTTACCACTGGCTTTGGTGGATTATCTTGATCTTGACCTGCTGGCCATCCACATCTTGGACAATCCCAAGTATCAGGAATTGGTGCATCTACTGCAAATGCTGGTCTACTTTCATGACCGTGTGCGCAATAGAAAGATAAACGAACTCGTGGTGCTGCATCTCCGCGCTCTGCTTCGCCCATTGGGCCTGCACCAACGCGACTTCCTCTGATTGCACTTCCACCAGCCATTTATTACTCCTTTGTTTTATTAAACGCTTAGTACTAAACCAAGACCAATAACACTTGCGGCCCAAATCAAACCAATTGCAATTGTGAATCTATCTAAATTTCTTTCTGCTAAAGATGAACCACCAAGAGAGGAACTAAAACCTCCACCAAATAAATCAGAAAGTCCACCACCACGACCTCTATGTAGCAAAACTAAAAGAATTAGTAAAAGATTTGAGATAATTAAAATGACTCCAAGTGTCCAAGCGATGATTGTCATTTTGTTTCTTCTTTTACCTTTCTAAAACTTGACTCTTTAAGGATAGGGCTGGGTAGTGACAAAATTAGGTCCCGGGACCTAGTGAGTCACACGTTTTATGGTTGATCTGGCCATCTAATGATGCGCAGGAATTCATCTGGATCTAAAGCTGCTCCACCAATTAGGGCACCGTCAACATCTGGTTGTTCCATAATTGCTTTGATATTTCCAGCTTTTACTGAACCACCATAAAGAATGCGAACTTTATCTGCCACATCTTGCGAATAAAGTTTGGCAACTTTTGCTCTTATCGCAATAGACATATCTTGAGCATCTTGTGGTGTGGCAACTTCGCCAGTGCCAATTGCCCAAACTGGTTCATAGGCAATTACTAATTCTGAAACATAATTTGAACGAACATCTTTGAGTGCACCTTGGACTTGATTTAATGTGTGTTCTACAGCATTACCACCTTGTCTAATATCAAGAGTTTCACCAACTGCAATCATCGGAATCAAATCGTGTTTTATCGCTGCTTTTACTTTGGCATTTACACTTTCATCTGTTTCATTGTGATATGCACGACGTTCACTATGACCAATTAAGGCATATTTGGTGTGTAATTTTTTCAACATAGAGCCACTAATTTCACCAGTGTAAGCACCGGAATCATGTGCACTTATGTCTTGAGCACCATAAGTAATACTTAAATGATCTGCATCAACCACTGTTTGTACAGAACGAATATCTGTAAAGGGAGGGAATATTACAACTTCTGTTCGCGCATAATCTGCATCAATTAGAGAAAATGCCATTTTGTTCATGTAGGCAATTGATTCCAGATGATTAATGTTCATCTTCCAGTTACCAGCCATGACTGGTTTTCTTTGATCGTTAGTCATTTATACCTCTTCCAAAACAGCTAATCCAGGTAAAACTTTTCCTTCTAAGAGTTCTAGTGAGGCTCCCCCACCAGTACTTATGTGATCAAACTTTGATTCATCTAAACCAAGTAATCGTATTGCAGCAGCTGAATCGCCACCACCGACAACGCTATATGCATCGCTATTTGCAAGTGCTTGGGCAACAGTTTTTGTGCCAGATGCGAATGCATTTACTTCAAACACACCCATTGGGCCATTCCAAACAACAGTTTTAGCATCAGCGATTTTTTTAGCAAAAAGTTCACTCGTTTTAGGACCTATGTCTAAACCTTTTTGCCCGACTGGAATTTGGTGGGCATCGACTACTGAAACTGGTGCTGATCCGTCTAGTTCTTTTGAGATCACTACATCAACTGGTAAAACGATTTCGACATTTTTCTCTTGTGCAGTTTTAATTAATTGTTTTACTTCGTCGATTCGATCTACTTCTAGCAGGGAATCTCCAACTTCAAAGCCTTGAGCTTTAAGGAATGTAAAAGCCATTCCTCCACCAATAAGTAATTTGTCAACTTTGCTAATCAAATTATTAATAACACCTAATTTGTCACTTACTTTTGAACCACCAAGAACAACAACATAAGGTCTGACTGGATTGTTTAGCACTTTATCGAAAGCTTTTTGTTCTGCTTGAACTAATCTTCCAGCAGCTTTTGGCAAAA
This sequence comes from Actinomycetes bacterium, assembly GCA_014190035.1. GTDB lineage: Bacteria > Actinomycetota > Actinomycetes > S36-B12 > UBA5976 > ATZT02. The sequence goes on along the minus strand of BJFU01000034.1, from coordinate 2,445 downwards.
GTCGGGCAATATCAGTTACAGAAGCTTGTTCACGGTGCACTACTCCAAAACCATCGATTACGAACACGTCTCCTAAGGTGGCTAGTACTTTTGCTAATTTTTGTCTTTCTGTTGCATCTTTGCTAGTTTCATCTTTTTCGTAACGAATGTTTTCCACCATCGCAATTTCACCAGGTTTTAAAGCATTAACAATTGTTAAAGTGTCGGCACCATTTAAATCGTCAATAAAAGTAATTGGTATTCCCACCAACTCACCTAATCTTTTAGCAATTGGCTTTAGGGATAATTCTGGTTTTCCTTCACCTTTTGGTCTGCCCAAATGTGCCAAGATGACAATCTTTGCGTTCTTTTTTCTTAAATCATTAATCGTGGCAACACTAGCCTTTAAGCGTCCATCATCTGAAATTTGCATTACGCCATTAGCATCTTGCTTCATGGGCGCATTTAGATCAGCGCGTAATAATACGCGCTGATTATTTACATCAATATCGTCAATTGTTTTCATCAATGACTTAGAGATTTGAACCAACAAGTTGAGTTAGATCAACTAGTCGACTTGAGTATCCCCATTCGTTGTCATACCAACCAACAACTTTGGCAATGTTTCCTGCCACGGTTGTTAATTGTCCGTCAATTATGCATGAATGTGAATCGTGCACGATATCTGTTGAAACTAATGGATCTTCGCTGTAGGAAAGAATTCCTTTGAGTGGTCCTTCAGCTGCAGCTCTTAATGCTGCGTTGATGTCTTCTGCTGTTGCTGATTTTTTCAAATGAACTGTTAAATCAGTGGCAGAACCAACTGGTACTGGAACTCTCATGGCATAACCATCAAGTTTGCCTTTTAGATCAGGTAAAACTAATCCAATAGCTTTGGCAGCACCTGTTGTTGTTGGAATCATGTTGATTGCAGCAGCACGGGAACGTCTCAAATCTTTGTGCGGCATATCAAGAGTTGATTGATCATTTGTATAGGCATGGATTGTGGTCATCAAACCGGTTTCGATACCAAAAGTGTCATGAATAACTTTTGCCATTGGTCCAAGACAGTTTGTGGTGCAAGAAGCATTACTAATCACTATGTGTTTAGCGTGATCAAGCTTGTCGTGGTTAACACCTAATACAACAGTGATGTCTTCACCTTTTGCAGGAGCTGAGATCAATACTTTTTTAGGTCCGGATTTTAAATGTGCTTTTGCCTTATCAGCGTCTGTGAAAACTCCGGTTGATTCGATAACTAAATCAACGCCGAAATCTCCCCAAGGAATTTCTGCTGGGTCTCTATGAGAAGTAATTTTAATTTCTTTGTTATCAACGAATACTGAGTTTCCTTCAACGTTGATTTTGCCTGGGAATCTTCCCAAAGTTGAGTCGTATTTAAGTAAATGTGCAGAAGTCTTAACATCTGTTAAGTCGTTAATAGCAACAATCTCGATTTGCTCATTGCCTTTAATGATTTGTGCCAAAGCTCCCTCAGGTGCCTTGCCAGCACGATCTTGTAATACTCGAATGTAATTTCTTCCGATGCGACCAAAACCATTAATACCAACACGAATTGCCACTTAGTAATCAACTCCAGAAAATAGATATGCGGACATATTTCTTACTGCGATTTCGGCGACGTTGCCGATGTAATTCTATCCTTCAAGCATTTCTGGCGTGAGAGAGGCTTCTGTTGTCGGAATTCCAAGTTCATTTGCTCTCTTGTCAGCCATTGCCAAAAGTCTTCTGATGCGACCAGCGATGGCATCCTTTGTTAATGGAGGATCACTCAGTGCACCCAGTTCTTCCAAACTTGCTTGCTTATGAGTAATTCTTAAATCTCCAGCAGCTTTTAAGTGATCAGGTATTTCGTTTCCTAAAATTTCCATAGCTCGGGCAACTCTTGCTCCTGCTGCTACTGCTGCTTGAGCGCTGCGTCGAAGATTTGCATCATCAAAATTTGCTAAGCGATTTGCAGTCGCACGAACTTCTCTTCGCATACGACGTTCTTCCCAAGCCATGACAGCAGTGTGTGCGCCAAGTCTTGTTAGAAGTGCGCCAATTGCATCGCCATCTCTGATTACTACTCGATCAACACCACGAACTTCACGCGCTTTTGCAACCACATCTAATCTTCGTGCTGCTCCTACTAAAGCTAGAGCTGCTTCAGGACCAGGTGCAGTAATTTCTAGAGCACTTGATCTGCCTGGTTCTGTTAAAGATCCGTGCGCTAAAAATGCACCACGCCAAGCTGCTTCTGCGTCACAAATTCCGCCACCAACAACTGAAGGCGGCAATCCTCTAATTGGTCTTCCCGCAGAATCTATTAATCCTGTTTGTTTGGCTAGAACATCTCCACCTTGCACAACCCGCACAACGTAACGAGCACCTTTTCTAATTCCAGAACCTTGTAACACTGACAGTTCAGCATCATGGCCATAAAGCTCAACTATGTCTTTTCTT
>BJFU01000033.1 GCA_014190035.1 Actinomycetes bacterium | reverse complement strand
TGGTTATTACGCCGCCACAATTCCTGCTGTTAAATCAGGAGCCTATGCAATTGCAGCATTCTTTATTATTGGTTCAATAATCGCAGGTTTTAGAACCTGGCTCTTAGATAGAAAAGTAAAGAACTAAAAATGCCAGGCTGGATTCTTGCTTCTGGTGGAAACGAATTCAGCGATATTTATGCCGAAGCTGATTTGGCTGCATTAGAGAAAAGAAAGAATAAAAACTCTCCCCTACTAGTTGTTGTGACTGCTCCATTTCCTACTCAACTTCAGGCTTATCAATTGGCTGAGAAATATTTTGCAAATCTAGGTATAAAAACAATCATGAGTCCAATACTGAGTGAAAATGATTTATCAGCGGAAAATATTTCACAACTTGCTCAAGCAGATGCCATCTATTTTGCAGGTGGAACTCCTGCTCGACTAACTAAATGTTTTGTTGACACAACTGCTGAAATTGCAATAAGAAAAGCTTTAGAAAATGATGCAGTAATTATGGGTTCCAGTGCTGGGGCGATGCTTTTTGGTTCAAAAGTTGTGATGCCAGGTGGAAATGAAATCGGAAGAGGCTTAGACCTTTTAGAAAACCAAATAGTCTTAGCCCACTTTGGGGGAACCTGGCCTGGGTGGATCAAGGGCTTTCAAAACCAAGGTTTTCACTTTCTGGGCCTTGCCGAAGGGGCTTCGGTTTTAACACCAGTCACATCCTCCTCAAAGCCTTTGAAATTTGGCAAAGTTTTTCGGCCTGAAACAAATATTTAATAAATCTCCTAGTGTGTTCAGGCCCGCATCAAGGCTCTGGGTTAATAAAATTTGCCTTATTAGTTGACTCGCAACTAATTCTGGGGAGGGAAAAAACTAGCTAATGGCAACAATGGATTCATATTTCCAAATTAAGCAAAGAAAATCCAGCGTAGGTCAAGAAGTTCGTGGTGGACTTGTCACGTTCTTAACAATGGCTTACATCGTTGTACTAAATCCGCTGATCTTGGGATTCACACAAGATGTCAACGGTAAATTCCTAGGTGGCGGAGAAGCACCTAATCTGGCAGCAATCGCAGCAACAACTGCTTTAGTTGCAGGAATTTTAACCATATTGATGGGGGCTGTTGCTAATTTTCCATTAGCTCTAGCGACTGGTCTTGGCATCAATGCGTTCGTTGCAAGAATCGCTGCAGGCTTTATGCCATGGGATCAAGTAATGGGCTTAGTGGTGTTGGAAGGAATTATCATCACCATCGCAGTTCTTACTGGCTTCCGCGTTGCAGTATTTAAAGCAGTACCAACTCAATTAAAAATCGCTATCTCCGTTGGTATTGGTTTATTCATCGCGCTAATTGGTTTAGTGGATGCAGGATTTGTTCGCCGTACTCAATCTGGACCAGTTCCAGTTGAACTAGGCGCAGGCGGAAACCTTGTGGGATGGCCAGTAGTGGTCTTCATCTTTGGTTTGCTCTTGATCTCATTCCTGTATGCACGTAAAACAAAAGGTGCAATCTTAATCGGAGTTCTGTCAGCAACAGTGCTTGCTGTAATTCTAGAATCCGTATTCAAGATTGGACCACTATTTACTGCCCCAGACAAAGTCAACCCAAGTGGTTGGAATTTGAATGTGCCATCAATCCCAAGTTCAATAATTGCAAAACCTGACTTTGGATTAATTGGTCAATTCGATTTGTTTGGTGGATTTGCAACTGCAGGATTCTTAACTGCAGCATTGCTTGTTTTCACATTGCTAATCACTGACTTCTTCGACACTATGGGCACAATGACTGCCATCAGTGCAGAAGCTGGTTTAAGTGACAGTAAAGGAAACGTTCCAAACGCAGACAGAATTTTGTTTGTGGACTCAGTTGCAGCTATGGCTGGCGGTGCAAGTGGTATTTCTTCAAATACTTCTTACATTGAATCAGCATCAGGTGTGGGCGAAGGCGCTCGCACAGGATTAGCAAGCATCGTTACTGGAATTGCATTCTTGTTGACAACATTCTTGTCACCATTAGTTGCATTAGTTCCTTACGAAGCAGCAACTCCAGCATTGCTCATCGTTGGTTTCTTAATGATGACGCAAATTAAAGACATTGACTGGACCGATGTAACTATCGCGCTTCCAGCATTCCTAACAATCATCTTGATGCCATTTACTTACTCAATTGCAGTAGGTATTGGTGCAGGATTTGTTACCCACGTTGTATTAAAAGTTGCAACAGGCAAATCAAAAACCATTCACCCATTGTTATGGGTAGTGGCTGGCGCCTTTGTGATTTATTTTGCAACAACTCCGATTAGAGATCTACTCGGATAATTTCCCAAGGGATATAAATAAGGGCCAGAGAAATCTGGCCCTTATTTATTTTTCAGAATTGTTTTAACTAGTCCAAGAGGTATATAAAGGTCTGCCTTCGGCATAACCTGCGGCCGATTGAATTCCTACCACAGCTTTTTCAGCAAATTCACTTATCGTTTTTGCTCCGGCATAGGTAAATGATGATCTAATTCCAGCAATTATTTCATCAACTAAGTCTTCTACTCCTGGTCGATTTGGATTTAAATACATTCGAGAAGTAGAAATTCCTTCTTCGAATAGAGATTTTCTTGCACGATCAAATGCATCTTCTCCACTAGTTCGAGCAGCCACTGCTCTAGCTGAAGCCATTCCAAAAGATTCTTTGAAAAGTTTTCCTTGCGAATCTTTTTGTAAATCTCCTGGGGATTCATAAGTTCCAGCAAACCAAGAACCGATCATTACATGTGATGCACCAGCAGCTAATGCCAAAGCAACATCGCGAGGATGTCTAACTCCACCATCTGCCCAAACAGTTTTGCCATATTTTTTTGCTTCTAGCGAACATTCCAAAACTGCAGAAAATTGTGGTCTTCCAACTCCAGTTTGCATACGTGTTGTGCACATTGCACCTGGTCCTACTCCAACTTTAACAATGTCAGCTCCAGCATCAATTAAAGCTTTTACTCCAGCTGCTGTAACAACGTTTCCTGCCACAATTGGAACTTGTGGATTCAATGCTTTGATAGCAGTTAATGCTTCAATCATTTTCTTTTGGTGCCCATGAGCTGTATCAACAACTAAAACATCTGCTCCTGCTTTAAGAATTTTTTCAGCCCTTGCAGCAACATCACCATTAATGCCAACAGCAACAGCAATAATTAACTTTCCATTTTTATCTAATGCCGGGTTATAAAGACTTGCTCTTAAGGCTCCGACTTTAGTAAGTATTCCTAAAAGTTTTCCATCTTTAGCAACAACTGGGGCAAGTTTAGTTCTGTTGTCATTTAGATAATCAAATGCTTCTCGAGGTGACAGATCTTCAGTTATGGTAATTAATTCTTTACTCATCACTTGTTTTACTTGAGTAAATCGATCTACTTCGGAGCAATCTTCTTCAGTAACAATTCCAATTGGTTTTCCATCTTCTACAACTATTACAGCCCCATGAGCGCGTTTGTGAATAATTCCCATAACATCTGCAACTGTTTGATCGGGATTCAAAGTTAATGGGGTGTCATAGAAAGTATTTCTACTTTTAACCCAATCAATAATTTCAGTAATTACAGGCAGTGGTACATCTTGTGGAATAACAGCAAGGCCACCTCTGCGAGCAATTGTTTCTGCCATTCTTCGACCAGAAATAGCAGTCATGTTGGCAACAACTAGAGGAATAGTTGTTCCGGTTTTATCGTGCGCGTTGAGATCAACATCAACTCTGGAAGTCAGTTCAGAATGACTTGGGACCATGAAGACATCGTCATAGGTCAAGTCATAGGAGGGTTCATTTAAAAAGCGCACAAATCGAGAGTTTATGAGACAACTTGGTTAAAGGCTAGTTTGGACACAAATCTAACGCTTAAGTCAATGTCTTTTCTTGTCTATATATATAGGTAGTAGCGTTGCTGCGTGAGCCAAGACCCATATGAATTAGCAAAACAGTCCGCAGCAAAGTTAGCTGAAATCACCAAGATCGCTCAACATGATGTTTTGGTTGTTTTAGGTTCAGGCTGGACTCCAGCAGTAGAAGCTTTAGGCACACCAAATGCTGAAATTACTGTTACTGATTTACCAGGATTTAGTGCCCCTGCAGTTGCAGGCCATGCAGGAAAATTACGAAGTGTAAAAGTTGGAAACTCTCAAACCTTAATTCAGATGGGTCGAACCCATTATTACGAAGGTAAAGGAACCGCAGCTGTAGTTCACGCTGTTAGAACAGCAGTAGCAAGTGGAGTAAAAACAATTATTTTGACAAATGCCTGTGGTGGATTACAACTTAAATGGAAACTAGGTACTCCAGTTTTAATCAAAGACCACATAAATTTAACAGGAGCAACCCCATTAGTTGGTCCAAGATTTCTAGATCTAAGTGAAGTTTATTCCAAGAGATTAAGAAAGATTGCCCAAGAAATTGATCCATCTTTAGATGAAGGCGTTTATGTTCAATTCCATGGTCCTCAATATGAAACACCTGCTGAAGTACAAATGGCCATCAAACTTGGTGGAGATTTAGTTGGAATGTCTACTGCATTAGAAGCAATCGCTGCTCGCGAAGCCCTAGCAGAAGTCTTAGGAATTTCGATGGTGACAAATCCTGGAGCAGGCCTTACTGATGAACACTTAAATCACGAAGAAGTATTAGCTGCAGGTTTAGCAGCCGCTTCTCGAATGGGTGATTTACTAAAGAAAGTTATTGAAAAACTGTGAGTAAAGAATTAATTGCAGTTGCTCAAAATTGGGCCCATCATGATCCTGATTTAAAGACAAAAAAACAAGTTGAAGAACTAATTACAAATAATGACATTGAGAAATTATCTGAACTTTTTGCAGGAGATCTTGAATTTGGCACTGCTGGATTAAGAGCAGAAATTGATGCAGGTCAATCAAGAATGAATCGTGCTGTAGTAATTAGAGCCACATACGGCTTATGTCAATATTTAATAAGTAAAAATCCTGGGAAGAAACCTAAATTAATTGTGGGCAATGACGCTCGTCATATGTCTGATCAATTTGCACAAGATGTTTGTGGAGTAGCAACTGCTCTTGGTTTAGAGGTATTTAAATTGCCCTCAAAGCTTCCAACCCCTGTTTTAGCTTTTGGAGTAAGACATCTTGGGGCTGATGCTGGAGTAATGATTACCGCATCTCACAATCCACCCAGAGATAACGGTTACAAAGTTTATGATCATCTAGGTGCCGGAATTATTCCTCCGATGGATAAAGAAATTGCCCAACTAATTAAGTCTGCCCCAATGGCTGATGAAATCAAACTTGCATCTGGTTGGAATGAAATAGATATCACTACTCAATATCACCAAAGAGCTGCTCAACTTGTTAACAATAATTATGGCCAAATCAAAGTTGCCTTTACTCCTATGCATGGAGTTGGCCAAGAAACTTTTGATGCCTGCATGAATGAAGCAGGTTTTAATCCATCTATAAATGTTGCTGAACAAACTAAACCAGATCCAAACTTTCCAACTGTTTCTTTTCCAAACCCAGAAGAACCAGGAGCAATGGATCTCCTGCTTGCTTTAGCTAAAAAAATTGACGCAGACGTAGCAATAGCAAATGATCCCGATGCCGATAGATGTGCTGTTGCCATTCCTGAAAAAGGAAACTGGAAAGTCTTAAGTGGCGACGAATCAGGATTTCTAATTGCCTGGTGGTTAATTCAGAAATCTAAATTAACTAATGTTTCCTTAAAGGGTCAAATGGTTGCCTCCATTGTTTCAAGCTCTCTAGTGCCAAAGATGGCAAAAGCAAATGGACTAAAAGGTGCAACAACCTTAACCGGAGTTAAATGGATGGGCCATCTAGATGAATTAATTTTTGGCTATGAAGAAGCAATTGGTTATTGCACTGATCCAGAATTTGTCAGGGACAAAGATGGAGTAACAGCAGCCTTACGTATTGTTGAAATGTTTTCCTATTTAAAGAGAGATAATACATCTGCTGAAGAAATCCTAAATGGTATTTATAAGGAATTTGGAGTACATCTAACTAAGCAGCTTAGTTTTAGATTTGATTCTGTTGCCAAGGCCAAAGAAATAACTTCAAAACTTATATCCAATTCCCCAGCAAAAATTGGTGAATTTAGTGTTGAAAAAGTCGATGATATGAATCAAGGAATCGATGGACTTCCTCCATCTTCTGGCATCAGATTGCTAACAAAAAATGGCAGAATCATCGTTCGTCCAAGTGGTACTGAGCCAAAATTAAAGTGCTACCTAGAAGTAACAACTCTGCCAGGAAATCCACAAGAGAATAGGGCAATTGCCAAAAAAGAATTAGATTCTCTGGCTGAATCTGTGCATCAATTACTCACGACTATTTAATAAAAATAGCACTTCGCTACGCTGTTAACGTGCTTAAAGACGATCCGTTAGTGCTGCCTTCGATTCTTCGTGATGCCACAAATAGCGATTCAGCACTTAAAAAGTTCCTAAATGGGTTATCTGGTGTAGACAAAGTAGGTGTGGAAGAAAGAGTTGCCAAATTAGGTACTCGTTCCATTAAAACAACAGCTAAAGCAGAAGGTATTGATCTTTCAATTCGCATGATTGATTTAACAACTTTGGAAGGAATGGACACAAAAGGTAAAGTTAAATCACTTTGCGCCAAAGCAAAAAGACCAGATCCATTAGATCCAAGTGTGCCAAGTGTAGCTGCAGTTTGTGTTTACAGTGATTTAGTTGGAATTGCAAAAGAAAACTTAATTGGCACAAACATCAACGTTGCCGCAGTTGCAACAGGTTTTCCATCTGGAAGAGTTTCTCTTGCGGCAAAATTGCAAGATACTGCAGATGCTGTATCGCAAGGTGCAGATGAAATTGACATGGTAATTGATCGTGGCGCATTTCATGAAGGTCGCTTCTTAGATATTTATGATCAAATCCAAGCTATCAAACATACTTGTGGTGCGGCACATTTGAAAGTAATTCTCGAAACTGGCGAATTAAAAACTTATGACAACGTGAAGAAAGCATCTTGGATTGCGATGTTAGCTGGAGCAGACTTTATAAAAACTTCTACTGGAAAAGTTCAACCAGCAGCAACTCTTCCGGTAACCCTTGTCATGTTGCAAGCAATTAGAGATTTTGAAACTGCGACTCACCGTCGAATCGGCATGAAGCCTGCAGGTGGAATAAAGACTACAAAAGATGCCATGAAATATTTAGTGTTACTAAAAGAAACATTAGGCGATAACTGGATGAATCCAAATATGTTTAGATTTGGTGCTTCAAGTTTATTGAATGATCTTTTAATGCAAAGACAAAAAATGAAGAATGGTGCCTACTCAGGTCCAGATTATGTGACGGTGGACTAATGGTTTTTGAATACGCCCCCGCTCCAGAATCAACCAAAATTGTTAATTTGAAATCCAATTATGAACTATTTATTGGTGGAAAATTTGTAAAAAGTAAAGCAGGCTCAAATTACAAAACAATTAATCCTGCAACAGAAGAAGTCTTATCAGAAATCGTTGAAGCAAGTGAAAAAGATGTTGACGAAGCAGTTAAAGCAGCACGCAAAGCATTTAAGTCTTGGTCAAAACTTACAGGATCAGAACGTGGTAAATATCTTTATCGCTTAGCTCGAATCATTCAAGAAAGATCACGCGAATTAGCAGTGCTGGAATCAATGAACAACGGTAAACCAATAAGGGAAAGCAGAGACATTGATATTCCTTTAGTTGCAGCTCACTTCTTTCATTACGCAGGCTGGGCAGACAAACTTGATTACGCAGGTTTAGGTAAAAATCCACAACCACTAGGAGTTGCTGGACAAATTATTCCTTGGAATTTTCCACTCTTAATGCTTGCGTGGAAGATCGCACCAGCAATTGCAGCTGGAAATACTGTTGTACTTAAACCTGCAGAAACGACGCCCCTAACTGCATTGTTATTTGCTGAAATTTGCCAACAAGCAGAACTTCCAGATGGTGTTGTAAACATCATTACAGGTGCTGGTGCTACTGGAAAATTCTTAGTTGAACATCCTGATATTAATAAAGTTGCCTTTACAGGTTCCACGGAGGTTGGCAGACTGATTGCCCAAACTGTCGCAGGAACCAACAAAAAAGTCACTTTAGAACTTGGTGGCAAAGCTGCCAATATTGTTTTTGACGATGCAGCAATGGATCAAGCAGTCGAAGGTGTTATCAACGGAATTTTCTTCAATCAAGGTCACGTTTGTTGTGCTGGATCTAGGTTGCTCTTGCAAGAATCCATTTCGGATGATTTCTTAAATTTGCTATATGAACGAATGAAAACCCTTCGATTAGGCGATCCCCTAGATAAGAACACAGATATCGGTGCCATTAACTCTGCTGCTCAATTAGCCAAAATTAAAGAATTAACTAATGCTGGAAAATCTGAAGGAGCAGAAATGTGGAGTGCACCTTGTGATATTCCAAATAAAGGTTTTTGGTTTGCCCCTACAGTATTTACAAATGTATCTCTTTCTCATCGAATTGCCCGTGAAGAAATATTTGGTCCAGTATTAAGTGTGCTTACCTTCAGAACTCCTGATGAAGCAATTGAAAAAGCCAATAACACTCCATTTGGTTTAAGTGCAGGAATTTGGACTGAAAAAGGTTCACGAATTCTTGAAGTTGCACACAGATTAAGAGCAGGTGTGGTGTGGGCAAATACATTTAACAAGTTTGATCCAACAAGTCCATTTGGTGGATATAAAGAATCCGGTTATGGCCGCGAAGGCGGACGTCATGGCTTAGAACCATATTTAAAGGCAGGTAAATAAATGTCAAACATTGATGTAAAAAGAACTGCCAAATTATTTATCGGTGGAGCTTTTCCTAGATCTGAATCGGGTAGAACCTATGAGGCAAAAGATAAGAATAAAAACTTTGTAGCAAATGTTGCCCTTGCCTCAAGAAAAGATGGTAGAGACGCTGTTGTTGCAGCTCGAGCTGCTTTTGCTAAATGGTCAGAAGCTACTGCTTATAACCGAGCACAAGTTCTTTACAGAGTTTCAGAAATCATGCAAGGAAGACGTGAACAATTTGTTGAAGAATTAAGTCTATGGTCAAAAACTAAGAAGCAAGCAGAAACTGAAGTTGATGAAGCAATTAATCGCATGGTTTGGTTTGCTGGATGGGCTGACAAAATTGCGATGGTAACTGGATCGAACAATCCTGTTGCAGGTCCATTCTTTGACTTTTCAATTCCTGAACCAACAGGAGTAGTTGCAGCAGTTGCTCCAGAAAATTCTGCACTTTTAGGTTTAGTTGAAACTATAGCTTCCATCGTGGTTAGCGGAAATACAGTTATTGTTATTGCTTCAGAATCACAACCTCTTCCTGCTGTTTCCTTGGCCGAAGTAATTGCAACCAGTGATGTGCCAGGTGGAGTTATTAATATTCTGACTGGTTCTTACAAAGAAATAGCCCCATGGTTGGCAAGTCACCAAGATATTAATGCTCTTGATTTAACTGGAGTGGATAAAAAACAAATTGCTTTAGAATTAGAAAAAGAAGCAGCCACTAATTTAAAACGTGTACTTCGACCAAATACTAAACTTGATGGATTAGCCAGAATTAAAGTTTTCTTAGAGACAAAAACCGTGTGGCATCCACGAGGATTTTAGAACTTAATTCCTAAATCTTGAGCAATTTTTGCATAAGTTGGCTTTATAGTTTCATTAATTAATTTAAGTCTTTGATCAAATGGAATAAATGAGCTCTTCATAGCATTTACTGTTAGCCATTGCAGTTGCTTCAAAGTGAAACCTAATTCGTTAACAAGAAGACTCATTTCTTTAGTCATTGAAGTATCAGACATTAATCTGTTGTCTGTATTTACCGTTGCCCTAAAACCAAGTTTTGTTAGCACTCCAATTGGATGATCTTTAATACTTTTTGCAGCACCCGTTTGTATATTTGATGATGGGCAAAGTTCTAGTGGCACTCTTCTGTCTCTGACATAAGCAGAAAGCTCCCCAAGTTTTACTTCCCCATTTGATTGAAAACTTAAATCATCAACAATTCTTACTCCATGCCCTAAACGGTCTGTTCCGCAAATTTGGACAGCTTCCCAAATTGAAGGTAAACCAAATGCTTCACCAGCATGTATTGTCATATGAAAGTTTGCGCGTCTAACAGCATCAAAAGCATCTAAGTGTCTAGTTGGTGGAAAACCTGCTTCTTTACCAGCAATGTCAAAACCAACAACACCTTTTTCGCGCCACTTAACTGAAAGTTCTGCAATTTCACTTGATCTTGCTGCAGTTCTCATCGCAATTAATAACGCTCTAACCACAATTGGTTTGCCGTTTCTTGCCATGGTTTCTTCACCACGTTGAAATCCTTTAAGTACTGCTTCTACAACTTGATCAAGTGTTAATCCTTGATTTTGATGCAATTCAGGAGCAAATCTAATTTCTGCATAAACCACACCGTCATTTGCTAAATCTTCAGCGGCTTCAAAGGCCACTCTTTCTAATGCTGCAGCAGTTTGCATTACTCCAACTGTGTGAACAAAAGCTTCTAAATATTTTTCTAGTGATCCAGAATCACAGTTATCCCTAAACCATTTTGCAAGTTCTATCGGGTCTGTTGTTGGAAGATTGTTGTAACCAAATTCTTTAGCTAATGCAGCAACGGTGGCCGGTCTTACTCCACCGTCTAAATGATCGTGCAATAAAACTTTAGGCATTGATTTGATTACTTCTGGTGTTAAAGATTGAGACATTTAGTTAACGTCTCCACCCGCCATGAGTCTTCCCACTTTGTTTCTTTCAGCATCTTTTTCATCCAAAATCTTCACAATTTTTCCTGCATACATAACTGCAACTCGATCAGCCAAACCTAAGACTTCGTCTAATTCTGCTGAAACCAAAAGCACAGCAGAACCAGCATCTCGTGCTGCCACTATTTGATTATGAATAAATTCAATAGATCCAACATCAACACCTCTAGTTGGTTGAGCTGCAATCAAGAGTTTTGGTCCCCAAATTAGTTCTCGAGCTATAACAAGCTTTTGTTTATTACCGCCAGATAGAGAACCAGCTGAAGTATCAATTGAAGGAGTTCTAACATCGAATTTTTCAACTAATTTAGTAGCTAAATCTCTAATAGCACCAGTTTGTCTTACTCCAGCTTTAGAAAATTCCTTTTCATCAAATCTATTTAAAACAGAATTATCAGCAATTGAATATCCTGCAACTAGACCATCTTTTTCGCGATCTTCTGGAACGTGAGCAACACCTAATTCATGTATTTTGTGAGGACTTAATTTCGTTACGTCTTCATTACCAATTACCACGGTTCCTGAGTCAATTTTTCTTAAACCTGTTATTGCTTGAACTAATTCTCTTTGCCCGTTTCCTTCAACTCCAGCAATTCCAACAATTTCTCCCGCTCTAACTTCAAGAGT
>BJFU01000032.1 GCA_014190035.1 Actinomycetes bacterium | reverse complement strand
AGCTCTATTTTTGGTTTCTTCATCTAGATCTAGTTTTGATAAATAGTCTGAAAGTTTTTCTCGATATTTTGGACGACAATTTGCACAACCTAGTGAAGTAAGTAAAAGTTTGAAATTTCTTAAGCCCAGAGATCTAAAAGCATCATCGGCCACACTTATTACTTCCACATCAAGGGCTGGATCTGGTGCACCAATTGCTTCAATACCAACTTGTTGTAATTGTCGATATCTTCCTTGTTGTGGTCTTTCTGCTCTAAAGAATGGACCTTTGTACCAAAGTTTTACTGGAAGCTGTCCACGATCTAATCCATGTTCAATTACTACACGTGCCACACCAGCAGTTCCTTCTGGCCTTAAAGCAAGAGTTCTTCCACCTCGATCTTCAAATACATACATTTCTTTACTAACAACATCTGTTGATTCGCCAATTCCTCTAACAAAAAGATTTACATCTTCAAAAATTGGCAATTCAACGTAACCGTAACCTGCTAAAGCTGCAGCATTACCAATTGCATTTTGAACTGCTAAAAACGAATTTGAGCGCGGTGGAAAATAATCAGGAACACCTTTAGGTGCTTGAAACTGACCCGCCACTTTGACCTGCTCCTTATTTAAATTTACTAAACCAAGTGTCGCAGGTAAGGGTTACTTGTGCGCTCATCTTGGATTGTTGTCGACGGTCCGTGTCCTGGATAAACGCTCATTGCATCAGGAAATTTAAGAATTACATTTGCCAAAGTGTGATCCATCGCGCTGGCATTACCTCCCGGTAAATCGGTTCGACCAATTCCTCTGTTGAATAAAACATCACCTGAGAACAAATGATTTTCAGTCTCAAAAACAGTGGAGCCTTCAGTGTGGCCAGGAGCATGGTGAGTCTTAATTTTTATTCCAGCTAAATCAAGAGTTCTATTTTCTTTCATAAGTTTTAATTCATCTGGTCGATATTCAGGAATTCCACCTGCCATATTTACTATCTCTTGCCATCCACCTTTTGAATAAGCTTTCTCTGGTTCATTAACCATCCATTCATCATCTGAATGTAAATACGCAGCAATGTTGTGTTCTATACAAAGTGGCACAACTGACCAAACATGATCCATGTGTCCATGAGTTAACAATGTTGCAACTGGATGAAGTCCAAATTGCTCAGCAATTCTTTTTATCCCTGATAGGGATTCAAATCCTGGGTCGATGATGATGCATTCAGAATTAGCTTCATTGGCTACTAAATAGCAATTTGTAGCCCAAGGTCCTGCAGGAAATGACTTAATCAGCATTTACTTATTCAATCCTCTACTCGGATTAATTCCGCACCGGCTTACAGCCTAGACTTTAACTAATCAAAATAAGCCCAAATTTGCAATTGAAAGGTCACAATGTCTAACCAAGATCGTTCCAACACAACCAAAAAGTCAACAGTTTATGTTGCACTCATTACTGCTTTAGCAATAATTATTGGTTCTGTGATTTTAGGACTTGGCGGGCAAACAACACCTCAAGAACCAACAACTGATGCAGCTCCTGCAGTTGAATTACCAAATGCTGGAATTACAGATTCAAATAATGCAAGTATTACCTTCAAAACCAATCAAGGTGAAATTGTTATAGAAACAAAACCAGCACTTGCGCCACTAACTGTAAATGCAATTGCAGCCCTTGCTCAAAAAAATTATTTTGATAACACAATTTGTCATCGTTTAACAACTCAAGGAATATTTGTGTTGCAATGCGGAGATCCAACTGGAACAGGAACTGGTGGACCTGGTTTTAATATTCCAGATGAAAATCTTCCACAACCTACAGAAAATAACTATCCAGCAGGAACTGTGGCAATGGCAAATGCTGGACCTGGAACATCTGGTTCCCAATTCTTTTTGGTTTACCAAGACACAACCCTTGGCCCTGATTACACAATCTGGGGCAGCATCACCAGCGGTTTAGATATTTTGCAGACAATTGCAAGTGCTGGCGTGGTTGACGGGGGTGCCGATGGTGCACCTCTTACGGGCGTCACGATTGAATCTACAAAAGTAACAATTAGTTAGACACTTTCCAGAAAGAAGCAAACTAGCCCGATGACCACCAGTACTAGTTCAACCGATTACGGTCGCGTTGAAAATGATGGCACCGTTTTAGTAAAAATGCCTGACGGATCTGAAAAACAAGTTGGCCAATGGGCTGCTGGAGATCCAAATGATGGTTTAACTTTCTACATTCGTAAATTTCATGAAATTGAAAACGAAATATCCCTAACTTTACAAAGACTTAAAGAAGGAAAAGGAAATGCTGAAACTGCTTTCAAATTAATTGAAAGAGTTAAAACTAATCTTGAGAACCCAACCTTCGTTGGAGATTTATCCATTCTTTCAACCAAAATCGAAGAATTACAAGTTATAGCTGCGGTTAAGAAAGCTGAATTTTCAGCAGCAAAAGCCATTGCAAAAGAAAAAGCAATGGAAAAAAGAAAGCAACTTGTTGAAGAGGCAGAAAAACTTGTTGCATCCAAGCAATGGAAAGTGACAACTCAAAGATTCAAAGAAATAGTAGAAGAGTGGAAGAAACTTCCTCACGGAGTCAAATCAGAAGAACAGGCTTTATGGAAAAGATTTAGTGCAGCAAGATCTGGCTTCGATAAAACCAGAAGACAATATTTCTCAACTCTTGAAGCAGGACGCAAAGAAGCAATTAAAGTTAAATCTGAAATCGTGACTCAGGCTAAAGCAATCGCTGATTCCAAAGACTGGACCGATACCGCTAATAAGTTTAGAAACTTAATGGCCAAATGGAAATCTGCCCCAATTTTGGAAAGAAAAGAAGAACAAAAACTCTGGAAAGAATTCAAACTTGCCCAAGATGTGTTCTTTGCTGCCCGAACTGCTGCTTTGTCCGTTATGGATGAAGAACACACCAAAAATCTTGAAGCTAAAAAGGTATTAGCTGAAAAAGCTGAGAAAATTCTTCCAATTACCGATATTAAATCTGCTCGTCATGCTTTGAAGCCCATTCAAGAAGAGTGGAGCAAGATTGGTCATGTTCCGCGTAAAGATAAAGAAAAGATTGAATCAAGACTAAAATCTGTTGAAGAAGCAATTCGAAATGCTGAAAAAAATGAATTAAACAGAACAGATCCTGCAAAAAGTGCTCGTGCTCAATCAACAATGGAACTTTTAGAAGCGAAATTAGTCATGACGGAAAAAGAACGTGATGCCGCTATTGCTAAGGGTGACACTAAGAAAGCAGAATCTCTTTCAGCAACAATTGAAAGTCAAAAAATGTTGCTTGAAGCAACAAAAGTTACTTTGGCTGATTTCACTCGCTAAACGCGATAAACGTCGTAAACTCCCGCAATATTCTTCACTGCAGCCAAAACACTTCCCAGATGTTTTGGATCAGCCATTTCAAATGCAAATCTAGAAAGCGCAATTCTATCTCTTGAAGTTGAAACTGAGGCACTCAAAATATTTACATGGTGCTCAGACAAAGTCCTTGTCACATCAGATAACAGACCATTTCGATCAAGTGCTTCAACTTGGATATTGACTAGATAAATTCCTGTGGCAGATTCAGGCCATGTGGTTTCGACAATTCTTTCTTGCTCTTTCTTTAAATCAAGGGCATTGGTGCAATCGATTCGATGAATTGATACACCTTCACCTTTTGTGACATAACCAAAAATTTCATCTCCTGGAACTGGTGTGCAGCATCTACTTAGACGCGTATAAACATCATCAATTCCTTTAACATTTACGTTTGGTGAATTAGTGGTTGATCCACTTCTTCTTACTCGGGTGGGAGCAATTGCTTCTGCTAGATCTTCTGTTGCCCCTTCTTCCCCACCATGAAGTTGCAATAATTTAGAAACCACACTTTGAGCACTAACCTTTCCTTCACCAACTGCTGAATAAAGCTCATCTATACCTTTAATTCTTAATTCGTGTGCAACTCCTACTAACGCTTGATTTGCCATCAAACGATGCAGCGGCAAGTTTTGTTTTCGCAATAACTTGGCGATCGCATCTTTTCCTTGTTCAAGATGTTCTTCTCGTCTTTCCTTGGTAAACCAAGCCTTGATTTTACTTTTGGCTCTGGTAGACACTGCAAAATTTAGCCAATCTTGAGATGGTCCTGCAGTTTCAGATTTTGTTGTGAAAATTTCAATATTGTCTCCACTAGAAAGACTTGAATCCAGCGAAACTAATTTTCCATTAACTCGTGCTCCCACACAGTGATTACCAACTTCGGTGTGAACGGCATATGCAAAATCAACCGGAGTTGCGCCATTTGGTAGCGCAATTACATCTCCTGCTGGGGTAAAGACAAATATTTCTTGTTGTTGACCGAGGTCATAGCGCAAGGAATCTAGGAATTCATCTGGATCTTCTGTTTCTTTTTGCCAGTCAACAAGTTGGCGAAGCCAAGCCATGTCATCTGCTGGTTTGGAGTCGGTTCCTTGACGTTCTTTATATCTCCAATGACTTGCTACCCCATATTCAGCTTCCTTATGCATGTCATGGGTTCTGATTTGAAATTCAACTGGTCGACCATTTGGGCCAATAACAGTTGTGTGAAGGGAGCGATAAAGATTAAATTTTGGCATTGCTATGTAATCTTTAAATCGTCCTGGAACCGGGTTCCACCTGGCATGAATTGTGCCCAAAGTTGCATAGCAATCTCTAACATCTTCAACCAGAATTCTGATTCCTACCAGATCATAAATTTCATTGAACTCTCGTCCTCGAACAATCATTTTTTGATAAACAGAATAGAAATGCTTTGGTCTACCACTTAAATCTGCCTTAATCTTGGCACCCGATAAATCTTTTTGTACAAAATCAATAACTTCGGAAATATCTCGTTCTCTTTGTGGTGCACGGTGACTTACAAGGTTTACAATCTCGTCATACATTTTTGGGTAAAGTCCGGCAAAGGAAAGATCTTCTAGTTCCCATTTGATTGCATTCATTCCTAAGCGATGAGCAAGGGGGGCAAAAATTTCTAAAGTCTCACGAGCTTTTTGTTCTTGTTTTTCAGCAGGAAGAAATTGCAAAGTTCTCATGTTATGCAAACGATCAGCTAATTTAACAAGCAGTACTCGAATGTCTTTAGCCATTGCCACAACCATTTTTCGAACAGTTTCTGCAGCACTTGCATCACCGTATTTAACTTTGTCTAATTTTGTAACTCCATCAACTAATCTGGCTACTTCTGAACCAAAGTCTTCTTCTAATTTCTCAATTGAATAACCGGTGTCTTCAACAGTGTCATGCAAAAGGGCTGCAGCTAAAGTTTCACTAGACATTCCAATATCTGCCAAAATTGTGGCAACGGCTAAGGGATGGGTTATGTAATCTTCCCCACTGCGTCTTTTTTGGCCCAAGTGTTGTTTTTTTGCAACTGCATAAGCTTTGGAAACTAAATCAGAATTGTCTTTGGAATGGTATTTCTTTAAGGTTTTTAATAAAGGCTCAAGTTCAGGATTATCAGATTTCCAACCAGTTATTTTGGCGAATCTACTGCGCGTGTCTGGAGTGTCGGTCATCTTGGACGCCTCCCAGGAATTTCTTCAACTGTTGGCTCTTTAGTTTAGCAATGATTAAAAAGCTAATTAAAACTACTTAAGATTTCTTTCTTTTTGAGCGCGTAAAGCGTTTAGGTTGTGTTCTTGGTCCAGCTGGTAAGACCTGATTTGCCAAACCTGCATCACCTGAGATTTTCATTGCCTCTGGGCCATCCGTGCCAGCATTTACTCTGCGGGCATGAACTCTTCTACTTAAGGCTTGAATGTCTGGTTGACGTTCTTTTAATTGAACCAAGAATGGTGTGGCAATAAAGATTGAAGAATAAGTACCAGCAGCAATACCCACAAATAAAGCTAACGCTAAATCCTTAAGTGTTCCTGCTTGTAGAATTCCAACACCAACGATCAAAATTGCAGCAACTGGTAACAGCGCCACGATGGAAGTATTAATAGATCTAATCAAAGTCTGATTTAGAGCCAGGTTTGCAGATTCGCGATAGTTCAATCTTGATTGAGCAATAATTCCTCGAGTGTTTTCTTTTACCTTGTCGAAAACAACAACTGTGTCATAAAGGGAATAACCCAAAATTGTTAAGATTCCAATCACAGTTGCTGGAGTTACTTCAAAACCAGTAATGGCATAAACACCAATTGTGATCAATAAATCATGAAGTAGCGCAACAATTGCTGCCGCGGCCATTCTTAACTCAAAGTAAACAGTTAGAAAAAGAATCACTAACAAGATAAATACGCCTAAACCAATTAAGGCTTGACGGGTGATATCTGCACCCCAAGAAGGACCAACAGATTGAGTGGTAATTGAAGCTGGATCTACATTAAAATCAACAGCGATTTTACTTGTGAAACTTTCAATTTCGGTCTGTTCTAATGGTGGAATTTGTATTTCTAAGCGTTCATTACCAACCGCAATAATTACTGAAGTTTGAACTCCTGCTGCTTTGACAATGTTTCTAGCATCTTCCACACTAATTGTGCTTGGCACATTAAATTTAGCTCCACCTTCAAATTCGATTCCTAGATTCAGCCCTCGACCAAAGAGTCCAAATGCAGCAACCGCAATAATTATTAAGGAAATTACATACCAAAGTTTTTTTTTGCCAACAAAATCAACAGATGTTTCACCGGTATAGAGACGATTTCCTACTTCATTAAATTTCATTAGTTGTCACTTCCAGTCAGTATTGTGCTTCCGGCAGTTAAACGTTTTCTAGAGACTCCAGTCAAAATGCCACCGTTATCGGCCCATTTTGACTTACCAAAATAAGTCACAAGAGGATGGGTAAACCAGAAAGCTACTAACACGTCAATCAAAGTTGTTAGGCCCAAAGTAAATGCAAAACCACGCACACTTCCCACACTTAAGGCATAAAGCACAATTGCAGCTAAGAGGGAAACAAAATCTGCTGCCAATAAAGTTCTTCTAGCCCTTGTCCAACCTAATTCTGTTGCAACTCGAAGAGTTTTGCCATCTCGAATTTCATCTCTAATTCTTTCAAAATAAACAACAAAGGAATCCGCAGTAATACCAATTGCCACGATTGCTCCTGCTATACCTGCCAAAGTTAAGGTAAATCCAATTGATCTACCTAAACCAATAATCAATAACCATAAGAAACCCGCAGCTAGGACAAGGCTGAATACTGCAACAAAGCCCAGTGCGCGGTAATAAATAAGTAGATAAATAGCAACTAAAGCTAATCCAATTGCTCCTGCAAGAAGTCCGGCAGACAATTGATCTTGTCCAAGTGTTGGACTAATTGAAGTTGATTCAGCAATATTTAATGTCACAGGAAGAGCACCGTAGCGAAGAACTTGTGCAAGTTGTTTTGCTTCTTCTGCTTTAAAAGATCCTTCAATTTGAGCTTTCCCGCCCAAGATTGGTTCAGAGAAAAATGGTGCGGAAACTACCAATCCATCAAGCACAATTCCAAAACGATTTTGTGGGGAAGGAAGTTTACTTAAGTTAATTGAAGCTTCAGAAAGTTTTGTTGCACCTTGTGAATCAAAATCTAATGTGACCATCCAACCACCAGCACCTTGTTGAGGCAAGGTTGCTTGCGAATCAGAAACTTGATCTCCAGTTATAAAAGCAGGCGCTAGCACAAATTTTTCAAATCCTTCTTTAGAACAGGTGAGCATATATTTCGTTGGATCATCGGCACGTCCACCTTGTAATAATCCAGGAGTTAAACAATTAAGAGATAAATATTGGTCATAAAGTTCTTCAGCTGTAGCAGCTTGTATTGGCAATTCAGTTGGTTGAGGTGCAGGAGTTGCTGATGGACTTGGGCTTGGATTTGCAATTTCTATTCCAGATCCAGCTGCTAATACTGCTCTAAAATCTAGTCTTGCAGTTTGTTTCAAAAGATTAGTTATACCTTCAGGATTAACTCCTGGGACTGTTACAACAATGGCAGCATTGGCGCCACTTCCTTGCACTGTTACTTCTGCTTCTGCAACACCAAATCCGTTAACTCGTTGACGAATAATTTCAACTGTTTGATTAATTTGATCTTGAGTTAGAACTCCTTCTGCTCCTGGTGCTAATTCGGGAGTCAAAATAACTTGGGTACCACCACGCAAATCAAGACCAAGTCTTGCTTCATGTGAAGCTCCTGGCCAATATGTCCACAAAATTGTTGAAACTAAAACAAGTAACAACAAAATTAGTGATCTGCCTGGACGGGCACGATTAGCAGCAGACACTTTTTGGTAACTCCTAGGAAAGTTTTAGAAAATTCTGGGTTAAAAAGCTGTTCTTATTTAGTATTCCGTATGGTCAGATTTTGTAGCCCGAGAGGTCTTATTTATTCGGTAATATCCAAGACTTGTTGAGCAGGAACACTTTTGCCCAACAATTGATAAGCAGATGGTGTGGCAATTCGACCTCGAGCAGATCTTGCTAAATAACCAATTCGCACCAAAAACGGTTCACACATATCTTCAACAGTTTCTGGTTCTTCTCCAACTGCCACAGCTAATGTGGAAAGACCAACTGGTCCTCCCCCAAATTTATTAATTAATGCATCAAGAATTGCTCTATCAATTCGATCAAGTCCTCGATCATCAATTTCAAAAAGTGCTAATGCTTTCTTAGCAACATCAATATCTACTTTTCCAGAAGTATGAACTTGGGCATAATCTCTAACTCTTCTAAGTAATCTATTTGCAATTCTTGGTGTTCCGCGAGATCTTTTACTGATTTCAACTGCTGCGTCTTGTGTAATTTCAACCTTTAATAAGCCAGCTGATCTGTGCACAATTTGCTCTAATTCATCTGCTTCATAAAAATCAAGATGAGCGGTAAATCCGAAACGATCACGCAATGGACTTGGTAATAATCCTGCTCTGGTGGTCGCTCCAATTAAGGTAAATGATGGTAAATCTAAACCAATAGCGTTAGCGCCAACTCCTTTACCAACGACAACATCGACTCGGTAATCTTCCATTGCTAAATAAAGCATTTCTTCTGCCGGTCTTGCTAAACGATGAATTTCATCGATAAATAAAATCTCACCAGGTGTTAAGGAACTTAAAACTGCTGCTAAATCTCCTGCGTGCTGAATGGCTGGACCTGAGGTAACTCTGATTGGTGCACCTAATTCTGAAGCAACAATCGTTGCCAATGTGGTTTTACCTAATCCAGGAGGTCCTGAAAGTAAAACGTGATCTGCAGAATTTCCTCTTTGTAAGGCTGCTCTTAAAATTAAATCTAATTGCTCTCTTACTCGATGTTGTCCCACAAATTCAGCTAAAGTTTTTGGTCTAAGTGCACCTTCAACTTGGCGATCTTCTTCACTTACTTCTAAGCGAATAATTTCTAAACCAATATCTGAGGTTGTTTCATCATCTATGTTCATCGATTTTTACTCAATATTTTTAAAGCTGAACGAAGTGAATCAGAAAGATCGGCTTCATTTTCAGGAGTTTCAACTTGTTCAGCAGCAGTTGCGGCATCTTTTCTATTCCAACCAAGTCCAACAAGAGCGGTAATAAGGGACTCTCTCCAAGATGAATTAGATAAATTCTTAGGTGAACCGATTTTGTCACCTAACTCTAAAATTAATCGTTGGGCGCCTTTCTTACCAATCCCTGGAACTGAAGTTAAAGATCCAACATCAGAATTAGAAATTGCATTGCTTAGTTTTTGTTCACCCATAACTGAAATCAAATTAAGCGCCATACGTGGACCAACACCAGAAACTGTTTGCAAAAGTAGAAACATTTCTTTTTCATTAGTGTCTGCAAAACCATAAAGTGTCATGTGATCTTCTCTAACAACCATGACTGTTGGAACTTGTACTTGGTCTCCAACTTTTTTACCTTTTAAGGCATTGGCAGAAGTTAATAAATTCATACCTACTCCGCCAACATCAACAACAGCACCAAGTGCTGAAAC
This sequence comes from Actinomycetes bacterium, assembly GCA_014190035.1. Lineage (GTDB taxonomy): Bacteria > Actinomycetota > Actinomycetes > S36-B12 > UBA5976 > ATZT02. The sequence continues at coordinate 1,528 of BJFU01000032.1, read as the reverse complement.
TTCAGTTAGCGTTCCTTTAACAAAGGCAATCACGAAACTGCTCTCTTCCTAATTTTTTCGTTTGCTCCACCACGCCACAAATGGCATATTGCTAATGCAACAGCATCAGAGGCATCTGCTGGTTCAGGCGGCGAGGAGAGTCCACAAATTTTTGCAATCATTCGACCAATTTGGCGCTTATCTGCTTTTCCAGAACCTGTAACCGAAGCTTTAACTTGAGTTGGTGTGTAAGTAAACACTTGGCAGCCACTTCTTGCACCATTAACCATGGCTAATCCTGCAGCTTGGGCTGTTCCCATTACTGATTTCAAATTATGTTGACTAAAAACTTGTTCTACTGCAACCACATCTGGTTTGTATTCTTTAATGATTTCTTTTAATGCATTATCAAGTTGTAAAAGACGATCAGCTAGAGCATCGGTAGCTGGAGTTCTAAAGACCATTACTGATTTTAAGATGACTTTTCGACCTGGTGCTTCATCAACTATTGCTAAACCACATCTCGTTAAACCGGGATCAACACCTAAAACTCTCATATAAAGAATGTGACCCTTCAATTATTATTTAACTAATATTACCCAACTTGTGCCATAACTTCATCTGAAACATCAAAATTTGCCCAAACTGTTTGAACGTCATCTAAGTCTTCTAAAGACTCAATTAAGTTGAATATCTTTTTTGCAGCCTCAGCATCTAATTCCACGCTTACAGATGGAACAAATGATGTATCTGCAGAGTCATAGTCGATTTTGGCATTTTGAAGTGCAGTTCTAACTTGTACTAGATCATTTGGTTCACTAATTACTTCAAAGGATTCACCTAAGTCATTTACTTCTTCTGCACCTGCATCAAGTACAGCTGATAAGACATCATCTTCAGACAATGAACCAATTTTTGAAACAAGCACAACACCTTTGCGAGAAAACATGTATGAAACAGAACCGGGATCGGCCATGTTGCCATCGTTTCTAGTCATTACTAAACGAACATCACCTGCTGCTCTATTTCTATTATCGGTTAAGCATTCAATCAAAACTGCCACACCATTTGGGCCATAACCTTCATACATAATTGTTTGGTAATCGGCTGCACCTTCTTCAGTGCCACTGCCTCTTTTTAAGGCTCTATCAATATTGTCATTTGGCACAGAACTCTTTTTTGCTTTTTGAATCGCATCAAAAAGTGCTGGATTTCCTTCAACATCTGGTCCACCAAGTCTTGCTGCCACTTCAATTTTTTTAACTAACTTTGCAAATAATTTGGCGCGACGAGAATCAATAACAGCTTTCTTATGTTTGGTCGTTGCCCATTTACTATGCCCTGACATTTTTAATCCCTTTTATGAATTCACACTTGAAACTGATTTTGCCATCTGTACAAAATACTCATGAACTCGGTTGTCTTTTGTTAGTTCTGGATGAAAAGCTGTGGCTAAAAGGGTTCCTTGTCTAACCATAACTGGGTGATCTTCATTATTTTCTGTCTTGAAGGTTGCTAGAACTTCCACAGAGATTCCTACTCTTTCAAC
>BJFU01000031.1 GCA_014190035.1 Actinomycetes bacterium | reverse complement strand
CAAGGACGTAGGAATCGAAATGAAATCAATTCCTCTTAACCATGTTGCTGCAACAAAACCAGCTAGATCTGTTGTGGCTCCTCCCCCGATGGCCACAATTAAATCTGAGCGGGTGAATTTGGATTGACCTAACTTATTCCAGCATTTCTCAACAACTTTGATGTTTTTAGCACTCTCTGCATTTGGAACCTTTATATCCGTTACTTTGAATCCTAAAGAAGTTATGTGTTTCTTTACTTTTTTAGCAATCTTTTCAACATGAATAGGAAAGATTATTGCCACTTGATTGACATTTTCATAAATCTTTATGGAATCTAAAATGTCATTTCCGATGATTACATCGTAATTAGGTTGAGCATTAACCGTGATGGTCTGATGAATTCCCATTAGTTAACCTCACTTGTTTGAAGTAGAACTTCCTGTACTACTTCTTCAATGCTTTTTTTAGATGTATCTATTTCCCAGTCTGCCACTTCTTCATACAAAGGGGTTCGTTCTTCAAGTAGTTTCACCAAAGTTGATCTAACATTTCCCATCAAAACTGGTCTGGAAAGTCCTAAACCAACTCGAGATGATGCATCTCCAGAAGAAACTTTCAACCACACCACCGGTGCAATTGCTAGTGCTTGGCGAGTTGATTCATCAAGAACGGAACCTCCACCTAAAGAAAGCACTCCATTGAAGGAATTTAATAACTCAGATATTTTTGCTCGTTCAAGTTGTCTGAAGTAAGCTTCACCTTTTTGAACAAATATTTCGGAAATAGTAGTTTTTTCATCCATTTCAATTTCGTTATCAACGTCAATAAATTCAACGCCTAATTTTTCAGCTACTTGTTTTCCGATAGTTGTCTTCCCTGAACCGGGAGCACCCACGAAAACTAAACGTGGAGACATAGTTATCGAACCTTTAGGTTCGAAATATAGTTTTCAAAATTTCTTTTAGTTTCAGAAACTGCGTCGCCACCGAATTTTTCTAATAACGCATCAGCCAAAACTAAAGCAACCATGGCTTCAGCAATTACTCCTGCTGCGGGAACTGCGCAAACATCTGATCTTTGGTTATGAGCTTTGGAAGCTTCTCCAGTTGAGGTATCAATTGTTTGTAATGCTTTTGGAACTGTAGAAATTGGTTTCATCGCTGCTCGAACTCTTAAAACTTCACCAGTTGTCATGCCACCTTCAGTGCCACCGGCGCGATGAGTTAAACGTTTAACGCCATCTTTAGTGTTAACAATTTCATCATGAGCTTGTGAACCACGACGACCTGCTGTTGTGAAACCATCGCCAACTTCAACACCTTTAATTGCTTGAATACCCATAAGAGCACCAGCTAATTTTGCATCAATACGGCGATCATGATGAACGTAAGAACCTAAACCTGGTGGTAATCCATAAACAACAACTTCAACAACGCCACCTAAAGTGTCGCCATCTTTATGAGCAGACTCAACTTCTTTTTGCATTAATTCACTAGTTTTAGCATCAAAACATCTTGCTGGATCTTCATCAATTTTATTTAATGAACCAGGTGTTGGAATTGATCCATCAGGAGTTTTAACTGTTCCTAATTGCACAACGTGGCTTAAAATTTCTATTCCACCAACTTGATTTAAGAATTTTTTAGCCAAAGCACCTAGAGCAACTCTTGATGCAGTTTCACGTGCACTTGCTCTTTCTAATACAGGGCGCGCATCATCAAAATTGTATTTTTGCATTCCTACTAAATCTGCATGTCCAGGTCTTGGTTTTGTTAAAGGAGCATTTCTTGCTTGTTCATCTAATTTTTTTTGATCAACTGGATCTGCTGACATTACGTCTTGCCATTTAGGCCATTCAGAGTTATTAATTTTGATTGCAATTGGTGCACCAATACTTAAGCCGTGTCGAATGCCACCAAGGATTTCAATTTCATCTTGCTCAAATTTTTGTCTAGCACCTCGTCCAACTCCAAGACGTCTACGAGCTAATTCATTTTGGATATCAGCAGAGGTAACTTCAATACCTGCTGGAAGACCTTCAATTGTGGCAACCAAAGCAGGACCATGGGATTCACCCGCTGTTAGCCATCGAATCATATATTTATTGTTTCATTAAGCCAACCTTGAGTTAGTAATCCCCCTAGAGACTAAGCACGAGAAACAAAAAATATGAAACTGACATGAACGGACCAAATGCAATTGCATGATTCTTGGAAACCTTTTTCGATATCAGTAGTACCAAAGCAACAATTCCTCCCAGAATAAAGGCAGATACATGCATATTTATGGTCTGACTTATTCCAAAGAGAAATACAGCGGGAAGACTTAAGGCGAAACTATATTTCACATCTCCTAATCCGAAAGTTCTTTTTGAAAGAAAAAACATAATCAAATATGCAAGAAAAATGATAAATGATACATAAATAGATCTAAAAATCGTTTCCAAGTTAAAGTCAGATGCCAAACCTATTAAGATAATTGAAGTTATTGCCAGTGCTAGTACATATTTATTTGGCAAAATTTTTGATTTAAAATCAATAATTGCCAACAACAGCGCGAAGAACGAGGTATTGACCATAATAAATATTTCCCAGGTCAAAATTTCCTCAGTTCTTAAAAAGCGCCTCCCGCATTTGTTTCACAGGTGCTTTTTGTCCGGTCATTAACTCAAACTGTCTAACAGCCTGATGTAACAACATCTCTAAACCTGAGACGACAAAACCTCGACGAAGGATCCATTCCAAAGCAATTTTGGATGGCCAAGGCGAATAAGCAACATCAAGTAACGAGCCTGGAATTTCTGGCCCCATTGCTGCATATGAATCCATTGATCCACTTGGCAATGTACTAATCACAGTAGATGCCGCAAGTGCCTTGTAAATTTCGTTCCAAGAAATAACAGTTACTTGCAAATTAAATTGTTGAGCAACATTCTTCAAATCATTTAGAGTATTTTCATTTCGTGCACACAGCATCACTTTTGTGGCACCTAATTGACTCAAAGCTGCAACAGCAGATCTTGCAGTTGCCCCACTGCCAATAATTGATGGGTTTGTGACATCAAGTTGCTTATTGGTTTGTAATGCAGTGACAATGCCATAAATGTCTGTGTTACCGGCCATAATTTTTCCATCTTTGAAAATCAAGGTGTTTGCAGAGTTAACTTGTTTTGCAAGATCAGTTACCGAATCTGCAACTTGAATTGCAACTTCTTTAAGCGGCATAGTTAAAGACATTCCAACTAAATCTTGGCTTCTATTCTTAACAAAATCTGGAAAAGTTGCAACGTTTAATTCATACTTCTCATAATTCCAGTCCATTTTTAATGCCGCATAACCCGCTTTATGAATTAATGGACTTAGTGAATGCTCAATTGGAGAACCAGCTACTACAGCAAATTTGTTACTCATTTGTTTTGGTTATACCATCTCAAGAATTCTTGCTTATGAGTTAAGAATTCATTGTTTGTAGCAGCAAATTTTGTTTCTTTGGTATCAAGATTTACAGTAACCCAATACAACCAGGTACCATCTTCTGGATTTAGTACAGCATTAATGGCAGCTTCAGATGGATTTGCAATTGGTCCAGGTGGAAGTCCATCGTTTGTGTAGGTGTTGTAAGGAGAATCTGCTTGCAGTTGTTCGCTAGTCAAAATAATGGTGTTTGAATCTAATTCATAATTAAGAGTGCTATCAAGTTGTAATCTCATTGGAGCAGCTAAGCGATTAAGAAGCACTCGTGCTGCTTTTGCTTGATCAACAGGTGCTACTTCTTTTTCGATGATGCTTGCCATGATTATGACGTCATAAGGTGTTAATCCATTTGCTTTGGCAGTTGCTTCAAGTTGTTGTTCAGTTGCGGCTTGATTGAATCTCTTAATCATTTGCTGCAGAACTTCTTTAGGAGTTACTCCTTCATCAAATCGATATGTTGCAGGGTAAAGAAAACCCTCAACATTATTTTTTGCATACTCTGGCAATCCCAAATCTTTAGGATCTTTTGCTAATGACTCAAAATCTCCAACTGAAACACCGAGTGCTTGAGCAGCTGCGGCGAAGACATATTTAGATCTTGAACCTTCAGGAATTACTACCTTGATACTCACTTTGCTTTCTGGATCTAAGAGCGCAAAAATTGATTCTTTAGCACCCATACTTTTAACTAAGTTGTATTTTCCAGGTCCAATCGCACTTGATTGTGGAATATCTCCTGCAGCATTTACAAATTCTAAATAGTTATTAACTACTCCAGCATCAGCTAAAACTTTACCAATTTCAGTTAGTGATGATCCAGGTGCAATGGAAACTTGAACTGGGCCACTTCCTCCAGGTCCATTAACAATTTTTATTCCCCCACTTGGAATGAAGGAGTAAATAACAATTCCTACCAATACTGCAAATGTGATTAAACCAATTCTTAAATATGGAGCAGGGTGAAGATCAGACTTATATCGATTTTGTTCAGATTTAAATTCATCCAAAATTGATGGCATCTACTTCACCTCTTTCAAATCAATTCCTGGAACTTGATTATTTCTTTTTTCAAATTCAAGTGCTTGCTCTAATAATTCTATTGCCGCAACCTGATCAATCATGCCCTTTTGCTGGCGAGTATTGACTCCACTTTCACTCAATCGAGCACTTGCACTTGTGGTGGTTAACCTTTCATCCATCATGCGCACAGAAACATCGGGCAAAGCCTTTGCTAGTTGTTGTGCAAAGTTGATGGCTTTATTGGCAGCTTGGCCAATAGCTCCAGAAAGATGTTTTGGTAGTCCCACATAAATTTCAATACAACCAGACTCAGTTACGTGTTCTATGATTTTTTTGATCAACTCTTGATTGTTATCAATTGTTGCAACCGGTACAGCCAATATTCCATCTATATCACTTTTTGCTAAACCAACTCTTGCATCACCAAAATCAATGGCGTATCTAATGCCTTTTCTCAAAATCTCAACTACCGAATCAAATTGTCGACACCGGCGATAACATTTTTTGCGTCTTTTGTATTGGTTCCAGCACCTTGTGCCATGTCTGGTTTTCCGCCACCTTTACCATCAAGTTTTGCTAACACTGCATTCAAAATTTCTCCGGCATTGAGATTCTTTTTTCTTGCAGCATCATTTGTGGCAACTACAACATTTACCTTGTCTGCAGTTATTCCGCCACCAATTACTACTGCAGCACTTTCTCCAAGTTGGCCTCGAACATTTGTTACAAGTTCTCTGACATCATTTGCGGTTAGTTCACCTTCTGCTAAAAAGTTTGCTACTTTAATTCCATTTACATCATGAGCAGTTTTTAGGTAATCGTTAATGCTTCCAGAAAGTTGAGATTTACGTGATTTCTCTATTTCTTTCTCAGCATCTTTCAACCGATCCATGAGAGAAGAAACCTTTTCAGGTAATTCTTCAGCTTTACCTTTAAGCATTTCTTGTAAATTAGAAACAATTAGATGCTCTCTTGCCAGGAATTGGTAAGCATCTGTTCCAACTAGTGCTTCAACTCTTCTAGTGCCAGCACCAATACTTTGTTCACTTAAGAATTTAATGACGCCAAGTTGAGCAGATCTTTGAGCATGGGTTCCTCCGCAAAGTTCATGCGCCCAATCTCCAACACTTACAACTCGAACAACATCACCATATTTTTCCCCAAATAAAGCCATGGCACCCATTGAGCGAGCTTGATCTTGAGACATTAATTGGGCACTTACCCCTAAATCGCTTAACAAAACTTCGTTAACTCTTTCTTCAACATCGTTTAACACACTTTGAGGAACTGGTTTTGGGGATGGAAAATCAAAACGTAATCTTCCTGGTGAATTCTCACTACCTAATTGAGTTGCGGTTTCGCCTAAAGCTTCTCGAAACGCTTTGTGAATTAAGTGCGTTGCAGTGTGTGCTCTAGAAATTGCTTTTCTTCTTAAAAGATCAACTTGTCCAATACCGTTTAATCCAGTGACTGCTTCACCTTTTGTGACACGTCCTCTGTGTACATAAAGTCCAGGAACTGGTTGTTGCACGTCATCTACTTCAATTTCAGCACCATTGCTTAGCACTAATTTGCCACTATCAGCTAATTGTCCGCCACCTTCTGCATAAAAAGGTGAACGATCCAAAACAAACTCAACATCAATTCCTTGCGCAACACTTTTAGCAACATTTCCATCTTGTAATAAACCTTTAAGGCTGACTTCGCTACTTGTTTCTGAGTAACCTGTGAAATTAGTTATGCCAGCTAAATCAGCTAATGCACGGTATTGCTGTAAATCTCCTAAACCTTGTTTTCTTTCTTTAGCATCTGCTTTTGCTCGATTTTTTTGCTCCCACATCAGTCTCTTGAAACCTTCAGCATCAATTGAGATGCCAGCTTCTGTTGCCATTTCTAAAGTTAAGTCGTAAGGAAAACCATAAGTATCGTGTAATTCAAAAACCTTTTCACCAGATAGAGATTTTGATTTAGTCTTGGTTAATTCTTCAATTGAATTTTCAAAAAGTAAAGTTCCTGTTTTTAGAGTTTGAGCAAATGAAGTTTCTTCACCAATTGCTATTTCTAAAATTCGTTTTTTATCACTTACTAATTCTGGATATTGTGGACCCATTGCTTTAATGGTTGCTTCGATTAAATCTTTCATGACTGGATTTTCTGCACCCAGAATTCTCATGTTTCTAATTACACGTCTCATCATGCGGCGAAGAACATATCCTCGGCCTTCGTTTCCAGGAATTACCCCATCGCCAATTAGAAACGCAGCAGTTCTGGTGTGATCTGCTACCACTCTTAAGCGAACATCTGCTGAATTATCAGCACCGTATTTAACATTAACAATTTCAGTTGCTTTATCTAAAATTATTTTTGTGGTATCAATTTCATAAATATTGTCCACCCCTTGCAAGATTGCGGCCATTCTTTCCAGCCCCATACCAGTGTCAATATTTTTGGCAGGCAATTCTCCATTTAGTGGGAAGTCATCTTTAGTTCCACCTTCACCACGGTTGTATTGCATGAAAACTAAATTCCAAACTTCTAAATATCGTTCCTCATCGGCAATTGGTCCACCTTCTTTGCCGTGTTCTGGGCCACGATCAAAATAAATTTCAGAACAAGGACCACATGGTCCTGGAACGCCCATTGACCAATAGTTATCAGCCATGCCACGTCGTTGAAGTTTGTGTTCTGGAATTCCTACTTTGTTTCGCCAAATGTCATAGGCTTCTTCGTCATCTAAATAAATTGTCACCCAAAGTTTTTCAGGATCAAAACCATAACCACCGTCTTTGACACTACTTGTTAATAATTTCCAAGCCATGGTGATTGCACCTTCTTTGAAGTAATCACCAAAGGAAAAGTTTCCAGCCATTTGAAAGAAAGAACCGTGGCGAGTAGTTTTGCCAACTTCTTCAATATCTAAAGTTCTGACACATTTTTGAACAGAAGTTGCTCTCTTATATGGAGCAGGAGCTTCACCTAGAAAATAAGGTTTGAATGGAACCATTCCAGCATTAACAAGTAAGAGTGTTGGATCATTTGCGATCAAGGATGCTGATGGCACAATTGTGTGCCCATTTTTTTCAAAGAAATCAAGGAAACGGCGACGAATGTCTGCTGAATCCACTTTTCAAACTTCCTTTGCTATTTAACTACTTAGATGACCTTAGTACCTGGCGAATACGCTCCCATAAATCGGCAAAGCGTTGTTCTGCTCCGCGACTTCCAGGTTTGTAGTAAGTCTTATTCTTCAAGTTATCTGGCAAATATTGTTGACTTGCCACACCTTCTTCAAAATCATGTGCATATTTATAACCCTTTCCAGCACCAGTTTCTCTAGAAGCTGGCAAAGAACCATCTCTTAAGTGAAGTGGGACAGCCCCAGCATTTCCTTTTCTCACATCTTCAATGGCTTCATTTATCGCGTTATAAACAGAGTTAGATTTTGGAGCAAGAGCTAAATAAGTAGTGGCTTCTGCCAAAATGATTCGAGCTTCAGGCCAGCCCACAAGTTGTGCTGCTTGCATCGCAGAAACTGCCATCACTAATGCATTGGGATCAGCTAGGCCAATATCTTCACTTGCCAAAATCACTAAACGTCTTGCAATAAATTTTGGATCTTCTCCTGATTCAACCATTCGAGCTAAATAATGAATTGCTGCATCAACATCACTGCCGCGCACACTTTTTATGTAAGCACTAATTACGTTGTAATGCTCATCTCCTGCTTTGTCATATCGAAGTGCTGCTCGTTGTACTGCAACTTCAGCATCGGCCAAAGTTATTTCTAATCTTTTCTCAGCATCAGCAACACCAGCTGCAGTTTCTAAGGCAATGAGTCCACGTCTGGCATCTCCCCCACTGGAGCGAGCAATATGTTCTAATGCTTTTTCATCACATGTGTATTTATTTTTTAATCCTTTTTCACTGGTTAATGCTTTAGCAAGCAATTCAATTACATCTTCATCTTTTAGCGGATTTAAAGGTAAAACTAAAGATCTACTCATAAGGGCAGAATTAATTGAAACGGATGGATTTTCAGTAGTTGCAGCAACTAATGTGACCCAGCCTTCTTCAACACCTGCCAAAAGGGAATCTTGTTGAGATTTAGAAAATCTATGAATTTCATCAATAAATAAAACAGTGCCAACACCTCTTGCAAATCTTCTGCGCGCTAAATCAATTACTTCTCTTACTTCTTTTACTCCACTTGAGGTGGCAGAAAGTTCCACAAAAGATCTACCAGTTGAAACTGAAACCACATGAGCCAAAGTTGTTTTACCACTTCCGGGAGGTCCCCAGAGAATTAAAGATGTGGCAGCTAACTTGTTGTCATCATCTGGATTTAATAAACCTCTTAAAGGCGAATCTGCTCTGGTTACTTGAGGTTGGCCAACTACTTCATCTAAAGAACTAGGACGCATTCGTGCTGCTAAAGGTGCGGTAACAAATTTATTATTAGCAGGAATTTCTATTGGTTCAGCGTCAAACAGCGCATCATCCATAATTATTTTTCAGGTTTGAAATCTATGCCAGCTTCTTTTCGTTGCGCTGGTGTAATTGGTGTTGGAGCACCAGTAAGTGGATCTTGTCCTCCACCACTTTTTGGAAATGCAATCACATCTCTAATGCTGGTGGCACCGGTTAATAACATCACAACGCGATCCCAACCAAATGCAATTCCTGCATGAGGTGGTGGTCCGTACTTAAATGCTTCGAGAAGGAAACCAAATTTATCTTGTGCTTCTTCGTCACTAATTCCTAAAATTCTAAATACTTCTTTTTGCACATCTGCTCTATGAATTCGAACAGATCCTCCACCTATTTCATTTCCATTCAAAACTAAGTCATAAGCCCAGGCAAGTGCTGATCCTGGATCTTTAACAAAAGTTGCAAGAGATTCTGCATTTGGTGAAGTAAATGGATGATGAACTGCAGTCCACACAAGTTGACCTTGATCATTGGTAACTTGTTCAAACATTGGCGCATCAACTACCCAAACAAAATTCCATTCTTTTTCATTAATCAATCCAAGTTTTTGACCAATTTCTAATCTTGCTGCACCTAGCAGAGCTAATGCTTCACTTCTAGAACCTGCAGCAAAGAAAACTGCGTCACCAGTTTTTGCACCAACTGCATTCATCAAACCATTTCGTTCTTCTTCACTTAAGTTTTTAGCAACTGGTCCGGCAATTTCGCCATCTTCAGAAAAGACTGCGTAAGCTAAACCTTTTGCTCCACGTTGCTTTGCCCACTCTTGCCACGCATCAAATTGTTTTCGAGGTGTACTTGCCCCACCTGGCATTAACACAGCACCAACATGATCTGCTTGGAAAACTCTAAATGGTGTGTTTTTAAAGTATTGAGTTAAATCAATTAATTCAAGATCAAATCTCAAATCTGGTTTATCAGAACCATATTTTCTCATTGCTTCGTGATAAGTAATTCTTGGAATAACTCCAATTTCATGTCCTAATATTTCAGACCACAATGTTTTAATAACTTTTTCGCCCACCTTAATGATGTCTTCTTGATCAACGAAAGACATTTCAATATCAAGTTGAGTAAATTCGGGTTGACGATCTGCTCTGAAGTCTTCGTCTCGGTAACAGCGTGCGATTTGGAAGTATCTTTCCATTCCGCCCACCATCAATAATTGTTTAAATAATTGAGGAGATTGAGGTAATGCATACCAAGAACCAGGTTGCAGTCTTACTGGAACTAGAAAATCTCTTGCACCTTCTGGAGTTGAACGAGTAAGAGTTGGAGTTTCAATTTCAATAAAGTCATCATTTAATAAAACATCTCTGGCATATTGACTTACTTTGCTTCTAATTCTTAAAGCCGACCCTGGACCTCCTGGGCGTCTTAAATCAAGATATCGATATTTAAGTCGAGCTTCCTCGTTAACATCGACTTCTTTATCTATTTGAAAAGGTAGCGCTTGAGATTGAGATAACACATTTACTTCACTGGCAAAGACTTCAACATCTCCTGTTGGTAAATCTTTGTTTTCATTTCCTGCTGGACGACGCTTTACTTGTCCTTTAATTTGTACACAAGTTTCTGGTTTTAAATCATGAGCTAACTTCTCGTCATGAACTACTACTTGCACAATTCCTGAAGCATCTCTTAAATCAATAAAGGCAACTCCACCGTGGTCGCGACGATTTCCAACCCAACCGGCAAGGGTAACTTTTACTTCAGCATCAATTGCTCGAAGTGCATCAGCTACATGTGTTCTTAACACTTAATTTACGTCCCTTTTTAAACCCAAAAATTACTTACTTATTTATTAGTTCTCAGTCTGTCGTATCGCTTGAATCAAGTGAGCAACCATGTCACCTAATGCGACTTGGTTTTGAGAAGAATCCCCTAAATTCTTTATCTGAACCTGGGCACTGCTTACTTCTTCATCACCAATCACGACGGCAAATTTCGCACCGCTCTTATCGGCTGCCTTCATCGCACCTTTTAGTCCACGATCTCCATAAGCCATGTCTGCTCTTAAATCTGCTGATCTAATTTGTTGTAAAAGAGAAACTGCTAAGGAATGTGCTTTGTCGCCAATTGGCACGATGAAAACATCAACTAAAGATTGATCTCCCACTATTAAGTTTTCTGCCTCGCAAGCCATCAAAGTTCTATCAGTTCCAATTCCAAAACCAATGCCACTTAAATCTTGTCCACCGAGAGATGACATCAACCCGTCGTAGCGACCGCCGCCACCAATTCCAGATTGTGCACCTAATTCTGGATGATCAAATTCAAAAGTAGTTCTGGTGTAGTAATCAAGTCCTCTAACAAGTCTTGGCGCAGGAGTAAAGGTCACATCTGTTGCTTTTAGTAAATCTTCAACTTCCTTGTGATAACTCGAACATTCGCTACACAATTCATTAATAATTAAGGGTGCACTATTTAGTTGTTTCTGAACTTCTTCACGCTTATCGTCTAGTACTCGCAAAGGATTTAATTTAGCTCTATTTTTGGTTTCTTCATCTAGATCTAGTTTTGATAAATAGTCTGAAAGTTTTTCTCGATATTTTGGTCGACAATTCGCACAACCTAGTGAAGTAAGTAAAAGTTGGAAATTTCTTAAGCCAAGAGATCTAAAAGCATCATCGGCCACACTTATTACTTCCACATCAAGGGCTGGATCTGGTGCACCAATTGCTTCAATTCCAACTTGTTGTAATTGTCTATATCTTCCTTGTTGTGGTCTTTCTGCTCTAAAAAATGGTCCTTTGTACCAAAGTTTTACTGGAAGCTGTCCA
>BJFU01000030.1 GCA_014190035.1 Actinomycetes bacterium | reverse complement strand
CAAACTCTGCATATGCAAACTAAATCTTCTCCTGCCATGGCCCCAAAATATCGAGCGATGCAATCCAGATTGAAACGATTTGAAGAAGCAGGTGCTCCACAAGCACCACCTCCTCCACAGAGATTAAAGATGAAACTTAAAGGTGGCAGAACTGCTGTTAGAGCAATTGTTTGTAAAGATTTGCAATTAACTGATTTAACAAAACCATTTGATATGGAATTGTTTTACGGTGAACGAGTTGCATTCTTAGGTGGAAATGGAACTGGTAAATCTCACTTCTTAAGACTGCTTGGGGGAGATGAAACAGTAAGACACACAGGGGAGTGGAAATTAGGTTCCAGAGTTGTTCCTGGTTGGTTTGCTCAAACTCATGATCATCCTGAGTGGAGTAGAAAGACTTTAACTGAAATTTTGTGGGAAGAAAAATCTTTACAAATTGGAGCAGCAGTTGGCACATTATCTAGATATGGATTAGGTGCTCAATCTGATCAATTGTTTTTAACTCTTTCTGGTGGACAACAAGCAAGATTTCAAATTTGTTTACTAGAACTTTCTGGTGCAACTTTGTTACTTTTAGATGAACCAACAGATAACTTGGACATAACAAGTAGTGAAGCATTAGAGGCAGCTTTAGATGTTTTTGATGGAACTGTGTTGACCGTTACTCACGATAGATGGTTTGTGCAGAATTTTGACCGATTCTTCCTCCTAGATAAAGAGGGCAACGTTAAGGAAGTCCAAGAGCCTGTTTGGACGTAGAATCGAGAGTAAGAAAAGAAGGTAAAATGCATAACAAAGGCGTTAGTGCACTTGAAGAAGTAAATGCTTACGTATTTAGAGCTGGTGAATTACTTAAACTTTCTAAAGATTTCATTAAAGCTTTTTCCACATCAGAGCGTGAATTAATTATTTCGATTCCTTTAAGAAGAGAATCTGGTGGCATTGATGTTTTAACTGGTTATCGAATTCAACATTCTTCAGCACGAGGTCCTCGAAAAGGTGGCATTAGATACCACCAATCAGTTGATTTAGATGAAGTAAGAGCCTTAGCAAGTCTTATGACTTGGAAAACTGCATTAGTTGATGTGCCCTTTGGTGGCGGTAAAGGTGGCGTAACAGTTGATCCCACAACATTAAGTGTTAGAGAAAAAGAAGAAGTAACAAGACGATGGACTAGAACAATGGTTAACATTCTTGGCCCTCATCGCGATGTACCAGCTCCTGACATGGGAACAGATGCACAAACCATGGCTTGGATTATGGATGAGTATCAAAGAATTAATGGATTTTCTCCAGCTGTAGTTACTGGTAAACCACTTGGATTATTTGGTGCACCTGGTCGAGAAGAAGCAACAGGACGAGGCGTAATTGGCGTAGCCCTTGGTGCGTTAATGAAACTAAATAAGAAACCAAGTGAAATCAGAGTTGCCATTCAAGGATTTGGAAATGTGGGAGTTTATGCAGCACTTGCTGCTCAAGAAGCTGGCATGAAAGTTGTTGGTTTAGCCGATGTTAGTGGTGGAAAAACCAATGACAAGGGTTTCAACATAAAAGAAATCATTGGAAAATACAAAAAAGTTTCTGAAATTCCAGATGGTAAAGATTTATCAGGTGATGAAGTTTTAACTATGGATTGTGATTTATTAATTCCAGCAGCTCTTGGGGGAGTAATAAATGATTCAAATCATGAAAAAATCCAAGCAAAAATTATTGTGGAAGGTGCAAACCAACCACTAACTCTTTCAGCAGATGCAGCATTGCAAAAACGTGGCGTAGTAGTTGTTCCTGATATTTTGGCAAATGCAGGTGGTGTGATGGGTTCTTATTTTGAATGGACTCAAAACATTCAAGAATTTAGATGGCCCATTGAAAGATTTAGGGACGAATTAGATACCAGAATGAAAATCGCTTTTGATTCAACTTGGGAAGCATCACTTAAATATGGCTGTGATTTAAGAACAGCAGCTTTTGTGGTTTCAGTGGAAAGAGTTGCCACAGCGTTTAAGCTTCGAGGAGATTTGCTTTAAAGATGTCGAAGAAGTTAGTTGATCAATATTTGAAAACTGGGAATGTTTGGAGTTGAAAGCTTCACGGCAATCATCAATCCTCCTCAAGTAGGTATTCTTGCTATTGGTGCAGTGGTAACTCGACCAGCTGTTATGCAGGAGAAAATTTTCGAAGAAAATGTCTTAAACGTAACACTATCAGTTGATCATCGACCAGTTGATGGAGTGTTAGCAGCTAAATGGTTACAACATTTCAAGAAACTTGTTGAAAACCCTGCTCTATTTTTAGCTAAGGAAATTTAACAAAGTTTTCATTAAAGAGTTGCCAAAATTATGTCAATGTCCTCTATTTTGGTCCAAGGATTGACTATGGCAAATCTTAAGATTGACTTTCCTTTGTGTGATGAAGGTGGAATAAAACCTATTTGGTCGGAAAGAAGTTTCTCACTCCACTTAAGGTAATCTGCTTTTTCCCAACCGATTCTTTCAAAAGCAACGATTGATAATTCGGGTTCACAAATAAGCTTTAAATTTGGATGATTTCTAATTTTCTCAGCAGCATTCTTTGCCACGATCATTGTTTGTTCCATCGCCTCGGCATAGGCATTTGTGCCATGCGCAGCTAGAGAAAACCAAAAGGGAAGTCCTCTAGTTCTCCTTGTTAAATTGATTGCATAATCTGAAGGACTCCAAGAATCATCATGCAATGTATCTAAATAAGAAGCATGTTGAGTGTGAACTTCTTTAGCAAGTTTTGGATTTCGATAAATCAATGCACAGGCATCAAAGGGTGCAAATAACCATTTGTGGGGATCAACAATAAGTGAATCAGCCAATTCCACTCCATTGAATTTTTCTCTTACCGAGGGTGCACAAAGGGCAGCTAAACCATAAGCTCCATCAACGTGATACCAAATATCATTTTTCTTTGCCACATTTCCAATACTTAAAAGATCATCAATTATTCCTAGATTAGTTGTGCCAGCAGTAGCAACTATGACAAAAACTCGTTTTGTTTTATCCTTATGAAATTCTGCAAGGGCTTTTTCAACTAAATCCCCAGTGAGGCATTCACTTTCATTTGGCTTAATTTTTAATAATTCAACATCCATTACTTTGGCAGCAGCAGCAAGAGAAGAATGAGATTCTTCGCTACAGGCAATTGCCCATTTAGTAATACTTTTGTGTTTCTTGCGTGCTTCTTCTCGTGCCACAACTAATGCAGAAAGATTTCCAATAGTTCCACCTTGAACAAACACTCCACCTGCAGATTCTGGTAATCCTGCTAAATCAGAAATCCAACGCAAAGCTTGGTTTTCTGCAAATACTGCACCAGATCCTTCTTGCCAAGATCCGCCATATAAAGCACTTGCGCCTACAACTAAATCAAAAAGGTTTGCATATTCACTTGGAGCAGATGGAATAAACGCTAGGTTTCTTGGATGATCTGTTGAAATACAAGCTTTGGCTAAAACTTCAGTAAATACTTCTAAGGCTTGATGTCCACCTAAACCTTTTTCAGTGATGGTGTTACCAACTTCTTTAAATAAATCTTCGGCAGTTCTAGGACCATCTAGAGGTGGATCACTTTTTAATCTCTGTAAGGAATAAGCCAAAACCTCGTTGGCTAGGGCTTCAACTTCCGGGGTGAATTGATGCATGGGTAAGAGTCTGCCATGAGTAAATATTTAATTATTTGGTCGCTAATTTGGTTTTTTTTCCTCACAAAGTATTACCTCGACTTGATAAAATAGGTATAGAAAATAGACACCATTTCATGTAACTCAATCTAAAATTGTCCCTAATGTGAACCAGGAAACACCTGGGCTGGGAGGTATCACAGAATGTCGAATGACAGCGTCGAGAAGTTCGGCTATAAACAAGAACTTAATAGAGCACTTACTTATCGTGATCTATTAGTTTATGGCTTAATCTTCATGGTGCCTATTGCTCCGTTTGGAATCTTTGGTGGAGTTTTCCAAGGTTCTGGTGGAATGATTGCACTTGCTTACGCAATTGGCATGGTCGGAATGATGATCACCGCATCTAGTTATGCGCAAATGTCAAAAGCATTTCCAATGGCAGGTTCCGTTTACACATATGCAGGTCGCGGAATCCATCCAAATGTTGGTTTTCTAGCTGGTTGGGTAATTTTACTTGACTATGTCCTAGTACCAACCTTGCTTTACATTGTTGCTGCAATCGCAATGAATTCATTTGTTGCTGCAATTCCAGTGTGGGCATGGTTGTTATTCTTCATTGTCGCAAACACAATAATTAACTACTCAGGTATCGAATTAACTGCAAAAGTTAATAAAGTGGTACTTGTTGCTGAATTAATTGTGTTAGCAATATTCATCGTAATCGGTGTTATTGCTGTTGCTTCAGGAAAAGGTAACGGATTTTCTTTCGATGCCTTTTACAATTCAGATACTTTCTCAATTGGGTTAGTACTTGGAGCGGTTTCAATTGCTGTTCTTTCTTTCTTAGGCTTTGATGGAATTTCCATGTTGGCTGAAGAAAATAAAGAAAAAGCAACAGAAATTGGTCGTGCAATGGTTGGTGCATTGTTACTTGCTGGTGCGCTATTTATTGTGCAAACATGGATTGGTGCAATGTTGGTACCAAATCCAGATACTTTAATTGCCGAAGGCGATCCTTCAGGAACTGCATTTTATGCAGCAGCCGAAGTAGCTGGCGGAGTTTGGTTAGGAAAACTAACCGCACTTGCCACAGCAATTGCCTGGGGTTTTGCTAACGCACTAGTTGCACAAGCTGCAACCTCACGTTTGCTCTACGCAATGGCAAGAGATAAGCAACTACCTAAATTCTTGGCTGTTGTAAACAAGAAATCTGGTTCACCAGTTAATGCAACATTTGTGACTGGCTTAATCAGCGTTGTTTTAGGTCTTTACATGGTTACTCAAAGAGAAGATTTTGGTCTAACTTTGATCACCACTTTGGTTAACTTCGGAGCATTGACCGCATTTATTGTGTTGCACATTTCAGTAATCGTGCACCATAAGATTCGTGGTGGATCTTCAGATAATTGGAGACATTTAATTGTTCCAGTTATGGGTGTAGTACTACTTGGCTTTGTGGTAATTAAAGCTAACGTTGCTGCACAACAAGTTGGTCTAACTTGGGCAGGTCTTGGTATTGTTCTACTACTGATACTTATTGTCAGCGGAAGAAAGCCAAAACTCTCAGGAATGAGCAACTAAATTGTCGAACCTCAACATCGTCTCACTCAAGCCTAAAAAAGATGAATTTTCATTTTTCTTTGGTAAGAGTGAGCCGCTGTTGAGGGTCACACCTGGCACAATTATTGAGATGTACACCGAAGATTGTTTTGGTGGCGCAGTAACGGGTCAAGAAACTTTGCCAAGTCAAGTCTGTATTTTTCCATTTTTAAATCCTGTCTCAGGTCCCATTTATGTAGAAGGCGCAATGCCTGGAGATACCTTGGCAGTGCACTTCATTGAAATTGAACCAGCAAGAGATTGGGCAGTTTCAAGTACTTTCCCACATTTTGGTGCATTAACTACAACACATCAAACAGCTATGTTGCACGATGCTTTAGAAGAAAGAGTTTGGCGCTACGACGTAGATAAGAAGAATAGAACAGTTACTTATAACGCCACAAAAGGAAATTATTCGGTTTCAATGCCCTTAGATCCAATGCATGGAACAGTAGGCGTTGCACCGGGCGGTTTTGAAGCTAGAGCTACCATTACGCCAGATGCACATGGTGGAAATATGGATACTCCTGAATTGAGAGCAGGAACAACTGCATACTTTGGCGTGAACCATGATGGTGCACTTTTAGCAATTGGTGATGGTCATTGTCGTCAAGGCGAAGGCGAATCAATTGGTACAGCAGTTGAATCAGCCATGAACACAGTAATCGTCGTTGATGTTATTAAGAATCAAGGAACTGCATGGCCAAGAATTGAAAATGATTTAGCAATTATGAGCACAGGTTCAACTAGGCCTTTGGAGGATGCATACCGAATAAGCCAACACGATTTAGTAACTTGGGTTGCTCAAGATAGCAAAATGGATACTTTAGATGCATTGCAATTAATAAGCCAAATAGGAACAGCACCAGTTGGTAACGTAGTTGATCCAAATTACACATTTGTTTCAATGGTAGAAAAGAAATACCTACCTAATAAAACCGTGTATGGCGGTATGCATGATAAATTACGTTCAATTTCGAGAGATTACTTAAAAAATAAGTAAATTAACGAATAAGTCTTGCTCTTACTAAGAGCAAATACATCTCGCAACCTAGGCAGAAGTTAAATACCGCATTCAAGAAAGCTGCTGCCAAGGCAAAAGCTGTAGCAATAAGAAACACTGTAGGGCTACCAATTGCCACACCAATTAGACCTACGACTCCAAAGATGAATCCAACTAATTGAGCAAATTGAGGAGGTTTAACGTTTTCTAATTCACCAACACCTTTGAGTCTTGGTTTAACCAAAGTCTTGAAAATGTAGCCGTATGGACTTTTATGTGGACCAGCAAATGCTCCAATTGCCCAAACTAAAGTTTGGATTGCAAGGAGAATTGGGCTATCGAAGTAGATGACGAGTAATAAGACAACCAGTGTTATAGTTGCACCAAATCTAGGACCTCGGGCATCAATTTGCATTTGTTTTCTCCATTTTTATAGTTGTGATTTTTTCTAGGGTATTTCGTAATTGGTCTCTTTTTGGAGCACCAATAATTCTGCCTTCCTCTAAACCTGACTCGTTGAAAAACAAAACAGTAGGAGAACTTTTAACGTGGAGTTTCTTGGCAAGTTCAATTCTTTCCACAGCGTCTATTTCGTAGAAGGAAATTCCCTTATCGTTTTTAATCAGTTCATTAATTTGTCTTTTAACTCCAGGGCAAATTGAACAATATTCTGTTTTGAATTGCAAAATTGTGGCTTTCTTACCTAATTCATGACCAACTTTTAGTTGATCAAAGGAAATTTCATTGGAGTATTTCTTGGTTAGTTTTCCTCTAGTAAATTGAAGGAATAGTCCAAAGGCGCTGGAAACCAGCAATACGGAGAGCACTAGCTGCCAATGATTCATAAATCTATTCTCCTTCAATCCTCAAGTTAGCGCATATTTGGTGGGTAAAAAAGGTCAATCAATTGTTGTTGCAAAGTCTTTGCAAGTAATTTATCCGGGTCGCGCACCTAAAAGAACTCACCTAAAATTGAATTAACAAGTTGGCCCACACGTAAACAGGAGATCGAAATAATGAAGCTTTATGACAACATCACCCAAGTTGTGGGAAATACCCCACTAGTAAAAATTAATCGAATTTTGGATGGTGCCAAAGCTCAAGTTTATGCAAAATTAGAATTTTATAATCCATCATCAACTGTAAAAGATCGTATTGGTATCGCCATGATTGATGATGCAGAAAAATCTGGCAGATTAAAACCAGGCGGCACAATTGTGGAAGCTACTTCTGGAAACACTGGCGTTGCCTTAGCCATGGTTGGCGCAGCTCGCGGTTACAAAGTTATTTTGACAATGCCAGATTCAGTAAGTAAAGAACGTAGAACTTTAATTAAGGCCTATGGTGCCCAACTTGTTCTAACTCCAGGTCCAGAAGGAATGAAGGGTGCTGTTGCTAAAGCCGAAGAAATTGGCAATAAAGAAGGAGCTGTTTTAGTTAGACAATTTGCTAACCCTGCAAACCCAGAAATTCACAGAAAGACCACTGCTTTAGAAATCTGGAATGACACAGATGGAAAAGTCGCTGCAGTAGTGGCAGGAATTGGTACTGGTGGAACAATCACTGGTGTTGGTCAAGTTTTGAAAGAAAAAAATCCAAATATAAAGATATTTGCAGTTGAACCAGCAGCATCTCCAATTCTCAACGGTGGAACACCTGCCGGACATCCTTTACAAGGAATTGGTCCAAACTTTGTGCCAGATATTTTGGATAAGAATGTTTATGATGAAGTACTAGATGCACCGAATGAAGAAGCAATTAAATATGCCAGACGAGCAGGTGCTGAAGAAGGAATTCTTGCTGGAATTTCATCAGGTGCAGCATTGTGGGCAGTCTCGCAAGTTGCAAAGAGACCAGAATTTGATGGAAAAATAATTGTGGTAATTATTCCTTCCTTTGGGGAAAGATACTTATCAACAGTTCTTTATCAAGACTTAATGGAACAATGATTAGGTTTCGCGAAGACATAAATGCAGCTTTAAAAAGAGATCCAGCCCCTAAATCTAAATTAGAATTAGCATTGGCTTCTCCTGGTTTACATGCCATTTGGTTACATCGAATAACTCATTGGGTGTGGAATAGAAAACTGTATTTATTAGCTCGTTTGATGTCTAACTATCACCGCTTTTTAACAGGTGTTGAAATTCATCCAGGGGCCAAAATTGGCAGAAGATTTTTTATTGATCACGGCATGGGTGTAGTTATTGGTGAAACTGCCATCATTGGTGATGATGTGATGTTTTATCACGGAGTAACACTTGGTGGAAGATCACTAAATAAAGGGAAAAGACATCCAACTATTGAAGATGGTGTCTTTGTAGGAGCAGGAGCAAAAATTTTAGGAAACATCACAATAGGCAAAAACGCGATTATTGGAGCAAATGCTGTGATAACTAAAGATGTGGCATCAGACACAATTGCAGTTGGTGCTGACCAAAGATTGGTTTCTAAATCTGAATATGATCCTTCAGAAAGCTGGATAATTTAACAAATAGGAGTAGTATTTAAGTCATGAGCACAATGACTTTAGACATATCTTGGAAAGTTAAGAGCACTTGGTCTCAAGCATCTAAAAATACTCTTTGGTGTTTAATCGGTTGTTCTATAGGTGATTTTGGAACTATTTACTTTTTTCAAGTAACAAAGATTGCTTTTCCAATGCTGGGAATAATGCTTTTGGCAATAATTAATGGACTAATCACCTCAATTATGTTAGAAACTTTTATTCTTTCTCGCCAAATGGCCTTAAATCTTGCATTTAAAACCGCTATTGGAATGAGTTTAATTTCTATGATTTCCATGGAAGTTGCAATGAATGCTACAGATATTTTGTTAACTGGGGGAGCGATGCTGGTTTGGTGGGTTATTCCAATTATGTTGATTGTTGGTTTCTTAACACCACTTCCTTATAACTACTGGAGATTGCAAGCCTTAAATAAGTCCTGTCATTAAAACTGCTTGAGCGGCATTTCTTCCTGGAATTCCACTAACTCCGCCACCTCTTTTGGCTCCTGCTCCACAAATAAACACATTGGCAATATCTGTTTCCACACCCCATTTTCCAATTTCAGATTCACTTTCAGCAAAAGGCCACTGCAATTCTCTTTGGAAGATATTTCCCCTGGGTAAAAATACTGATTCTGCGATATCTAATGGAGTTTTAACTTCAATGCAGAGATTTCCATCTATATCTTTTGCCAGACAATCTTCAATTTTTTCGGTGAAGAATGAATTAAGTCCTTTCAGATATAAGGCTTTAACTTTTTCTCGTGCTTGGTCATTGTCTGAATCAAAAAGCGAAGCTGGGGTATTTAAACCAAATAACGTGATTGTTTGATAACCCTTATCTTGTAGTTCTTTAGAAAGAATCGAATTATCAGTCAAGGTGTGACAATAGATCTCAGAAGGAAGTGATGTTGGAATCTGTCCTGAAATTGCTTCTTGGAAAGACTTATCTAGTTCAGTCAGTTTTTCATTAACGTGCAACGTGCCTCTAAAAGCCAGTGTTGGATCTTCGCCTGATTTAAGTTTTGGCAGGCAAGTCAGAAGCATATTAATTTTTACTTGGCAGCCTTCATCTTTGGAATTATCAGTTCTACCAAGAAGTTTGTTTAAGATATTGGGAGCTAAATTACTCAAGACATATTTTGCGGTCACGACTTTTTCAGTACCATCTTTATCAAGATAGGTGACAGTGGCAATTTTTCCATCAGAAACAACTTTTGTAACTTGGCTATTGGTTCTAATTTGAGCACCATAAGAAAGTGCTTTTTGAGCTAAAGCTTTGCTCACTTGACCCATGCCGCCTTGGGGAACTTTCCACTCGCCATTGCCATTACCGATTAAATGATAAAGAAAACATCTATTGCCAAGTAAATCTTTATCTCGCCCATCAGTAAATGTGCCAATCAGTGCATCAGTTAAAACAACACCTCGAACCACATCATTTTTAAATAGTTTTTCAATTGTGTCAGTAATAGGAATAGTAAATAACCAATCGTAGGTTTCTTGATCTGTTGCTTCAATGACTAAATGTTTTAATTCATCTTGACTAATTAGGGGATTAATCATGGTGGGAGCAATTATTTGTGCTGCTTTTTCTATCCGAGAATAGAAATCACTCCAAGTGTCAAATTCATCCATCGATCCCGTAACGGATTTGAAGGATTCTTTAGTCCTTTCACCCCAAGTTCGTTCAACAAGTAAACCTGTTTCTTTTCCTTCAACATTTACAGGCGTGTAGGAACCAATTGTTCGTGAAATTAAATTAAGTTTTAGATCTAATTCATCAATGATTTGTTGGGGCAATAGGGAAACTAGATAGGAATATCGGGAAAGATTGGCCTCAAGACCTTTGAAAGGTTTGACTGAAACTGCCGCTCCACCAGTTTCTTGTAAGGCTTCTAAAACAAGTACGGATTTACCTTCTTTTGCGAGATAAGCAGCACTGGTCAAACCGTTATGACCGCCACCCAAAATGACGCAATCAAATGACTCAGACATGGATATGAGGCTACTAGATATTTAGGGGAACTTGGAATCAAATCTATTTTTTCACCAAAAAAGCTTCTTTCTATCAGATCATTGATTGCAATTCACTTCAATATTTGGAAGCGGGTCAACTAATCAATCTTGATAATTTTCATATACATTTAATCCATGATTGAAATCTTGGATTTAATCGCGACCTTTGCCTTTGCCTTGGTTGGTGCTCGAATAGCTGCTGATCGCCGGATGGATTACGCCGGAATTTTATTAATTGCTACCGTTGCTTCATTAACTGGTGGAACACTTCGAAACTTGTTTTTAGGAGATCGCCCAATCTGGGTACAGGAGCCTTGGTACTTCCTATCGATCTTGCTAGCTGTTGGCATAACTATTGCACTTCGAAATAAAAAACCAGTTGGAAAAGTTGTCTTGTCATTAGACACTTTAGGTTTAGCCGTTGCAACAGTTTCTGGAGTTGAATACTCACTTAATAATGGCGCTCCAAGTTATGCTGCTTTAATTTTAGGAGTTTTAACCGCTGTTGCTGGAGGATTACTTCGCGATGTGCTTTGTCGCGTAGAACCCATTTTGTTACATAGAGAAACTATTGGAACATCTTGCACAGTAGGTGCACTTGCTTATGTCTTACTAGAACCAACTGCATTGCCAAATGGAGCAGTGGCTTTAATTGCCGGATTAGTAATAGTGTTGGTGCGTACTATTTCAATTAGGCAGGGCTGGAATCTACCAAAAGTTAGATAAATTCAAAGCAGTTGTTTAAGAACGGGCGAGTTTGCAACCTTTATCCGGCTTATAGGGCGACTCTTCTTTATTTTTATAGTTCGTGCAGTCAATTTGCGCTTACTTTGCCTAAAAATGTTTGTACAAGTTCTTGCATAACCTGTCGCAGATTAAGAGATTTTAATGGGGAAACCATGGGCAAATATGGGCAGTCTTATGGGCAGATTTCAACTACAAACAACTTAACAAAGTTGTTTGAATGTCGGCTAATAGTTGACGCTTATAGGGAGCCTCTTCTCCTTTAATGTTGCATTAATGCTATATAGCATATATGCTATTTCTTATGAGTCGCAACCCAGAGGAGCCGGTGTATAACCGCATCGAAGAAGCACGCACAGGTCTTGGTCTGTCTAGGCAAGAACTGGCCGACAAGGTCGGGGTCCACTACCAAACCATTGGATACCTAGAGCGTGAGGAATACAGCCCCTCGCTTGTCCTTGCTCTACGTATTGCTAAGTCGCTCAATCAAGAAGTATCAGAGCTATTTTCGCTCACCCAATTTAAGAAAGGAAAGTAAAGATGTCTAAGAAGAACAAAATTTATTGGTTTGAAGGTGTTACTGAAAAGGGAGTAAAAGCACTTCTGTCCGATGAAAATTCTAAGTATAAATGGCTTAGACCACAGCGAAACCGCAGAATTCTTGTTGCCCTAATGGCAGTGGGCCTTATTTCAGTGGCACTGGGAAGTTATTGGCCAACTTTGAAGACTAATCTAAACTTATCTGATGGAACTTCAGTAGTTGTCTATTCCGTGACAGCGATACTTGTAATCTTTATTGTTCTTGGTGGCTACTCGCTGCTACGTATCAGCGTGAGATCAATTGCAGATGCACCCGATGAACTACTAGACGAGCGCCAA
>BJFU01000029.1 GCA_014190035.1 Actinomycetes bacterium | reverse complement strand
GACCGGGAGTTCGAATCTCCCCGCCCCGACAAAAAAGAAAAAATAAATCAAGGAGTGAATTAATAAATTGAAAAGCACAATAGAAAACCTGACACCAACTCGAATTAAAGTTCAGGTGGAAGTGCCATACTCAGAATTAAAGCCAAGCCTTGATGCGGCATACCAAAAAATTGCGGGCCAAATTAGTGTTCCAGGATTTAGAAAAGGAAAAGTACCCACACAAGTAATTGATCAAAGAGTTGGCAGACCTGCAGTATTGCAAGAAGCGGTAAATGAAGCTGTACCAAAAGCTTATGCCGAAGCTCTGAAAGACAAAAAAGTTTATCCAATTGGTCGACCTAATGTAAAAGTTGATGAACTAAAAGAGA
This sequence comes from Actinomycetes bacterium, assembly GCA_014190035.1. Lineage (GTDB taxonomy): Bacteria > Actinomycetota > Actinomycetes > S36-B12 > UBA5976 > ATZT02. The sequence continues at coordinate 12,085 of BJFU01000029.1, read as the reverse complement.
ATGAAGAACTTAAATTTAGCGCCGAAGTTGATGTCAGACCAGATTTTGAAACTCCTAAATACAAAGGCTTGAAACTACAAGTTGAAAAAGCTCGTGATTTAGGTGAAGACGTCAAGAAGCAACTAGAAGATTTACGTGGCAGATTCTCTACTCTTTCAGCTGTTGAAAGAGCTGTTAAAGACCAAGATGTGGTAATTCTTGACATCACCGGAACAAAAGATGGTGTTCAAGTTAACGAATACTCAGGCCAAGCTCTTGCCTACACAGTTGGTTCAAAAGGATTAGTTCCTGGAGCAGACGAAGTATTAGTTGGCACAAAAGCTGAACAAAAAGTAAAACTTGATTTCACTCCAGAAGATGGTCCGTTTAAAGATCAACAAATTAGTCTTGATATCACAGTTAATAGTGTGAATGAAAAAGTTCTCCCAGAGGCAGATGATGATTTTGCCAAGATGGCTAGTGAATTCGATACTTTGGAAGAATTAAAGAAAGATTTGGAAGTAAAAGTAAAACAATCAAGAATTATTGAACAAACATATTTGGCCCGAGAAAAAGCAGGCGATGCCTTAATTGCATTAATGGCTAAAGTGCCTTTACCAGAAAATGCAATTGAATCTGAATTTGAAGAACATTTCAAAGATGGGCATGGCGATGATGCGCATAAAGAAGAATTCAAAGTTGGATCTAGAAGATCCATGCAATCACAATTTGTTTTAGACAAGATTGCGGAAGATGAAAACATTGGAGTATCCGATGCAGATCTTTCTGAATGGATAACTCAAAACGCTATGAAATATCAAATGGCTCCTCAAACCTTCGCAGATGCACTGGTTCGATCTGGTGAAATCACTTTGGTGATGGGTGAAATCAGAAGAAGTAAAGCCTTGACTCTTGTGGTCAAAGAAGCAGATGTGACCGATGCTGATGGCAACAAAGTTGATGTGGCAAGTGTTCTTAAAGAATTTGTCCCAGACGCCGAATAAATAGTTTCCCTCATAGCGAACATTCCAGGTTCCAAGATGAGAAAAGTTGCGTTTCACGTTAGGGTCGAAGTATCTAATTAATTAGGAGTGAATACAAGTTGAACGAGGATACGCAATTGCGCAGTCCATCTGGCCCTGGTAGCTATGACGACCAAATTTTTCAAAGACTACTTAAAGAACGAATCATTTTCCTTGGCACTCCTGTAGAAGATTCCGTTGCAAATATTTTGACAGCACAAATGTTGGTACTTGCTGCTGAAGATCCAGAAAAAGACATTTATCTATATATAAATTCACCAGGTGGATCAATTTCTGCTGGTATGGCAATTTATGACACCATGCAATACATTCCAAATGATGTCGCAACAGTTGCAATGGGACTTGCTGCGTCAATGGGTCAATTCTTACTTTCAGCCGGAGCAAAAGGAAAGCGTTACGCCCTTCCTCATGCTCGCATCATGATGCATCAACCATCAGGTGGAATTGGTGGAACTGCTTCTGATATTAAAATTCAAGCTGAGCAAATGTTGCACATCAAAAAACAAATGGCTCGCTTAATTGCTGAACACACAGGTCAAACTGCAGATCAAATTGAACAAGATTCAGATCGTGATCGTTGGTTTACTGCAGATGATGCAAAAGTTTATGGATTTGTTGACAAAGTTGTTAGATCAGCAAGTGATGTTACAGGACACGGAGGAACAAGATAAATGAAAATCGAAAATATTGTTTCTTCTAAATTAAATCCTCAATCTCGCTACATTCTTCCTGAATTCAGAGAAAGAACAGCAAATGGTGAAAGAGTTCATAATCCCTACACCAAGTTATTTGAAGAAAGAATTATCTTTCTGGGAGTACAAATTGATGATGCCTCAGCAGATGATGTGATGGCACAACTTCTTGTTTTGGAATCTTTAGATCCAGATCGCGATATTTCTATGTATATAAATTCTCCAGGTGGTTCATACACTGCGATGACTGCAATTTATGACACCATGCAATTTATTAAGCCACAAATCCAAACTATTTGTTTAGGTCAAGCTGCCTCTGCTGCATCAGTAATTCTTGCTGCAGGTTCACCTGGAAAAAGATTTGCGTTACCTCATGCTCGAATTTTGATTCACCAACCTTATACAGAAGGTGGCGGTCAAGGTTCTGACATTGAAATTCAAGCTAATGAAATTTTGAGAATGCGTGCTGAGATGGAAGGCATCTTTGCTAAGCACACTGGAAAGAAAATTGAAGAAATTCAAAAAGATATTGAAAGAGACAAAATCTTGACCGCTGAAGATGCTCAAAAATATGGCATCATCGATCAAGTTATTGCTTCTCGTAAATCAGCCCAAAAATAATTAGTTTTAAATTTTTGTTCGCTGATTGTGAACACAAAGCCTGATTTGACATAAATAAACCCAGTTTTGTGGGTGACTCAAGGTAGCGTTTAGCGAACTAACACATTTTAATAAGTCAACTTAAAGGAGCTGTAACCAAAATGGCAAGACTTGGTGAAGGTACAGATCCATTAAAATGTTCATTTTGCGGTAAAGGTCAAAAGCAAGTTAAGAAATTAATTGCAGGCCCTGGAGTTTATATTTGTGATGAATGTATTGAATTATGTAATGAAATTATTGACGAAGAGTTACAAGAGACTACTGATTTACCTTTTGAAGAATTACCCAAACCAAAAGAAATTTATGCTTTCTTAAATAATTATGTAATCGGGCAAGAACATGCTAAGAAATCTTTATCAGTTGCCGTTTATAACCATTACAAACGTGTGCAAGCAGGAGCAACAGATCGACCAAAAGATGACTTAGTTGAATTAGCTAAATCAAACATTTTGTTACTTGGACCTACTGGTTCTGGAAAAACATTACTTGCTCAAACGCTAGCTAGATTATTAAATGTCCCTTTTGCTATAGCCGATGCCACTGCTTTAACAGAAGCTGGTTATGTCGGTGAAGATGTTGAAAACATTTTATTGAAATTAATTCAAGCAGCAGATTATGACGTTAAAAAAGCTGAAACTGGAATTATCTACATAGACGAAATCGACAAAATTGCCCGCAAGAGTGAGAACCCATCAATTACTCGCGATGTGAGTGGCGAAGGTGTGCAACAAGCATTATTGAAAATTTTGGAAGGAACTACTGCATCTGTTCCACCTCAAGGTGGAAGAAAACATCCTCATCAAGAATTTATTCAAATTGATACCAGCAATGTGTTATTTATTGTAGGTGGAGCATTTGCTGGTTTAGATAAAATCATTGAATCAAGAATTGGTAGAAAATCCTTAGGCTTTACCGCAGATTTCAGTGCTGAAGAAAACACTAATCCGGGAGATATTTTTGGCAAAGTAATGCCAGAAGATCTTTTGAAATTTGGCATGATCCCAGAATTTATTGGTCGACTTCCAGTTATTACAAGTGTTACTGCATTAAGCGAAGAAGCATTAATGCAAGTACTAGTTGAACCAAAGAACGCACTAGTTCGTCAATATGAAAGATTATTTGGTTTAGACAATGTTGAATTAGAAATAACAGAAGATGCACTTCGTGCTGTTGCAGAATTAGCACATTTGCGTGGCACCGGTGCTCGAGGATTGCGCGCCATCATGGAAGAAGTTTTACTAAATGTTATGTATGACATTCCAAGTAGAGCAGATATTGGCAAGGTAGTTGTGAATAGAGATACTGTTTTGGATAACGTAAATCCAACTTTGGTTCCTCGAAAAGTTGTTACTGAACCTGAAGAAAAATCAGCTTAAGCTAATTCTACTTTCACTTTAATTTCTGAATCCGTCACATTTAGTTTCAAATCTTTAATATTTCCTGCTGCGATTAAGTCTTTTTGAGCGTCTTTTACTTGTTCGATGACTTCGGCTTTGGCCCAGATTTCTAGAGTTTTAACTTCAGCTTTCATAGATTGCTTATTTTCAGTCTTTACTTTTCTTACTTCACTAAGAATCCAAGTCACATTATTTAATGGATCAATTCCTACTTCATTATTGGTGATGATTTCAGTTGATTTTGGCCAACTTTGTAAATGAATTGAACCTTCTTGCCACCAGGACCACACTTCTTCTGTCACGAATGGAATAAAAGGAGCAAATAGTTTCAATAAAGTATGAGTGGTAATTCCAAGGGCAGCGCGTGCAGAATTGGCAGCGGCTTCTCCTTGATTCCCATAGGTGCGTTCTTTAACAAGTTCTACATAGTCATCGGTGAATGCCCAGAAGAAAGTTTCTGCTACTTCTAAGGCTCTGGTGTAGTCATATTTCTCAAAGGAGGTGGTGGCAGTTTCAACAACTTGAGCCAATTTATTTAACAATGCATGATCTACAGCTTGAGTTACATCAGCACTATTTAATGTGGCATTAAGACTTAAACTAAACTTGCTGGCATTAAGTAATTTGATAGCAAGTCTTTTCCCAATTTTCATTTGTCCGGTGTCAAAAGCAGTATCTGTGCCGGGTCTTCCCATGGCAGCCCAATATCTAACAGCATCAGAACCGTACTCTTCTAACAAATCAATTGGAGTTACAACATTTCCTTTTGACTTACTCATTTTCTTTCGATCTGGATCAAGAATCCAACCGGAGATACTTGCGTTTTTCCAAGGTAAAGAGTCTTCTTCTAAATGACTTCTTACTACGGTTGAAAATAACCAAGTTCTAATAATTTCATGAGATTGTGGTCGCAAATCCATAGGAAATACGCGATTGAAAAGATCGTTATCTAATTCCCATGAAGCAGCAATTTGTGGAGTTAATGAAGACGTTGCCCAGGTATCCATAACATCTGGATCTCCAATAAATCCATTTGGTTTATTTCTTTGTGATTCATCAAATCCAACCGGAGCCTCACTTTGCGGATCAATTGGTAATTGTTTTTCATCTGGAACAATTATTTGGTCATAATCAGGATTTCCATCTGCATCTAATTTGTACCAAAGGGGGAGTGGGACTCCGAAAAATCTTTGACGAGAAATTAACCAGTCACCATTTAATCCTTCAACCCAATTTTCATATCGAACTTTCATATATTCAGGATGCCACTTAAGTTCAGATCCTCTTTTTAGTAATTTAGTTCTTAACTCTTGGTCTCGGCCACCATTGCGGATGTACCACTGTCTGGTCGTAACAATTTCTAAAGGCTTATCACCTTTTTCAAAGAATTTAACAGCGTGAGTAATTGGTTTTGGTTCTCCAACTAAATCACCACTTGCTTTTAATTCAGCAACTAAAACTTCGCGTGCTGTGTGTGAAGTTTTGCCCACTATTTTTTCAAAAGTTTGCTTTGCACTTTCGGTGGTTAACCAATCAGGATTTTCAGCAACAATTCGTCCATCCCAACCAATTAAGCCTCTGGTTGGTAAATCAAATTCTCTCCACCAAATAACGTCAGTTAAATCACCAAAAGTACAAATCATGGCAATGCCGCTTCCTTTTTCTGGATCAGCTAATTGATGTGCCACCACTGGAACTTCGACACCAAAAAGAGGTGTAGTTACAGTTTTTCCAAATAATTCTTTGTAGCGATCATCATCAAGATTGGCAACTAGTGCAACACATGATGGAAGTAGTTCTGGTCTGGTTGTTTCAATGTAAACGTTTTCACCATTTTGTTTCTTGAAACCAATTTTGTGAAATGCTCCTGGTCTTTCTCTATCTTCTAGTTCTGCTTGAGCAACAGCAGTTCTAAATGTCACATCCCAAAGAGTCGGTGCTTCTGCTTGGTAGGCTTCACCTCTTTTTAAGTTTCTTAAAAATGCACGCTGCGAAACAGTTCTTGCTCTCTTATCAATAGTTTGATACGTGTAATTCCAATCAATCGATAAACCCAAAGTTTGGAATAAGGATTCAAAGACTTTTTCATCTTCTAGTGTTAACTTTTCACACAATTCCACGAAATTCTTTCTTGAGATTGGAATTTGTTTTTCACTAGGTTCATTTGGTGCAACAAAATTGGCATCAAAGGGGAGAGTTGGTTCGCAGCGCACTCCAAAATAGTTTTGTACTCGTCTTTCAGTTGGTAAACCATTGTCATCCCAACCAATTGGATAGAAAACTTTTTTACCAGTCATTCTTTGATAACGAGCGATTAAATCTGTGTGAGTGTAAGAAAAGACGTGTCCTACGTGAAGTGAACCACTAACTGTTGGAGGAGGAGTGTCTATGGAATAGACATTTTCCTTGGCAGCTGTTTTGTCGAAAGCGAAAGTTTTGTTCTGCACCCAGGAATTTCCCCATTTGCCCTCAACGCCATCAAGTGCTGGTTTTTCTGGTACGCGTGGGTAACGTGCAGATTCAGTCATAACGGCAATCTTATGCAATACATAAGATTGAAAAAATCATGGTCAATTCAGACGTCATGTCAGCGCTAGCTTCGCGCTGGCCCGAGAACAAAATAAATCCATCATTGGATCGAATCAAACTTTTATTGGACTATTTGGGAAATCCACAAGACGGTTTGAAGGTCATTCACATAGCTGGAACTAATGGAAAAACCAGCACTTCTCGAATGGTTGAAAGATTATTGAGGGCGCTGGATTTACGCACAGGTTTATTTACAAGCCCACATTTGAATCATCCTCGCGAAAGAATTTCAATTGATGGATCTCCAATCGGGGTAAATAATTTTGAAGAAATCTATCAACACGTTGAACCATTTCTTGATTTAGTTGACGAGCAAATAACAGGATCTCCTTTAACTTTTTTTGAAGTATTGACCGCGATGTCATTTGTTTCTTTTGCAGATACACCAGTTGATGCAGTTTCTTTGGAAGTGGGAATGGGCGGAAGTTGGGATGCAACAAATGTTTTAACTCCTATGGTTTCGGTTATTACTCCAATTGATTTAGACCACCAAGAATATTTAGGTAACACCATAGAAGAAATAGCAAAAGAAAAGGCAGGAATTATAAAGAGTGAAATACCAGTTATTGTGTCAAATCAAAATAAGGATGCAGCAAAAGTAATTTTGGCCAAAGCCATTGAAAACAACTCTCCAATTATGCGCGAAGGAATTGAGCTAGATGTATTGGAAAGATCAGTTGGAATTGGTGGACAACAATTAACTATTGCTAATCCATACGGGACACATTCGGAACTTTTCCTACCACTCTTTGGTAAGCACCAAGCTTCTAATGCAGCTGTTGCCTTGACTGCTGTTGAAGCTTTTATTGATCGACAAATTGATCACGATTTAGTTCAAGAAGCCTTTGCTGAATTTAGCTCTCCAGGAAGATTACAAATTCTAAAAAGAAATCCAACCATTGTTATTGATGCGGCCCATAATCCTGCTGGCATCAGGGCAACTAAACAAGGAATAAACGAATCATTTCAATTCGATAATTTAATTTTGATTCTTGCCTTTATGGGAGATAAAGACATTGATCAAATCTTAGAAGAGTTAAAAGGCTTCGCCCAAATTGTAATTTTGACTCAAACAAAATCGGCACGTGCTTTGTCAACTCTAGATTTGGAAAAGAAAGTAAGAAATATTTCTCAATTTGCTAACCGAGTAGAAGTAAGTGATAATTCAGAAGAAGCAATAAAGCTAGCTACAAAGTTAGCAAACGAATTAGGAAACTCTGCCGGAGTTATTGCTCTTGGATCAGTTGTTTTGGCAGGAGAAATTGGTTCACTTTTAAAAGGTGGTAAGAGCAATTGAGAGCATTAGGTTCATCTGTTTTGGCATTTGAAATTATTGTTTCAATTCTTTTTATACCAGCAGCTTTACAAGAATCCAGTATCAATACTTCAAATATTTTAGCAATTTCTTTGATTCAGATTGTCTTAGCAATTTTGGCAATGGGTACTTTGGGAAAAAGCTATGGAATTTATCTGGGTTATTTAACTCAGATTGCATTAATTGGCTCAGGCTTTGTTGTTTCTTGGATGTTTGTCCTAGGACTGATTTTTCTAGGTCTTTGGATATTGGCACTTAGAATTGGGCGAAGAACTGATGAAATAAAGGCATCAAAGAAAGCCTCTTAGAAGAGTCTCAGTAGCATATAAATATTGAATGAATTGGAAGGAAAAATTATGAGTGAGCGTTCCTTAGTGCTGGTAAAACCAGATGGCGTTAAACGCGGATTAATTGGCGAAGTTCTGAAAAGAATTGAAACTAAAGGCTGGAAAATAGTGGCCTTGGAATTAAGAAAACTTGATGAAAAAACTGCAGCAGCACATTATGCCGAACATGATGGAAAACCATTTTTTAAAGATTTGATTTCTTTTATCACTTCTTCACCGCTTTTAGCTGTTGTTATTGAAGGCCCAAATGCGATCGCAGGATGGCGTCAAATGATGGGTGCAACAAATCCGGCAAATGCATTGCCAGGAACCATCAGAGGCGACTTTGCAACTGAAACCCAGAACAACGTCACTCACGGTTCTGACTCTCCTGAGTCAGCTGCACGAGAGATTGCACTCTTCTTTCCAGGCTTGAAGTAATACTGCGTAATATAAGTAGTCAACACCAACAAATAAAAAAGAGGAAATAAGTGGCTTTTTTTGGTAGCGGGTTCTTAGGTCGAGACTTAGCTGTAGATCTTGGTACAGCAAATACTTTAGTTTACGAACGCGGTCGTGGCATTGTTTTAAATGAACCATCTGTTGTTGCTATTAACCAAAACACTGGCGGAATTGTTGCTGTGGGTGCTGAAGCCAAAAGAATGGTGGGAAGAACTCCTGGAAACATTGTTGCCATTCGTCCTCTTAAAGATGGTGTGATTGCAGATTTTGATACCACAGAAAGAATGCTTCGTTACTTTATTCAAAAAGTTCACAAACGCAGATTCTTAGCTAAACCACGTTTGGTCGTTTGTGTGCCAAGTGGAATTACTGGAGTTGAACAAAGAGCAGTTAAAGATGCAGGTTATGCCGCAGGAGCTCGCAAGGTTTACATCATCGAAGAACCAATGGCAGCAGCTATTGGTGCAGGACTGCCAATTCATGAACCAACCGGAAACATGGTGGTTGATATCGGTGGAGGTACAACTGAAGTTGCAGTTATCTCACTAGGTGGAGTTGTTACTTCACTATCTATTCGTACCGGTGGCGATGAATTAGATGACGCGCTTATCCAATTTGTTAAAAAAGAATATTCTCTAATGCTTGGCGAAAGAACTGCAGAAGAAATCAAAACCACAGTTGGAACAGCTTTTCCAACCCCAGATGAAACCTCTGCTGAATTACGCGGACGAGATCTGGTAACAGGATTGCCTAGAACAATCGTTGTAACAGCAGAAGAAATCAGAAGAGCACTTGATGAACCATTAACTCGCATTGTTGATGCTGTTAAAACAACTCTTGATAGAACTCCACCAGAACTTTGCGGTGACATTATGGATCGCGGAATTGTGTTAACCGGTGGTGGTGCATTACTTAAAGGATTAGATGAACGTTTGAGACACGAAACCGGAATGCCAGTAATAATTGCTGAACAACCATTGAATTGTGTTGTTATGGGTTCTGGAAAGTGCGTTGAAGAGTTTGAAGCTCTACAACAAGTATTGATCTCAGAACCACGCGGTTAACCGGGCAGATCGGCTGATTTTGCCGTGAGAGATTCCACCCGACTAAGAACAGTATTAGCAGTTCTTCTATTAATTTCCTTAACATTAGTTGCTCTTGAATTAAGAAGTTCTGGTACAGGTTTTACCAAATCAATTAGAACAATAAGTTTTAATATTATTTCTCCATTCCAAAAATCTGCAAGATCTTTTACAGATTCTGTACAAAATTTTGGCTCGACTTGGCGAGAGATAAGAATTGCTCGTGAAAAAGTAAAAGACTTAGAATCAGAAAATCTAGATTTGAAAGAAAAATTAGCCAATACTGATGAAAACAGAAGACGCGCCGCAGAATTAGATGCGTTATTAAAGATTGCAGGGCTTGGAACTTATGAAATAGTTCCAGCACGTGTAATTGCAATTGGTGCAGGACAAGATTATTCCTGGACAGTTTCAATTGATGTTGGATCAAAAGATGGAATTACTGCAGACATGTCTGTTATCTCAGGCTTGGGATTAGTAGGACGCACAATTTCTGTTGCTGACTCAACAACATTGGTTGCACTTTTAGCCGATCCATCCAGCAAAGTGGGCGCAAGAATTGGTGGAAAATCTGAACTCGGTTTCATAAGTGGAAATGGATTACCTGGTGAATTAGAGTTTGAAATTTTTGATCCATTATCTGAAATTAATGAAGGGGATCGAATTGTTACTTGGGGTTCCGAAGGAGGCAGACCATTTGTTTCAGGTGTTCCAATTGGTGAAGTAATAGGTGTTAAATCTTCTCCAGGGTTATTATCTAAAACAGCCAAAGTAAAACCGTTTGTAAAACTATCTACCTTGGATTTAGTTAGCGTGATAGTCGAAGCACCACGAATTGATCCACGCGATTCACTACTTCCTCCAATGCCCGTTATTCCCACGCCAACTCCTGCAATAACGGTTTCCCCATCTCCTAGTCCAAGTCAAAAATAATGAATATATATAAATACTTTGCTTTAATTTCAACAATTTTTATTGCTGTGATTTTCCAACCAACTTTTCTTGCCCGGCTTTCACTGCCTGGAGCTACCCCAGATTTAGTAATAGTCATGGTTTGTTGTTGGGCGGTAACAAAAGGACCTGAAGTTGGAGCAATCGCTGGTTTTCTAGCAGGCTTTTTGATTGACGTTGCACCTCCTGGTGCACATTTAATGGGAATCGCCTCCATAATTTTGGCCTTAATTGGTTATGCAATCGGAATTGTGGGAGGCGGACCAAGTAGATCTTTTTCAAGACCACTTGTAATTTCTGGAGTTGGCGCCACCACATTTTTCTTATTCAGAACTATTTCTGGGGTTTTGGTTGGAAACGATATTTCGTTATATAACTTTTCAATCAATTTCTTAACCCAAGGAATTTATGCGGCGGCTTTAGCAATATTTGTTTATCCTGGAGTTACTTTCTTAGATAAAAAACTTGGGCCAGTGTCTAGATCAGATGAATTAAGGATGAAGTAAATCATGAGGGACAAATCCATAATTCGTTTGAAAATTATTAGGGTGATTTTTCTTTCTTTAATGATCACCCTTGTTGGAAGATTGTTTTATTTGCAGATTAGTACTGGCGAGAATTTTGTGAAGGCTTCTCAGAGAAATGCTTTTCGCGAGATTTATACTCAACCAGTTAGAGGACTTATCCTTGACCAGGTTGGAAGACCAGTTGTATCAAATAAATCAACATTAGTAGTAAGTGTTAACACAAGAGTTTTAGAAAGCACCGAAGATAAAGGTGCATCAGTAATTTCAAGACTTTCACAAAGTCTAAATATTTCTGAAACAGATATTAAAGACCGATTAACTCCGTGTGGCACAAAAGGTGCCAAGAAACCACCCATTTGTTGGTCAGGGTCTTTATTCCAACCAATTCCAGTTGCGCAAAATGTTTCAAACACCGTCGCACTAGAAATTATGGAAAAAAGAACACTTTTCCCAGGAGTTACTGCTGAATTAAGCGCAATTAGAGATATACCAAAACCATTTGGTGTAAATATGGCGCACATCATTGGTTACGTTGGACCGGTAACCGATATAGAAATTGAAAAACAAAAACAAATTGGAATATCAGCAGATGACATCGGATTACAAAATAATGACAGCATCGGTCGATCTGGAGTAGAGAGATTTTATGACTCATGGTTGAGGGGTAAACCAGGAATCAAAGTCATGGCTGTTGATAAAGCAGCAAATATTAAAGGCGTTGTTAGTGAGACAGAACCTGAATCTGGGAAATATGTTGTTTTAAATATTGATGCCAAACTTCAATCATTAGTAGAAGAACAATTATCTGCTGCCATTGATAGAGCAAGATCCAAAAATTATGTAGGTGAAGCTGGAGCTGCGGTAGTTGTAGATGTAAAAAATGGAAATATTTTAGCAATGGCCACATACCCAAGTTATGATCCAAGAATTTGGTTAGGGGGAATTTCTAATGAACAATTTGAATTACTTTCAAATCCTAAAGCGGGAATTCCACTAATTTCACGAGCTACTCAAGGTTTATTTGCTCCCGCTTCAATCTTTAAAGTCATTACCACATCAGCA
>BJFU01000028.1 GCA_014190035.1 Actinomycetes bacterium | reverse complement strand
GAACTCTTTGGTGCTCCTATTGCTATGTTTTTCTTTGTCCACAACGACTTAAAGTCTTATGCAGCACTAGATGCCGGTATTTTCTTACAAACCATCATGCTTTCAGCTCACTCCAAAGGTTTAGGAACTTGTGCTCAAGGAGCATTAGCCACCTGGGCAAGCCCAGTGAGAAATCATTTAGAGATCCCTCAGGATTACAAACTAATAGTTGGATTATCACTTGGTTATCCAAGTGATAATCCTGTTAATACTTTTAATGTGGGCAGAGACGATCTAGATTTAGGTTTTTAGAGGTTTAATTACCTCAACCAGGGTTAAGCCAACACTCATTTTCATGGGGAATGCGGGCTCAAAAATTGTTCAAGGGGTGCACCTTTTATCTGTATAAGTTATTATTTGCCCATAGTAATTCTGCCGTCCAGCCGGTTTTCCTCTTAGGCGCAAATAGGGGGTTGTACTTAGTGCGAAGTATTAATCTTGCATCTGAATTAAGAGCGCTTAATTTAATTAAAATTAAAATCTTTTTAAGGCCAATACTTGTTCTCACTGTATTACTTGGCAACTTAGCATTTCAAGAAATTGCTGTAGCAGTAACAATAAATTCTGGTGATTGCGCATCAGAAGTAACAAGCTCAACTGGTGTTCAATATGCCTCAACTTCAACTGATTGTTATTTGGCATTCACAACAGTTGGAGCAAATGTTTGGACACCACCAAGTGGTTTAACGCGAGCTACTTTTCTCATAATTGCCGGTGGTGGCGCTGGAGGAAGTGGAGCTTGGGGTGGTGGAGGTGGAGCAGGTGGAGTTGTTTATTACGAAAACTACACGGTAAGTAATTCCAGTCCACTAAATCTTTCTGTTGGAAGTGGTGGTGCAGCAGGAGGTGCGACAAACAATGCTGCAACTAATAGAAGGTCAAACGGTGGAAATTCTTGGATAAATCCCAGTTCAACAATTGTGGCAAAAGGTGGTGGCGCAGGAGCATCTTATGCTTACGGTCAATCTGGAAATGATGCTGATGGAAATCCTATTCAAAATGGAAAATCTGGTGGTTCAGGTGGTGGTGGAACTGAATTTGGAAGTGGTTCTGTAGGTGGAACTTCCAATCAATCTTCAATTAGCGGTGCATTTGTTTACGGTTTTGCTGGTGGAAGTACAAGTTACTCAACAAGTTGTTGCGGTGCCGGTGGTGGTGGTGGATCTGGCGGTGTTGGTTCAAATAATCAAGCAAATCAAAATGGTGGTAACGGTGGACCGGGAATAAATACATATTCAACTTTATTGAATCAATTTTCTCCTGCATTTGGTGTGAGTGGTTTTATAGCTGGTGGTGGTGGCGGTGGTGCAAACTACGGCACGAGTGATAACCACGTTCAAGCAAGTGGAGGAAGCGGTGGAGGTGGCGGAGGAGGTTGGAAAGGAAATAGAAATGGTTCAGCAGGTGCAGCAAATACAGGAAGTGGTGGAGGTGGTGCTTCTTACAGTGGTTGGATTCAAGGTTCAAATGGTGGAAGCGGATTAATAATTATTAAATTTGCAAAACCATCCACAACTCCTTCTGCTCCTACTTCTTTAACAGCCACTGCAGGAGATGGGCAAGCAACAATTAGTTTCACAGCAGGATCAGATGGTGGAAGTGCCATAACTAATTACAAATACTCAACAGATGGAACCAATTACACAGCTTTATCTCCAACTGATGCAACAACACCAATCACAATCAGTGGTCTAACAAATGGAACTTCCTACACAATTTACTTAAAAGCAGTCAACGCCAATGGCGATAGCGCTGCATCAAGTTCAGTCACAGTTACTCCGTCTACAACTCCATCTGCTCCAACTTCTTTAACAGCCACTGCAGGAGATGGGCAAGCAACAATTAGTTTCACAGCAGGATCAGATGGTGGAAGTGCCATAACTAATTACAAATACTCAACAGATGGTACAAACTACTCAGCCTTGTCCCCCGCTGATTCTTCCTCCCCAATCACAATTAGTGGTCTAACAAATGGAACTTCCTACGCAATTAATTTAAAAGCTGTTAACACTAATGGTGACAGCGCTGCTTCAAGTTCAGTTTCTGTTACGCCAGTTGCCCCTGCTGTTTCTGCCAGTGATTCAACTGGTCCCAATAATTACTTTGAACCAATTCGAAAAGTTGAAGTATCTAACGGAAAAATTAACTGGGAACCAAATAGGAAAGTCGTAATTAGTAAATATGACCCAAGTAGCAAAAAATCCACGATCATTGAAAGTGTTAATGGCCAATTGGTTCTACCAAAAGCAAAACCAGGTCAAAGCGTTTCTTACTCCATCATGGCAACAGATGGAACTGTTTTAAAAGAAGTGATAATGAAAACCAAACCTAATACCCCAAAAATAGCCAAAGTTGCATCACAAAAATCTGAGATTTTGACCAAAAACAAAAAAATAGCAATCACTGCTCAATGGAAAAAAGATGATTCGGTTAAAAGGTATGTTGTAAAAATCACTCTTGATAATGGCAAATCAATAACTGCCTCTACTTCAGACCCAAATTTTTCAATCATTACTGATGAAACAAAAGGTGCGACAATAACCATTACAGCTGTAGGAAAAAATAACCTGACTTCAACTGTGACTAGAAAGATCTAGTTTTTAAGACTTAATTACTTGATTTAAAGTCACTTCACCTTTGTAGTGAACTGAAGTGATAGAAAACTTCTGGCCCCCAAGAATTGGGGCCCAAGCTCTTATTTGTTTAATTTCTGAACCTAAAAGATTAAGTGCTGACCGGGAAACTTGAACTCCTGAAACTATGCCAAAGATATGGGAGGAAACAAACTTAGATAAATATCTGCCAATAACGCTAGGCATTGAACCAATAAAGACTGAAATGAAATAAGCACCTAAGACTTCCCCTTGTTTCTTCATGGTTCTAAATTCATCCACAATAGATATTTGGGACTTTTTTGGTAAGGGTGAAAGCGCAAATTTATTACCTAACCCGTTATTGATTCTGTTAGTTAAAGATGAAATAGAGATAGGAACAGCAATAATTGAGTTTTCTTTAATTTCTAAAGCTGGATCTAGGATTAGATTTTCTAGAATAGTCTCAAAATCAGTTCTATTAGTTAATCGATCTGGTCTGGACCAAGTCTTAGATGAGTAGTTTTTACTAGTTTCTGCATCAGCTAACTTCACTTTAGGACTAATAAAGATAGTAAACAGTGCCTTAAAAACTCCTTGAATGGTTCTTAAAATCATGGACCAACTAGGTCTATTTCTGGTTTTGCCAGGTTTAATCACCACTGGTTTTTCCTCCGTGAGCTTTCTTAAAATTGCCACAAGAGAGAGTCCATCAGCTAGCGCATGATGGACTCCTATTTCAATTTGAGAATTGTTTACTAAATTAAATTGCCATAAGGGTCGTTGAGGATCTATTACTATTGATGAATTTTCTGTGACATGTTTAGTTATTTCAAGATTATTAACTCTGCGGTATTCACCCCTTGTGTTAATAATCCAGCTAAATCTTTCAAAGTTCTGAATTAGTCTTTCTTGAACTAATTGGCGCAAAGCTTCCACAGTTATGGGAGTTGCTAATTGCAGTTCACATTTAATGATTAGTTCTTTTAAACCAGGGTCAGCAAATACCCAGAGACGATCTCGAGGAGAAAGTTTATTTCTCATAGATCTTGGCTTTTGATGATGATTAGCTCATATTCTGCTACAAAAGAACTCTTCTTAATTCGATTGTAGTGGGAAAACCAAGTAGTGCTATTTGGCTTCTAAATTCACCTATATTTACTACTACTTAAGGTAATTAATCTTTACCCAGTACTTGTATTTGGCACCTTTAGCTGTGGTTCTAGTTACCCACATCTCACAAGCGCCTGTTTTTTCTAATGCCACCACATAGTTTCCATTTATCGCACAAATCTTTTTACTTGTACCAAATATGGAATATTTGTACTCATCTATAGGGTAATTCTTAAAAGTTTTTTTCTTATCTAGCATAGTTTTGATTTCTTTTTTTGTTAAAGATTTACTATTTTTAACTTTGATTTCAGCATCTGGTGCTTCAACAGCCACAGTTTTTCCGACTTTTGGAGTTGATGAATCTGAGTCCCCTGCAGGAGGAAGGCTATAAACAACAATTAAGCCTTTCCAGAATCCGTCAACAAGAGTAAAACCTGTTGCATCAAATACAACATTTGCAGTTGCCTCAGTTCCGATGCCTAAGAAAGCATCGTCGGGGGTGGAGGGTGCATTACCTAGAAAATTTATTGAGGTAAGAAATGGGGTGTATGCAAAAGCATAGGCTTCAATAGTTGTAACTTGGTTTCCAATAGTGACCGAAGTTAAACCACTTCCATAAAATGCACTATTTTTAATTGTGGTCACAGAATTAGGAATGGTTATTGAGGTAAGAAATGGGGTGAATTCAAAAGTACTGGCTTCAATAGTTGTAACTTGGTTTCCAATAGTGACCGAAGTTAAACCACTTTCATAAAATGCATATTCACCAATTGTGGTCACAGAATTAGGAATGGTTATTGAGGTAAGAAATGGGGTGTATGCAAAAGCATAGGCTTCAATAGTTGTAACTTGGTTTCCAATAGTGACCGAAGTTAAACCACTTCCATCAAATACAAAATTTCCAATTGTGGTCACAGAATTAGGAATGGTTATTGAGGTAAGAAATGGGGTGTGTGCAAAAGTACTGGCTTCAATAGTTGTAACTTGGTTTCCAATAGTGACCGAAGTTAAACCACTTGTATCAAATGCATGTTCACCAATTGTGGTCACAGAATTAGGAATGGTTATTGAGGTAAGAAATGGGGTGTATGCAAAAGCAAAGTCTTCAATAGTTGTCACAGAGTTAGGAATGATCACAGAAGTAACTTCGGTGTAGAAAAAAGCGCCCTCGCCAATAGTTAAAATTGTGTCTGGAATTATTGCCACACCTGCACAAATTGATTCTTCGGGCTCAGGCCGCACAACAACAGTTGTGCCAATGTAAGTGAAATAACCTCCACCTGAACACTCAACTGTGGTTGCTGCATTTGCTGGAATAACATTAAAACCAATTAAAAATATTGTGGAAAGAATTACTGAAAATAATTTCTTTAATGAATTAGGTTTCAATTTCTTCATCCATTGTTAGACCGAGTTTTCAACTTCCAGTGCTTACTGACCCCGAGTGATTCAATGATTACATAAAAATTTGAAGGTCATAAAAAACTTCACAGATGTGAAATTGCCGATTTTCTACGACTAAAAATTCTTTAATTTACATTTATTACGAAGCGAATACTTCTAGCTCCATAAGTAGGACTAATTCCGGCACTTGTGTCGGGTTGTTCTGTTAGAACGACTACATATTTACCCGTTTTAGTGAATTTCACAGTGTGCATGAAAGCAGCAGTGTTGGTGTAAAGAGTTACACCATTAGTGTCATGCCATTTCAGATCAGATGTGTGGATATAGCCGTGAGCATCTGATTGCAATGTGTATCCTCCAGCAATGAACTGAATTGACTGATTTACTTTGCCGGAAAGTAATTTGTCTTTACAGCCATAAAGAGGCAAAGTTTCTGTAGCTGTAAAAACTTTTTTAGCTTCAGTGTCAAACACAACACCAGAAGTTTTCAGGGAATCGTAAGAGCTTTGTGAAATGTTTTTACCAATTGTGTTTTCAGCTGAAACTAAAACAGGTTTAACATTTTTTGCAAAACCTAATTGTTCTTTAATCCAAGGATTAGGGGACGGACAAGTTATCGATTGCGCACCGACCCAAGTTGTAGCTGATTTACGAGTACGCCCACTAAAACTTACGCCCACTGGTCTTAAATCAGTTGCAGAAGAAACTGCAATGCCATCAGCATTAGTATCCAGATTTGCGTCAATAAACAATCCGCCAACGTAAATATGACCATCAGCATCAAGAGCGACAGCGTGAACAGAGTCGTTGAAAACTGGCTCAAGGCTTGAATCCATACCAAGTGCATAAGTTTCTGTGCCATCAAAATAGGCAAAAAATGCAGCAAGTCCCTCGTAGAACTCTCCACCAATTAAAACTCCACCATTAGAAGTGACAGTTAATGCGAGAGGATAATCCTCTGCAATCTTGTTGGGGCCGGCTTGTGACCATTCAGTTCCATCCCACTTAATTAAATGTCCAACAGAATCATCATTATTTCTTAATGTGGTTCCAACCATACTTAAGTAAACGATGTCTTCTGGACCAGTTTGATCTACCGCCATGGCCAAAACAGGGTCACTGAATGCACCATCTCCATCACCGTTACTGCCTAGTGCAGACCACTCGGTTCCATTCCACTTTGCGACGAAATCAGCTTCATCAATATCAAACAAATTTTCGCGTTGCCCGCCTACATAAACTGCATCATTTTTTCCAATTGCAACTGCTATTAAACAAGTCCCGGTCGTCTGGGGACAACCTATTGGAATATTGCCAAGTGATGACCAGTTTTCGCCATCCCATTTAGCAATACCGTCGGCAGCTGCATTTCCGCCAACATTGAAAAGATTTCCTGCAACATAAATATTGTCTTGAGAATCAACCGCAATAGATCTTCCTCTATTACGATAATTGTCACCAAAAGTGTTGTCTGGACCAACTCCTGACCAAGAAGTTCCATCCCATTTAGCAACATCGTAAATTGTTGCGCCAATTTTAAATTGCCCAGTTACGTATAAAATACCTGCAGAATCAAAAACCATGCTATAAATTCCGCCGCCAGAATTAAGTGCTCCGTCTTCATTTCCGTCACTACCCAGAGTTGAATATTCGCCAGTTTCTGGATTGTATTTAATTATGTAATCACCAGTGTTATCAATTGAATTCTCAAATGTTCCACCGAAATAGACTTCACCCGTTGTCGGACTAATTTTTATATCTTGCACATAGTCAATTTCTGGTGCTTGAATTCCACCTATTGCTCCCCAGGTGACACCTGTGTCAACACCGTCTACTACTTCTGAGCCTGAAGCTCCCGTGGTTGCTAAAGCTGGAGGAACAATTCCAAAGAAAGAAACTAAGGTAACAATCAAAGTCAGAACTATTTTTTTCACAAATATCCTCAGGGTAAATCTAGTTTTTACATTCCAGTAAGGACTGGATCCAGATAATAGATATATTTACATTAAAAAGTTAATTGAGAAAAATAGTTCACACATGTGAATATAGGAATTTTGTTTATTTAAAAATCAAGCACTAATCAAAGAATTAATGATTGCCAAAATGTTCACAAATGTGAAAACCTACTAATTTCCAACCATAAGTAATTCTCAACCAATACTTACTTGAGCTTGTTAAACCTATCTACCAGCAAGTTATACATGAATGATTCGCAATATTCTTTAGCCCATTTCTCCTCTTTAAAAGAAATTTCCGAAGATAGATTCTCATATTCTTCAACTTTTGAACCAATTTTTCTTATCGAATCGATGTGTTTATTTCTAAACATTTGCTTCTTCTTCATCTCTACTTCTGATTGCGGCTAGTAACAATCTTGAGCCACCAAAAAGCATGAATAGCAGTAATGCTGCAAATAAAGCAATCAGGAAATAAAGTGCATTTGTTGCATTTGTTACTGGATTTTCGTTCACAAATACAGTCTTTGGCATGGCATTGCTTCGAGCAGTCTCAATACTGTCAACCAAAGTTACTGGCATAGAAACCGAAGAAGTTCTGCCATCTGCGAGCAAACCGTTTATTTGCAGGGTGTGATCTCCCAGAGGTATTTGATTCTTTACTACAAAGGAGATAAAAAATTCTCCCTTAGCGTTGGTTTTACCAATTCCTAAAAGAGTTGGGTTAGAAAACAGGTAAACTGCAAATTCTGAATTAGGAGCTAGCCCTGTGCCTTGGGCGAAAACAAAATTGCTTTGCACCATTTGCACTCGGCCTTCAGTGTTAACAGCAATAGGTGTTTCTCCATCTTTAGCCTGAAAGTTTAAAACCCCACCGTTTGCTGAAACAACTTGGGCAATGGAGTTATCCAAAATAGCTAGCTTTGAAGGTTGGTATTCATTGTTGTATAAAACAAGTGATGGAGCACTACCAATCTTTTTGTCTCCCGTGCTATTAATTAAATCAAGTGCAACTTGATCCGTGAAAGCAGTTATTTCTGCAGTAGAAATTGGTGTTGAGAAAATATTAACAATCACTGGTTTTAGAGCATCTGCTAAATCTTCAATAAATCTTTCAACTAATGATGCAGGTTGATTACTGGTCCCTGGTTCTGGTTTCTCGGAAGGCGTAGTTAAAGGATTTGTTGTTATGTTGTTTTCTGGTTTTGGTTTAGTTGAAGAAGTTGGTGTGGGAGTTGGGGTTGGAGAAGCTCCTCCACCACCTGATGATGGTGCAACTGGAGTTGCACTTACAGCAGAAGAAGATGAACCTGTATCAACAGCATTGATTGCTGAAACTCTGAAGTAATAAAGGATTCCATTAGTTAAACCAGTAACGGTTGCTGAAGTACCAGTACTTGTGCCATCAGCAAAAGTTGACCAAGTTAAATTGTCAGTTGAATACTCAATCAAATAATCAGTGATTGCTGATCCACCATTTGATGCAGCAGTCCAAGAAAGAGTTGTCTCAGTGTTTCCTGCTGTTGCTGATATACCAGTTGGAGCAGCAGGGGCTGTGGCGGTAACAGTGATAGTGAAAGTTTTAGTTGCTACTGCATATAAGGCAGAGTTTGTGGGAGTAAAAGTAGCAGTGATTGTTGAAGTACCGGCATTAACTAATGCAACACTTGCTCCACCACTTTCTGCACTAACAGTGGTTGAATCAGTGTTTGAACTTGTATAAGCAAATGTTCCTGCAACGTCAACATTTGAAGAGTTTTTTGCTGTTGGATTTGTTAAGGAAAGTGGAAAAGTGCAATCAACATCAAATGTGCAAGTCACATTTGATCGTAAAGTTCCTAAAGTAACAGCTTCTCTTGCTACAACTGTGGTAGTTAAAGTTCTAGTAGAAGCAATTGAGGTTTCATCAGGTCTGCCACCAAATTCAATTAGGTAACCGTTTAAATATTCTTCGCAAGTAAGGTCGTTCCACATTCCACGGGCACCTCCCCAGTTAGTAACTGCGCAATCTTGACCTGGTTTCGTATCGTTATTAGGTTCGCCTCCTGCCCAACTTGAAAATGCTGCTGGTGCTCCTTGGGCAATTGCACCGGTTCCGGCAGGCAATGGAGTTTCAACTGCTCCATTCCAAATCCATCTTTGACCAGGAGTTCCGTTATAGCTAGAAGAGGTGTAGTTGGCAGCTGTGTCAGAATCTTCTGTTGCGCCAATCCAAATATTTAATGCTGAAGTTTCATTGCCAATGAAGTTATTTTCTGCTGCAGAGTTAATTTCTGCTAAGTAACCGCGTAATCCAAAAAGATTAGTTGATTCGGCAGCTATACGGGCATTACTCCAGCCTACTTTAGTTGAAATATATTTATAATAATGACTTGAGTTAGCATCATAAAATTCATTTGTTCCAGGTTGAGTTGCAATACCAATACGAATACTTATGGCTTCACTTGCAGAACTTGGATTCCAAGTCATTGAAGAAAGTGCAGCAGAAATTGCAGCGTATGTTCCTTTAAAGCCTAGCTTTGCTGCCGAATAAGAGGAGTATCCAGAAACTAAAGAAGTGCTGCCTTGAGTTGCAGCCAAGTTTCCATTTGTAACATCAACGTTTGTTTCTGTGTTAACGAATTTTACGGTCACTTGATAATTTTGGGTTTGGTCAAAACCAGAAAGAGTTACCCCAACATTAGTTGCTAAACCTGAACCAAAAGTTGTTGTTCCAACAGTGATTGCAGAATCTGCTTGGGCGGGTATGGAAAATAGGGAAAATAGAAGAGTTGAAGCGATAACTGTTGAAATCTTCTTGGCTAAGGCCGGTTTCATTTTTACTCAATTCTTGATTCTCAAAAATTGTTTTGAGGCTGATACAAGAATCTAACGAAATATTTTTTGGCTTGCTAAAAACTTCACACTTGTGAAAAGTTGCGCTTAAATCTTGCTTGAAGGCAAACTAGTTCTTTTTTGTTTGCAATGATCCAATTTCCTCCGAATTTTGATACCCATCCATCTATCACAGCAAAACCATGACCTTGAGAAATATGTCCGGCGTCAAGTATCTTCCCATTATTAGTTATTTCTAAAAACAAATCAGATTTGTGCTCAGAGATAACTACCTCAAGCTCTGTAGCATTGCCGTGAATCAAGCTATTTATTAAAGCTTGCTCGATAATTCGATAAATTCCTATTCCGAAATGGTCTTCTTCCGCATCTGTTAAAGGTATTTCAAGAACTACTTTTAAATTTGCTTCTAAGACAGGCTTATGTGATTTTAATAAAATTACGAAACTTGGTATTAGGCCAACTGGAAGAATTGGTGGAACAATTTCGAGGCTAGTTTTTTTCACATCTAAAATTCTGATTTTTTCTAGTTGAGCGACAATTTCTTCTACTTTTTCTGCAGTATCACTATCTAAATCTGATTTTATTTGATTCAATTGAAGACCCACACTAAATATTCTGCTTTGCACTTTGTCGTGTAGGTGACTAAAAATGGAATTTCTGAATTTTTCCTCAGAAGTAACTAAAGATATTTGATGCTGCTCTAATTCGGAAGATCGATTTTGTAATTGAAAAAGTAAAAATCCCACAATCGATTCAGTCAACACAGTCAAGAATATAAGTCGAAGAAATTGAATCAGCAACGTTGATCTCTCTATGTTAAAAACTTCTAACCAGTATAAAAGAATTGGTAATACTCCGATTGTTATGGTTCCCAAATATTCAAAGGGCCAAAACAATAATTTTTTTCTTTTAAGAATTACTTTCGACCATAAATATACAAAAATTAGAGTAAATAGAGAGCTAGCTAAAGCTAGATAGTGACTTAAATTCAATGATATTTGAGGAGAATAACCTAGCATTTTACTGTGAGCGATTCCGATAGACCAAACTGCAAAAACTGTTAATGCTGGAATGATTGCATTAATTTTTCTTGGTGTAGTTATAAAAACCTTTATGCTTTTTAGCTGGGAATATTGTTTATATACAAAATTATTTATCAAGTGAATCCTTTAAAAGCCCAGCTCTTTTAAAGCCCAGTTTCTACTGGCACCAGATGGTTTTAACCCTCTCACACATGTGAAAAGCGAGCAAATCTGGCATCCCTATCTTGGCAATTATCTAAATTAAATTTCGTTGAGGCCAAGATTTCCCATTAGATTTTGATATTTCAAAATCGCCGAAATTCTTAAATCACTGCCAGGTTCTGGTACTGGAATGAGCACAGAATATGCAGTTGAAAGATCTTTCCTCACACTTTCAACCGAAATCTCAATTTTATCGGCAATGAATTTTGGCTCGTATCCACAAGAAAGCAACGACATAATCATGTTTTGTCGAGGTGTTAACACGTTTGTGTTGGATCCATCACCTTGAATTTTGTCTTTTTTGTAAATAGACCAATTTCTATTACTCATGCCTAAGGATGTAGTAAGTAATATTTTCACCAATTCTTCAATATTTAAATCAGCTTTTTTCTCAACATATGACCACGCTTCTAGGCCTTTAAAATCAATAAGTTCTGTTATTGCCTCGAGGGGATTTTGGGAGAAGAGAACTATTCCCATTTCAGAGTTAAGTTTTCTAAGTTCTGTTCCTGTGGCAAAACCATCAAGAACTCCTTGGCCCAGAGAGACATCAAGTAAGGCAACGTTTGCTTTGAAGTTTTGCGCATAAATTAGGGCTTCTTCGCCTGTTGCAAAATCAATCACATTTTCTACAGCTGAAAATTTACGCAATAATCCAGTAACTAAACCTCTAAGAGCTGAATCATTTTCAACATAAAGAATTGTGATCTTGCGATTATGAGGCAAGTCTTCCTCTTTCAGTAAAAACTAAACAAAATCATTGTTTGATCTTGAATTCAATGTAGCACATTTTAGTGTTATGAGTATTTTTCAAGAATTTCACAAATGTGAAAAACTAAACCCATCTTCAAGACAGTCTTCCATGTAATTAATTCACATTTGTAAACATTTCAAAACCTTCTCGGTTTCGCTTATAGGTTTCTGGGTAAATCAGGGGAGATATAAATTGAAGTATTTAAGACTTAAAAGATTAGTGATTTTACCTTTAATTACTTTAATTTTTTCATCAATTAACTCTCTGCCTGATCTAAATAAGGAGAATTTCACGCATTCAATTTTTTGAATAAATCCTTTTTATTCTTAGCCTTTGAGGTTCTACCTGATCGCGCTGCTTTCATGGCGCGTACTGTTTTAGGATTTGGCATCATCAGTTCTGCTGGAACCGACTTTTCTTGGATGACTTTTAACAAAAACAATCTGACTGCAACTGAGGTAGTTAGCCCTGAATCTGCCAAAACCTTTGAAGCTTTGTTTTTGATACTTTCATCAATTCGAATATTGATAATTGCCTCGTTTGCCATTAGATCTCTTTTGTATATACATTGTATACACAACAGAGATTGCCCCACAATCTAGCTAAGGATGTGTGCCAAATATTAACTTTTTCTAGAGCCACTAATCTAGAGATATGTTCCAAAAAAGGTACAAACTCAGTATTCTCTTCACTGTTCTTTTTGTCCTTTTTCCCAATTCCTCTTACGCCAGTGTTAATGACTTAACTGTTTCTCCAGACTCAACTACTACCTATGATCGCTCTCTT
>BJFU01000027.1 GCA_014190035.1 Actinomycetes bacterium | reverse complement strand
GAAGGCAAAGGTATTTTGGCTGGATGGAAAAAAGCTTATGGTCGTTTGATCATGTTGGAACATTCTGATGGCACAACTTCTTGATATGCCAACATGTCGAAAAGAATTGCTAAAAAAGGTGACGTTTTACAAGTTGGGGACAAAATTGGCTTAGTGGGAGCCTCAGGACATACCACTGGATCACATCTTCACTTTGAAACCCATAACGCAAACGATGAAAAGATAAATCCGGTGACTTGGTTACAAACACGAGTTTGGAAAGCAGAACCTGCTGCAGATTCTGCCCCTGTTACTCCGGTTTCAGAATCTGCTCCAGCAGAGAAATAACTAAAATTTAGCCTTGGTTAGACTTTGAGGCTTTCTTTTCTTGCTTAGCTGCTCTTTTTTCTTTCAATGATTTTGCGGCAGGTTTCTTTTTATTTACTGAACCCTTGGATTTTTCACCCATTTATTGCTCCTTTAAGTAGAGTTTCTTACCTTCATATCTTGGCATGAAAAATGCAATTTTTACCACAATTTCAAGTCCGTTTTAAGTCAAGTCTGATGTGGCATAGTGTTAAGGGTGGGACTAAAAATCAGACTTGTTAAACAATTCTTCATTATTTTGTTAGTTATTACTTTTACCCACACCACCACAGCCTCGGCGATGACTTTGCCCAAAGATGCTGAAATTGATAATGCTCGAGCTGAAATTGCTCAGTCTAAAAAGGAATTAGCAACCGCCCAAGATGTATTAAAAAAGACCACTGAAGAACTCAATAAGGCAGTTGCTGAGGATAAGAAAATCAGAGCTGAACTGGAAGAAGCCCAAAGGCAAAGAGAACAGACCATTGCCGAAATTAATGCACTGATCGCAGAAATTAACCAGGTCCAAGCCCAAATTGATGACTTAGTTCGAGCCACATTCATTGATGGCACTCAACAAGAGCTCTATTTAGTTGAAGCCATTCTTTCCTCGGCAGATTCAAATGAAGCACTATCAACATTTAATTCACTGCAATCTTTACTTGCCAACAGCAGCAAAATTATAAAAATCTTGAACGAAGACAAAGCCACCCTTGAAATTAAAGAAAAAGAATTAGAAGTTAAAGAGGCTGAAATTGCTGAGAAGAAAGTTAAATCAGCAGAAATTGTTGCAGAGTTAACAAAAGTTAGGGCAAGGGCTGCTGAAGAAGCGGAAAAGATAAAAAAGATTGTGGCAACTCAAGAAGCCATATTAAAGAAACTGGTTTTAGCAGGCCTTGCTCGAAATAGAGGAAATGCTGCTGCTCGAGTTGGACCAGGGGATCGAATACTTGGTTCTGATATTTCCAGGTGGCAACACGGTGGAAATGCTCCAATAAACTTTGTGAAAATGTATGACGCTGGAGTGCGTTTTATTTTTATCAAAGGAACAGATTCACATCCCGATGGTGCAGCCCCGGCAAAATATTGGTCATCAATTGATTTTCCAGCAGCTAGAGAAGCAGGTTTATTAACCGGTATTTATCACGCATCTTTAATCCCGAGAGGAATTAGTGCTGATGCTGCTTTTGGTGCAGGACAACAACAAGCAGATTTACCAATTGATCATTTAAATTCTTTGGGCGGATTAGTGCCCGGAGTATTACCTATTGTGTTAGATATTGAATCTTTCTCAAGACCATCTGGAACAAGTGCAGCTGTTGTCACCAATTTTGCCCTCGGCTTTACTGCCAGGGTTAAAGAAAGAACTGGTAAGAATCCCATTATTTATTCAAATCTAAATTTCATAAGAGGTTATTTACTAAACGGGACTTTAAATAACAATTATTTATGGGTGGCAAATTATTCTCAAACTGCAAATCCTGCTGCAACTCCATCTGGAGGTTGTTCTCGAACAATTTGGAGTTCATCTGCTTGTGATTTGAATTGGACTTTCTGGCAATACACAGATCGAGGCAATGGCCAACAATATGGAATTCCTAGAGGAAGTCTTGATTTGAATGTTTTTGCGTTCGGATCTAATGAGCTCTTAGCTATGGCTGGTTATTAATTAGCCAACCAATTCGCGATTAACTTTGGTTTCACGATCATGTTTGCAAGGCAATCCCTTGTGGTTGGCATAACATTCATCACAAAGTAAGACCAGTTGATGACAGTTATCATTTAAACAATTTCTGAATGACTTGGATTTTGCTTCACACCTTTTACAAGTTCCAATCAGCTTTACGTCATCACTGAAATCAATAGTGAGACGATCATCAAAGGTAAATAGAGAACCTTCCCAATGAGATTTGTCCCCGTATTTGTTTCCGTATCGAACGATGCCACCTTTAATTTGGTAAACCTCTTGAAATCCTCGGTTTTTCATTAAGACCGATAAAACTTCACAACGAATTCCACCGGTGCAATAAGTGATAACTGCCTTGTTTTTTAAGTGGTCATATTTGCCACTTTCTATTTCAATAATGAAATCTTTTGTTGTTGAAGTATTGGGAATTACTGCATCTTTGAATCGACCAATTTTTGCTTCAAAAGAGTTTCGTCCGTCAAAGAAAACAACATCCTCTGGTCTTTCTGCCACAAGTTCGTTTACCTGCGAGGGGCGTAAATGAGTACCCCCACCAATGATTCCTTTTTCTCCAACTTTTATTTCATCGGTTTTGCCAAAGGAGACCAAATCATCTTTTACCTTTATTTTTAATTTAGGAAAGTCATTACCGGTACCTTTTGACCATTTGAAATCAATTTCATTGAAACCTGGATATTCTTTGGTGGCTTTAACGTATTTCTTTAAATCTGACATTTTTCCACCAAGGGTGCCATTAATTCCTTGTTCAGAAATAATAATTCTGCCCTTTAAATTTAGAGTCTCACAAAGATTTTTTTGCCACAGCATTAAAGCTGTTGGGTCAGCAATAGGGGTGAAGGCGTAGTAGAGGATGACTTTGTCTAAATCCATGAGATTAGTTTATCGCTAATGAAAAAATGATTAAAATTTATTACTTGTGGTCGATAGAGGACTCGAACCTCCGACCTCATCCATGTCAAGGATGCGCTCTAACCAACTGAGCTAACCGACCAAAGTTATTAAATTTTTTTTGGAGGTGGAGACGGGATTTGAACCCGTGTACGCGGCTTTGCAGGCCGCTGCCTCGCCTCTCGGCCACTCCACCACTTATAAGAAATTTAATTAAAAATAAAAATTAATTAACTAAATTTCCGAGCGGACGACGGGATTCGAACCCGCGACCCTAACCTTGGCAAGGTTATGCGCTACCAACTGCGCCACGTCCGCGAATAAATAGACATTTCTTTGATTTTAAGGAATTTGTCTATTTGTACCTGTTCAAGATACCCGAAGGTGAGAATAAAGGGTTCAGTCGAGTATCGAAGTGGTGATAGCGCAGGTAATGTCTCAAGTTATGGTGTACAAGAAAAACCAGGCTCGAGAAATGGCCTATGCACAATTTGGCACCAAACGCTTTGTTGGTTTGCAGGATGTAGCTATTGATTTGAATCGATTAACTGAACCTGGTCTTTGGGCCATCATTGGCACATTTGAAGGATCTTGGTTACTGCTTAAATTTGAAAAAGAATATGAAAATCCAATTGATTATCAAGGAACTTGGAATGGAATAAATCCTGATAATTGGATTTCTTCTATGAATCAATCTGAATATGAATCAGCAGTTGAAGGATTAAGGGAACACATCTCCAAGGGAGATGTTTACCAAGCAAATATTTGTCGAGTACTTGCCACTGAAATTAGTGAAGAAGGTTTTGATATTGAAGGATTAGCTAACCTTTTAACTACAGGAAACCCTGCTCCTTACTCTTGCGTGATTAGCGTTAAACAAGATGCTCACGAAAGATTAACCAAAGATGTCGCATTAGTTTCTGCTTCTCCTGAACTGTTTTTAGAAAGACAAAAACAACATATTTCTTCTAGTCCTATTAAAGGTACTGGCAAAACTGAACAAGATTTAACTGAAAAAGATCGAGCTGAAAATGTGATGATCGTCGATTTAGTAAGAAATGATTTATCTCGTGTTTGCCAAATAGGAAGTGTTAATGTGCCAACTTTGTTAGAAACTCAAGTCCACCCTGGATTAGTGCATTTGGTATCAACAGTAGAAGGGGAGTTAAAACAAGACGTAACTTGGTCAGAAATATTTGATGCCACTTTTCCACCAGGATCTGTCAGTGGGGCTCCAAAAATAAGTGCTCTCAATTTGATTAAGAAGTTTGAAAAGTCAGCTCGTGGTCCCTATTGCGGAGCAATCGGTTGGATCAATACTTTTAATGACACAGCTTTGATAGCGGTAGGAATTCGTACATTTTGGAAAGACAAAAACAAACTCCTGTTTGGTACTGGGGCAGGAATTACTTGGGGTTCAGAGTCTTTAAAGGAATGGCAGGAAACGCAATTGAAATGTGCCAAATTATTTGAAGTTGCCAGCAAAACACATAGCAAGTGATATCCCCAAGAAGATAAAAACTAAGAATTGACTTAATCTGTAAATATGAATGATCGTCCAACTAGTCCCATCAAGATAATCAGGGCACGAATTCGTGCCAACAGAATTGCTGATGCTGCTTGGAAAACTGCAGTATTTTTCGCAGGATTTTTTCTTATTGGAGTTGGATTAGTTTTATTAGTATTACCAGGACCTGGTTGGGTAATGATTTTTATTGGCTTGTTTACTTTGGCCACCGAATTTACTTGGGCAAGTCGTTTCCTTGCCCCACTTAGACTTCGATTAGAAAAAGCAAAATTAACTGGCAAGAAGCCAATTTGGATTTATTTGTTGTTCTTAGTCGTGACAATTATTGGGGTCGCATCCAGCTGGTGGGTTTGGGTCAATTTCGAGCAATAGAGCATTGCTTGCAAAACCTCGAATAAATAGCCTCTAAGGGTAGTATCGAATCTGTGAAGAATGCAAAAGTTGATCTCTATTTATGTGGCGTGAAAGGTTATGCCGCTGCTCAAGTCATTGTTAATTCTTATCTAAAGCACATTGGCTCAGTTGTAATCGCTCCCGATACTGGCACAGTTGATGATCCCATCGAAAAGATCTCACAACTATTTGAATCTAATGGAGTAAAGGTTTCCTCAAAAGATCCTGCCAAAGTTTCTGAATTAGCCCTTGCCATTGGTTGGAAGAAACTGATCAATTCTAGTTATCAACAAGTTGTTGTCTTACATGATTCATTACTGCCTAAATATCGCGGTTGGAATCCATTACTTACAGCGTTAATAAACGGGGATAGCAGAATTGGCTCAACTGCATTAATTGCCACCAGCGATGTTGATGCCGGTCCAATTATTGCCCAAGAAGCAAAATCAATTAAGTATCCAATCCCTTTGGAAAATGCTATGAGCATTATCAATTTGTTGAATGAAAAACTATTAAAGAAGATATTTTCTCAAGTTTCTTCCAAGGGAAAAGTTGTTGGCAAACCCCAAAATCATAAATCAGCAACTTATAGCTTGTGGCGAGATGAGAAAGACTTTGATGTTGATTGGAATTTACCTGCTGAAATTGTATTAAGACATATTCATGCTTCTAGTTACCCATATGTAGGAGCACGCAGTGTTTTAGATGGGGAAGAAGTGCGCATTTTTGACGGCAAAATTAGCAAAGAAAACCCTAGGATTGTTAATAGAACTCCAGGAAAGATTTGGAAGATAACAAATGGTGTTCCTGTGGTGGTTTGTGGCAAAGGATTAATTGAATTAACCAAGGTAAGTGGCAATAGTGGCAGATCAGTATTACCCGTAACAAAATTACGACAAAGATTTGAATAGGAAGATTTAAGTGGCGGATTTTAAAGTAAAAATCGATGGCAAAGAGCAAAGCGCCTCTGATGGTACAAATGCTATTGATTTTTACAAAGACAACAAAGACATTGTGGTGGCAAAAATTAATGGCCAAATAAATGACCTAGCCACAGCTTTAAAAGCAAATGATGAAGTAATTGGAATAGCTGCAAATTCTGAAGAAGGTTTAGCAGTCATTAGACATAGCACCGCCCACATTTTGGCCCAAGCCGTTCAAAAACTTCGACCACAAACAAAATTAGGAATTGGTCCTCCCATTAAAGATGGTTTCTATTACGACTTCAAAGTAGAAGAAAATTTCACGCCTGATGATTTAGTAAAAATTGAATCCACCATGAAAGATATCATCAAAAGTGGACAAAGATTTACCAGACGAGTAAGTGATGAAAAGTCCTTGCTTAAAGAACTAGCAAATGAGCCATTCAAGATTGAATTAATTGGGATTAAAGGAAATCCCGCAGATGATGTGATGGAAGTTGGTGGAGCCGAATTAACAATTTATGACAACATCGATTTTCGAAGTGGGGAAGTAGTTTGGTCTGATCTTTGTCGAGGACCACACGTTCCTTCCACTAAATATTTAGGTGTACATAAGTTAATGAGAACTGCTGGAGTTTATTGGCGCAGCAACGAAAAGAATCCTCAATTACAAAGAATCTATGGCACAGCTTGGGCAACTAAAGAAGATTTGGCAAATTACTTAAATTTGTTAGAAGAAGCAGAAAAACGAGATCATCGAAAACTGGGCGTGGAATTAGATCTATTTTCTTTCCCAGATGAAATTGGATCTGGCTTAGCTGTATTTCATCCCAAAGGTGGAGTAATTAGAAAAGTAATGGAAGATTACTCACGCAAACGCCACGAAGAATCAGGTTATGAATTTGTTTATACCCCGCACATAACAAAATCAGCTTTGTTTGAAACTTCCGGGCATCTTGAGTGGTATGCCGATGGCATGTTCCCACCAATGCAACTAGATGCTGAATTTAATGCTGATGGCACTGTTAGAAAACCAGCTCAGAATTACTACTTAAAACCAATGAATTGTCCTTTTCATAATTTGATTTATAAATCAACTTCAAAGTCGTATCGAGATCTCCCTTTAAGATTTTTTGAATTTGGCAGTGTTTATCGTTATGAAAAATCAGGCGTTATTCATGGTTTAACTCGTGTTCGAGGGATGACTCAAGATGATGCTCATATTTACACAACTTTAGAAAACATGGCCGAAGAGTTAGACAATCTTCTTAAATTCGTTCTTAATTTATTGAAAGATTATGGTCTAGATGATTTCTATCTTGAGTTATCAACCAAGAATTCAGAGAAATCTGTAGGAACAGATGCTGAATGGGTGCAAGCAACAGAAACATTAAGAAAAGCAGCTGAAGCTCAAAATATTCCCTTAGTAATGGATGAGGGTGGGGCTGCTTTTTATGGACCAAAGATTTCAGTACAAGCAAAAGATGCTCTTGGAAGAACTTGGCAAATGAGCACTATTCAACTTGATTTCCAATTGCCACAAAAATTTGAACTTGAATTTAAAGACAAAGATGGTTCAGTTAAACGTCCGGTAATGATTCATAGAGCTTTATTCGGATCTATTGAAAGATTCTTTGGAGTTTTACTTGAACATTATGCTGGCGCATTTCCTCCATGGCTTGCACCTGTGCAAGTAGTTTGTATTCCAATTGCTGATACCCATATTGATTATTTAAAGGAAATTGAAACAAAACTTAAAGCAAAAGGTGTGCGCGTAGAAATTGATTCCAGTGATGATCGCATGCAGAAAAAGATTAGAACAGCACAAACTCAAAAAGTTCCATTCATGCTAATTGCTGGGGATCAAGATGTTTCAGCCAATGCTGTTTCATTTAGATTTAGAGATGGAACTCAAGAAAATAGTGTTTCTGTAGATGATGCTATAAAAAGAATTGTTGAAGCAATCGATAAAAGAATTCAGGTTTAAATGTCATTTCCAGAAACTGGTTTACCTGATGCCTGGATTCGTTTATGGACTCCTCATCGTGGCCAATATTTACACGATGTTCGAAGTGATGGCACAGTAGAACAAAGTTGTCCTTTTTGTTCTGCCCCTGAAGTTAAAGATGAAGATTCACTAGTTGTCTTTAAAGGCAAACTAAATTATGTGGTCTTAAATCTTTATCCTTATAACGCAGGCCATCTCTTAGTCGCACCCTTTAGACATTTTGCAGATTTCACCACTATCACTAAAGAAGAATCAGATGAAATGAGTGAACTGACAAGAAAAGCAATGTCAGTGCTTCGAAAAGCAAGTGGTGCACAAGGTTTTAACATCGGCATGAATCAAGGACCAGTTGCAGGAACTAGCGTTGCTGATCATTTGCACCAACACATTGTTCCTCGTTGGGGTGGAGATACTAACTTTATGCCAATTATTGGTAGAGCGAAATCAATCCCACAATTGTTAAAAGATACTCAAATCTTGTTAGCAAAAGCTTGGACTGATTAATGTTAGGAAATTCCAAAGCCAGAGACATTGGAAAATTGATTGCTACTCCATTTGCCAAAATATTTATTAAATTAGGATTTTCCCCAGATTTAGTAACCTTATTTGGAACCCTCGGTGTAGTTGCTAGTTCAATTATTTTCTTCTCTCAAGGAGAATTCCTTGTAGGTTCAATTCTCTTTACCATGTTTGTTGGTCTTGATGCTGTGGATGGAACTGTTGCAAGATTATTGAACAGGAACTCAAAATGGGGCGCGTTTTTTGATTCAGTGCTAGATCGCATCGCTGATGGAGTGGTACTTGGATCTCTTGCTTTCTATTTTGCCAACGCAGGAAAAGAAACCTACTTTGTTTTAAGTTTAGTAGCACTTCTTGCAAGCGAAATTGTTTCTTATACAAAGGCTCGTGCTGAAGGATTAGGTTTGAATTGCGATACAGGTTTAGCAGAGAGGCCTGAAAGAGTAATTATCATTGTTGCTGGAACATTTTTCACAGGATTAGGAATAAATCCAGCCTTAGAAATTTCTATCTGGCTATTAACAATCGTGAGCATAATTACTGTGATTCAAAGAATGAATTTTGTCTTAAAACAAACAAAAAGTTCTTAAATGATTACCCTGGCAGACATCAGCTATCAAACTGGCTGGGTAGTAATTAAACGACTACCTGAAAAGTTATCAAGAAAACTATTTATAAAAATTGCTGATGTTTCATATGGAAAAGACATAAAGGGTGTTCAGCAACTAAGAGCAAACCTAGCTTTCATGACTGGCCTTAAAGCAGATTCCATTGAATTAGAACAATTAGTTAAAGACGGTATGAGAAGTTATCTTCGCTATTGGGAAGATGCTTTTCGACTTACGACTTGGAATAAAAAGAATTTAAATAAATATGTCATTTGTACTGGTATTGATAATCTGGAAAGTGCTTTAGCCACAAAGAAACCATTAATAACCGCAACTCCTCATATGGGAAACTGGGATGCAGCTGGTTTTTGGTACACCACAAATTACGGCCCATTAACAACTGTTGTAGAAAGATTAAAACCTGAGTCAATATACAAAAAGTTCGTTAAATTCAGAAACTCTCTTGGCATTGAAGTAATTCCAACAAGTGGTGAGACTGATATTTTTATGAAACTACTTAGAAGAGCTAAAGAAGGCAGAATGATTGCTTTAGTTGCAGATCGAGATATTACAAAAAATGGTATTGAAGTTAATTACGGTCCCGGGAAAGCTTCCTTTCCAGTAGGTCCAGCTGCAATTGCAGTTGCACTTGATGGATTAGTTTTACCCCTTTCTTCCCATTACAACCAAGAGGGAGTTTTGGTTATGCATTTTTTCCCAGCACTTTCACCAAGTGGGGAAGACACTAAGGAAAAAAGAGTGCAAACTCTAACTCAAGAATTAGCCCATAGTTTTGAAAAAGAAATTGAAAAGCATCCTCAAGACTGGCATATGTTGCAAAGAGTGTGGACAGATGTTTTTCCGATGAAGAGAATCAATCAAGGACTAGTGAATTAATTTTGAGAATAGGAATAGTTTGTCCCTACGACTGGTCTGTTCCAGGGGGAGTTAAACAACACATTCAAGATTTAACAGAATCTTTATTGGAACTGGGTCACTATGTAAATGTTTTAACGCCAACTAGTGATGAAGAATCATTGCCTAGTTATGCCACAAATGCTGGAAGCACAATTGCTTTGCCTTACAACGGATCAATTGCCAGAATTAAATTTGATCCTGCAGCTTTTACTAGAACTAGAAATTGGTTAAGACTGGGTAATTTTGATATTTTGCATTTGCATGAACCAAACACTCCAAGTCCTTCAATAATTGCCGCCTGGTCTGCGCGAGGTCCAATTGTGGCAACTCATCACACCTCAAATGAAACCATGTATGCAGTTAAAAATATGCAATTTCTATTGCAGCCGATGATGGAGAAAGTTATAGCCAGAATTGCAGTAAGTGAAGAAGCAAAGAAAACCATGATTGATCACTTTGGTGGTGATGCGGTGGTAATTCCCAATGGAGTAAGAGTTAAGAATTTTAGTCATGCTCAAATGTTGCCAGGTTTTGATAAAGAACAAACCGTAGTTTTTGTGGGAAGACTTGATGAACCAAGAAAAGGTATCCAAGTATTACTTGAAGCAATGCCAGCTGTTTTTGAAAAATATCCTGCATTGAAACTTCTTTTGGTAGGACCTGGAGATGTTGATGAAATATTGAAATCAATTGATTCAAAGTTTCATTCTCGTATTCAATTTAAAGGCTTTGTCGATAGTGAGGTAAAAGCATCTTGTTATGCATCAGGAACTGTTTATGTGGCACCAAACTTGGGTGGAGAATCTTTTGGAATTGTTTTGCTAGAAGCAATGGCAACAGGCACTCCTGTATTAGCTTCTGATTTACCTGCATTTAAAAGAGTGCTTGATGATGGCAAATATGGCAAATTGTTTAGAACAAATAACGCTACTGACTTGGCTAATTCATTGATTGAGTTAATTGGCAATAAGTCAGAACGAGAACACTTGAGAGTTGAAGGAAGAATTAGGGCCGAACAGTTTGATTGGTCGGTAATTGTTAGACAAATTCTTGATGTTTATGAATCAGTTAAGAGCGTTGAAGGAAGAAATGTGCGAGAGGATTTTCGAGGACAACTTTATGGTCGCCTTACCAAAACCGGGCGCCTTGACCGCAGGAGAGTAAAGAACTCATTTCTGACAGAATAGAACTGTGGAAATAAGTAATTGGGTTGTCATAGCAGTAGGTTTATTTCTTTTCGCACTGTATTTATCTAATGTGGCAGGTAGATTAGATCGTTTGCATCTAAAAGTAGAGAATGCCCGAAATGCTCTTGATAGACAATTAGCTCTTAGATCAGCCATTTGTTCAGACATAGCAGAGTTAGATTTACTAGATGCAAAATTAAGAAATCGATTAGCAAATGCCATTCATGCCTCAATTAGTGAAGAGTCATTAGATATTCACACAAAAAATGAGTGGGATATTGAAAGTGAAGTAACTAAATCTTTATGTGAACTCTTCAATAAAGACTTTGATATAACTAAATACCCAAATCAAAAGAATTTAATTCAAGAAACCGCTGGAGCGACTAGACGAGTTCAATACGCTTTGACCTTTTATAACGATGCGGCAAGAAGTGCCATCAAAGTAAGAAGAAGATGGCTGGTGCGAAGCTTTCGCCTATTCGGTCGAGCCAGCATGCCTGTTCTCATAGATTTTGATGATCAAATTCCTCAGGGCTTGGAGTTTTGCTAAGGATTTGCAATAGGTCCAACACTTAAGTTGAGGCTTTTTCTATCTGGGCTAGAATTAGAAGTCCCAAAGAATTAAGGAAATCGTGGCTAACCAAAACAACAGCACTGGTACACCAAGAGTTAAACAAGGCATGGCAGAAATGCTTAAAGGTGGCGTCATTAT
This sequence comes from Actinomycetes bacterium, assembly GCA_014190035.1. Lineage (GTDB taxonomy): Bacteria > Actinomycetota > Actinomycetes > S36-B12 > UBA5976 > ATZT02. The sequence goes on along the minus strand of BJFU01000027.1, from coordinate 1,420 downwards.
GGATGTCATCGATGCTGATCAAGCAAGAATTGCTGAAGACGCTGGTGCAGTTGCAGTTATGGCATTAGAACGAGTTCCTGCAGATATTCGTAAAGACGGCGGAGTTGCTCGAATGAGTGACCCAGACATGATTGATGAAATTATTGCTGCAGTTTCAATTCCAGTTATGGCAAAAGCAAGAATTGGTCACATTGCTGAAGCACAAGTTTTACAAAGTCTTGGTGTTGATTACATAGATGAATCAGAAGTTTTAACACCAGCTGATGAGTCACATCACATTGATAAATGGCAATTCACTGTTCCATTTGTTTGTGGTGCAACAAACTTAGGTGAAGCGTTAAGAAGAATTAATGAAGGTGCTGCAATGATTCGCTCCAAAGGCGAAGCAGGCACTGGAAACGTTGTTGAAGCAGTTCGACACATGAGAACAATTCGTGGCGACATTGCTCGACTAAAAGGTTTAGATAAAGAAGAGTTATATACCGCTGCTAAAAATTTACAAGCTCCTTATGAATTAGTTGCTCAGGTTGCAGAACTTGGCAGACTTCCAGTTGTGTTATTTACAGCTGGTGGAATTGCCACACCTGCAGATGCTGCATTAATGATGCAACTAGGAGCAGATGGTGTATTTGTTGGTTCTGGAATTTTCAAATCAGGCGATCCAAAACAAAGAGCAAAAGCAATTGTGGAAGCAACAACTAACTTTGATGATCCAAGTGTTATCGCCAGAGTTTCACGCGGTCTTGGTGAAGCAATGGTAGGAATTAACATTGACATTTTGCCAGCTTCTGAAAGGTTTGCCGGACGCGGCTGGTAACTCTTGCTCAGAGTCGGAGTTTTAGCACTACAAGGTGATTTTCGCGAACACATTAATTCATTAAGTTCTCTTAATGTTGCAGTTCAAAAGGTAAGAAATCCTGAAGAGTTAAAAACTGTTAATGCTTTAGTAATTCCTGGTGGGGAATCAACCACCATAAGTATGTTGGCCAAACGAGTTGGTTTATTAGAACCACTAAGAAAATTTGTTAAAGATGGATTCGCAGTTTATGGATCTTGTGCTGGAATGATTATGTTGGCTGATGAAATCCTTGATGGGCGAAGTGATCAAGAAACAATTGGTGGCATTGATATTACTGTCAGAAGAAATGCTTTTGGTCGCCAAGTTGATTCTTTTGAAACAGATTTAGCAATTAAAGACTTCAAAGAAAGTTTTAGAGCTGTTTTTATTCGAGCTCCTTGGGTTGAAAGAGTGGGAAGCTCTGTTGAGGTTTTAGCTACTTATAAAACTGAAAACAATGAAGATCACCCAGTTATGGTTAGACAAGGAACCCTTTTAGCCACAGCTTTTCATCCAGAACTAACAAAAGACAACCGAGTTCATGAGTATTTTGTACAGATGGCAAAATCAGTTTCAAGTGTG
>BJFU01000026.1 GCA_014190035.1 Actinomycetes bacterium | reverse complement strand
TTCTCTAATGCAGCCAAATCAGCTTCGGCATAAATATCGGTGAATTCGTATCCACCAGAAGCAAGAATCCAGCCTGGCATTTATAGTTCTTTACTTTTCTATCTAAGAGCCAGGTTCTAAAACCTGCGATTATTGAACCAATAATAAAGAATGCTGCAATTGCATAGGCTCCTGATTTAACAGCAGGAATTGTGGCGGCGTAATAACCAGTAAGAGTGATTCCTACTCCCCACGTAATTGCACCCACCAAATTACTGGATAGAAATTTGTAATAGTTCATTTTGCCAATACCTGCTACGGCTGGAATTATCACTCGAGCCCATGGCATGAAGCGAGCAACCACTACTGCCCACCAACCATATTTCTTATAAAAGTTTTCAGTGCGCCTAATTGCTGCTTGAGTTTTTTTACCACCGCGTTTTTGTAAATATGGACGCCCGTAATGACGTGCCAGCACAAATCCAACTTGATCGCCAAAAAATGCAGCAATCCCAACTCCTGTGACAAGAATTGCAATGTTGATATTGGAAGAGCTGGCAGCAATTAATCCGGCTGCAAAGAGAAGGGAATCACCAGTAATAAATGGAACAAAAGCTCCAACGAAAAAACCTGTACCTACGAAAACTAAACCCCACACAATCACATAAAAGAGAAATGGACCAAACGCATCAAGCCAACCATTTAATTGGCCATCTAATGCGGCACTTGGAAGCACAATTCTCCTTTTGTTTTGACTATATATATAAGCGTAGTTAAGTAGAGCAAAGTGCGCATCACTAATAAGCGAAATAGACTTATTACATGAGTCACATTGGTTTTTTGTTCGATCTTGATGGAACTCTGGTTAATTCCAAACCTGCCGTTGAGAGAGCTTGGATCAAATTAGCGCAAGAGGCACAAATTCCACTGGAAAAAATGGTGGGATTACATGGCATTCCAGCAGAGCAATCTTTACGAATGTTGCTTGAAGATAGAAGTGAAGATGAAATCAAATCTTGGGTTGATCGCATTGAATATTTAGAGTCAAGTGATACCGATGGAGTCATAGCAATTCCTGGGGCAAAAAACCTATTGAATGAATTAAATAACAGAAGCATTCCTTGGACCATCGTTACGTCCTGCACAATCCCACTAGCAATCTCGAGAGTTAAAGCTGCCGGAATTGAAATGCCGGATCATTCAGTGACATTCAATGATGTGAAGTTAGGAAAACCACATCCTGAACCATTTATTTTGGGTGCAAAAAGAATTGGCCTGGAGCCAAATCAGTGTTGGGTTGTTGAAGATGCACCAGCTGGAGTTAAGTCTGGTAAATCTGCAGGTTGCACAGTTGCTGCTGTTTTGACTTCACATTTGAAAGAACAATTAGATGAAGCAGATTATTTCTTAAATCATTTAGATGAGTTATTGCCTTTAGCTTTTAATTGAAAGTGCCCCCGGCGTGAGTCGAACACGCGCGCATGCCTTCGGAGGGCAACGCTCTATCCACTGAGCTACGGGGGCTTAGCTTAATTCTTAAGGCAAAAATCACTTAAGAATTAAGAACCCGCCGTCGAATTTTACTTTCAGCAATAAATGACATAACAGGAATTGTGCCTGCAATTAAAACTAGAAAAGTATCGCGCAAAGAAAGCTTTGCTCGACGTGACATATCAAAAGCTATTACCACATAAACCATGTAGACGATTCCATGTAATTGGGCAAACCAAGGAATTTCTAGAATTCCAGAGTATTTAAGAATTATTTCAATGGTGAAAAGAATCAATACGACACCAGCAAGATAAGCGATGAACTTGAAACGAGCTAACGCTTTTTCCATTTACTCATCTCTCTTTTTAAGTTGACCAGTTCTACTCAAGTATTCATCCCTAAAGAATCGGTACCAAAACCACCCAACTGCTGCCGCAAAGAAAAGCCATTGGACAGCATAAAACGAGCTTTGCAAACTAATAACTTGTTCCCCAGTTATGGCATCAGTTCTTTCTCTTCGAATCCACTGCCAAAGTCCAAGTCTTAAACAAAGCGCAATGCTAAGAATGGTGAAGATGTGAAAGAGGAACCACTTTCGCTCCAGTGCAATTTTCCACATATAGATAAGCGTATGGCGAACTACTAATTATGTTTAGCACCTGCCTACGATTAGAACATGACTCCTGAAGAACTATCAAAAACAATTAAAGAAAGTCTTGAGTCATTGATTTCTTCCCAAAAACTTGAAGTTAGCGTCATTCCTGAAATTAAAATTGAAAGACCAAAAAGCAAAGAGCATGGAGATTTCTCCAGCAACATTGCCTTAACGGTGGCAAAGCCTGCTGGTAAAAATCCTCGAGATGTTGCCCAACTGTTGGTTGATGATTTAAGTAAAAATCCAGGAATAAAAAAGATCGAAATAGCAGGACCTGGTTTTCTTAACTTCACATTAGATTCAGCAAGTTTGGGCGAATTAGCTAGAACAATTATTGAGCAATCAGATAAGTATGGTCACACAGATTTATTCAAAGGTGAAACTATAAATATTGAATTTATTAGTGCAAACCCAACTGGACCTCTTCATTTAGGTCACACTCGTTGGGCAGCAGTGGGAGATGCAATTGCTCGAGTATTGGCGGCAAGTGGTGCAAAAGTTGTCAGAGAGTTTTATATCAACGATCGTGGCTCACAATTAGATAAATTTGGTGCTTCCATTTGTGCAGCAGCTAATAATGAAGCAATACCTGAAGATGGCTATCACGGAGCATATGTCAAAGATTTAGCAGCAGAAATTGTTAAAGAGAAACCTGAAATTTTAAAACTAAGTAAGAGTGAGCAAGTAATTGAATTCAGGGAAGAAGGCTACAAAAAACAACTTAAACAGCAGCAAAATGTCTTAGATAATTTTAGGACTCATTTTGACACCTGGACATCAGAGAGATCCCTTCATTCCAGTGGTGCAGTCGAAAAAGGTTTAGCAGTCTTAAAAAAGCATGGCCACGTCTTTGAATTAGATGGCGCAACTTGGTTAAGAACAACAGATTTTGGTGATGACAAAGACAGAGTTTTAATCAAAGCAGACGGTGAATTTACCTATTTTGCTTCTGATACTGCTTATTACGTTGATAAAAGAAGCAGAGGAAACGATGTAAATATTTATTTACTAGGCGCTGATCATCATGGTTATGTAAATAGATTAAGAGCCGTAGCAGCTTGCGCTGGAGATAATCCTGATAAAAATGTTGAAGTATTAATTGGTCAATTAGTAAAGATGTTAAAGAATGGCCAAGAAGTAAGACTAAGTAAACGTGCTGGAAACATAATTACTTTAGAAGATTTAGTTGAAGAAGTTGGCACTGATGCTGCTAGATATACCTTGACTCGTTATCCAGTTGATACACCTTTGACTTTAGAAATTGATTTATTAACCTCACATACCAATGACAATCCAGTTTTTTATGTGCAATATGCGCATGCTCGAATTTCAGCAGTAATTAGATCTGCTCTTGAAAAAGGTATTAATTGGCAAAAAAGTAATTTCAATCCTGCAGTTTTAGTTACAGAACAAGAAGCAGAACTTTTGGGAGCTTTAAGTGAATTTCCTAGAATTGTTTCTTCTGCTGCACAACTTCGTGAACCACATCGAGTGGCTAGATATTTGGAAGAATTAGCAACTGCTTATCACTCGTTTTATTCGGCTTGTCGAGTTTTACCTATGAATGATGAGGCTGTGACAGATGAGACTATTGCTCGGTTAATGCTCTGTGTTGCCACACGACAGGTAATAAAAAATGGGCTTGATCTCTTAGGTGTGAGCGCGCCAGAAAAAATGTAGGTTGAGCCTATTGCGCTTATGGTAATGCTTTGCCCTAATGTCTAGGGCATGACAAAAATTAGAACCTACTTTGCAAGTGCAATTGCAGTTGCCTTAACAGTTTCATTAGGTGCATCCGCATCTGTTGCAGCTGATGGCGCAAGTCCATTGTCTGGTCTTCCCGGTGGTGCTGGCAATCCAGTGATCATGGTGAAAATTGACAACGTTGGACCAGCAAGACCTCACACAAATATTTCAAAAGCTGACATGGTTTATGTGGAACAAGTTGAAGGTGGATTAACAAGAATTGCAGCTCTTTACAATTCTTCTTTCCCATCAAAAGTTGGTCCAGTTAGATCAGCACGTATTTCTGATTTAGAAATTTTGGAACAATTTGATAATCCAGGATTTGCATACTCTGGTGCAAACAAAGCGTTGCTTCCAAAAATTGCTAAGAAACCTCTTGTTCGCCTTGGCCCAAGTTTGAATGGCGCAAAGTATTCAAGAGATTCTTCTCGTCGAATCCCACACAACTTAATGTTGGATCTTTCCTCAACTGTTAAGAAAGCAAAAGGTTTAGGTGCAGTTAAAGATATTGGTTTAACTTTCGCTGAAGCTGCTCCTGCTGGTGGAAAAGCAACAACAACTTTTAAAGCACAATGGCCAGCTTCAAGTGTTAGTGGCAAGTGGAATGGCAGTGGTTGGGCAATTGCACTTGATAACAAAGCACAAAAAGATAAAGGAACTGGTAAAGCAGTTGTAGCTCAAACAGTTGTGGTGCAGTTAGTAACCCAAACAGTTTCAGGTTATGGAGACAAGTTTGGTGGAAAAACTCCACTAGTTAAGACTGTTGGTGCCGGTAAAGCATTCATTTTGCGTGACGGACAACGCTATGACGCCGAATGGTCAAGACCATCTGGTGCTTCAGGTACTTCCTACACAGTTAATGGGGCAGCTTTGCCATTCGACATTGGTCAAGTTTGGGTCCTATTGGTTCCAAATGATTCCAAGGGAAAGTATTCATTTAAATAAATAATTAGTAGTACACCTACTGGGTGGGTTTGCTTGTGTTGGTTAGCCTTGACACAAGAAGACCCACCCAGTAACTATTTAAAAAGGATTAAATTCTGACCATGGCTCCCAACATTTCCATTGCGGCCATGAATGAAATTTCTGATCATATTTGGCCTAAAAGTGCCAATAGAAATAATGATGGTGCTTTAGTTATTTCTGGCCTTGATGTTAGAGAAATAAGTCATAAATATCCCACGCCACTATTTATCTTGGATGAAACAGATTTAATCAATCGTGTCCAGAAATATATCAAAAGTTTCTCCAAATCATCTCACGGTAACAAATTAACTAAAGAAACCAAAATATTTTATGCATCCAAAGCTTTTACATCTTCTTTATTTATCAAGCTAATAGTTAATGAGGGTATGGGTGTTGATGTTGCATCCGAAGGTGAATTAAGAGTTGCTTTGGCTGGGGGATGTAAACCTGAAAACATAATTTTTCATGGCAACAATAAATCGCTAGATGAATTGGCTTTTGCTGTTGATAAAAAAGTTGGACTTTTTGCAGTTGATTCATTCTTTGAAATTGCTCGTTTAGCACAAATTGCAAACGAAAAAGGTGTTAAACCAAATGTTTTAGTGAGAGTTACAGCAGGAATTGAAGCCCACACCCACGAGTTTGTGGCTACTGCTCATGAGGATCAAAAATTTGGATTTTCTCTAGCAGCAGGAGATGCTGATGAAGCCGTAAGAAGAGTAGTAAAAGATGAAAACCTTCATTTAGCAGGACTTCATTCTCATATTGGTTCACAAATTTTTGATAACAAAGGCTTTGAAATTGCTGCCACAAGATTGGCTGAACTAGCTTTAAGAATTACTAAAGAACACAACGTGCAAATAGAAATGCTTAATCTTGGTGGAGGCATGGGTATTGCTTATATAGATAGTGATGCACCTTTAGCTATTGAGCAAATGTCTAGTGAATTAGTAGATATCGTTTATAAATTATTTACCACAAATGGACTTGCTATGCCACAACTTGCATTTGAACCAGGTCGAGCAATTGTGGGACCATCGATGATTACTTTGTACACAGTTGGAACCACAAAGAAAATTGAATTGGAAAATGGGGAGAAAAGGACTTACGTTGCAGTAGATGGTGGCATGAGTGACAACATCAGAACTGCACTTTATGGTGCCCAATACAGCGTTACATTAGCTTCTCGATTATCAAAAGCAGAACCAATGCTTTCAAGAATTGTTGGTAAACATTGTGAATCTGGTGACATTATTGTTAAAGATTGTTACTTGCCTGAAGACTTAGTTCCTGGTGATTTAGTGGCAGTTGCAGCAACTGGTGCATACAACAGATCAATGTCTTCTCAATACAACTTGGTGACCAGACCAGGTGTAATAAGTGTTAATAACAAAAACATTACAGAGATTTTAAGAAAAGAAACTTACCAAGACGTATTTATTACTGACCCAGGCTTGTAAGTCTTTCTCCACTAACAACCAAAGCAACTCCACTCAAGACCACAGCTCCTCCAAGAAACAATGGCCAATCAACTGGTTCGTTCAAAATTAATAATCCTAACAAAACTGCAATAACTGGATTTACATATGCATAAGTTGAAGCAAGTGAAAGAGAAGTGTTATTAAGAAGCCAAATATATGCACCGTATCCAACAATGGAACCAATTAAGACCATGTAGACCCAAGCCCATTTTGAGGTGGTTGACATGTTGTTGATTAATTCCAATTTGAATCTTTCACCATTGAAATAACTGGCAATTGTTAGGGCTAATCCTCCAAACAACATTTCGTATGTTGTTAAAACGAAAGGATCTTTAGGGATCGGAATTCTTTGAGTCATGAATGTTCCAAAGGCCCAAGCAATATTTCCGATCAAAATCATGAGCATCCAGAATTTAACTTTTGTAGGATCTGCACCTGGTGCAGGACCAGTACCTCCTGGTAAAACAATTATGGCAACACCAATTAAGCCAATGAAAATTCCAACTAAGGTAATCCTTCTTGTTTTAATTCCTGCAATTCTTTGAAATATTGTTACCCAAATAGGTAATGCTGCAATTATTAGTGCTGCAATTCCTGAAGGAACATATCTTTCAGCAAGTGTTAAATTTCCAATTCCAAAACCAAGTAACAAACCACCTAAGAACAATGATGAAAGTAATTCTTCTTTCTTTACTTTTAGTGCATCTTTGCCTTTAACGATTAGCAAAATAATTGATAGCACTACAAATGCAGCAAAAAATCTCAAGCCCATAGAAAGTAGCGGGGGAGCAGTCTCAATAACAAGTGCTATGCCTAAGTAGGTAGAGCCCCAAACCAGATAAACAGTAACAAGGGCAAACCAAACTTTTGGTGTTATTCGCTTAGCAACAGTAGCCACAGCACATCTGACCACATCCTTAATGAGAGACTTGGAAGCGACCTACTATTTTATTTAAGGACGAGACAACGTGGCTGATGCTCAAGTTCGTCCTATTCGAATTGCACTAATTGGTGCTGGCACCGTGGGTTCCAAAGTTGCCTCTCTCATGTTGGAACAAGCAGAAGATTTAGAAGCAAGAAGTGGTGCACCATTAGCTTTAGTTGGCGTAGGAGTTAAAGACGCCAGTAAAGCTCGTCCAGGAATTCCTAAAGAACTAATTACTTCAGATGTTCCAAGTTTGCTTGCCAAAGATATAGACATAGTTGTTGAAGTAATGGGTGGAATTGAACCGGCTAGAACTCACATTCTTGATGCGATGTCTCGTGGCATAAGTGTTGTTACTGCGAATAAAGAACTTCTTGCTCGCGATGGTGCAACTTTGGCTGCAGCTGCGGAAAAAAATAATGTTGACCTTTATTACGAAGCAAGTGTTGCTGGAGCTATCCCAATTCTTCGCCCATTAAGAGAATCTCTTGTTGGTGATCGTGTTAAGAAAATATTAGGAATAGTGAACGGCACTACAAACTACATTTTGACTAAAATGGATGAAACTGGTGCAAGTTTTAAAGATGCACTTAGTGAAGCACAAAAACTTGGTTATGCAGAAACAGATCCAAGTGCTGATGTGGAAGGAAAAGATGCTGCAGCAAAAGCAGCAATTGTTGCCCAACTTGCATTTCACACTCGTGTAACTATTGATGATGTTTATTGTGAGGGAATTACAAAAGTTTCTGCCAGTGATGTTAAAGCTGCCAAAGAAATGGGTTTTGTAATTAAATTGTTAGCAATTGCTGAACGACTTGATGATGATTCAATTGTGGTCAGAGTTCATCCAGCCATGATTCCTCGCAGTCATCCTTTAGCAAGTGTTAGAGAAGCATTCAATGCTGTGTTTGTGGAAGCAGACGCTGCTGGCTCATTGATGTTTTACGGTCGAGGCGCAGGTGGTGCTCCAACTGCATCTGCTGTTTTAGGAGATTTAGTTGCTGTTGCTCGAAACAAAATGAGTGGCAGACGAGGACCTGGTGAAAGTATTTATGCAGATTTGAAAGTTAAACCAGTTGCAGAAGCAATGACAAGTTATTACATCTCATTGCAAGTTGCTGATAAACCTGGTGTTTTGGCACAAATTAGCCAAAAGATTGCTGACAACAACGTTTCTATTCAAACTGTTCGTCAAGACGGTTTAGAAAATGATGCTCAACTTGTAATTAGAACCCACAAAGCGTTAGAAAAAGATCTAGCAAAAACTTTGGAAGATTTAAGAAATCTTGATGCGGTTAAGGAAATTTCTGATTACATGAGAGTTGAAGGCGAAGATTAACCAATGGCTGCACATTTGTGGCGTGGAGTAATCGAAGAATATAAAAGTCGATTACCTATAAACGCTAAAACTCCAATTGTTACTTTGGGTGAAGGCGGCACACCTTTGGTTTATGCCTGCACTTTAAGTGAAATGCTAAATAGCCAAGTTTATTTAAAAGTTGAAGGTGTTAATCCAACTGGATCTTTTAAAGATCGAGGCATGACTGTTGCTATTTCTAAAGCTGCTGAAGTTGGCGTAAAAGCTGTAATTTGTGCATCAACTGGAAATACTTCTGCTGCAGCTACTGCTTATGCAGTTAAGGCTGGAATGAAGAGTGCGGTGTTAATTCCTGATGGAAAAATTGCCATGGGAAAACTTGCTCAAGCAATCGTGCATGGTGCATCTGTGTTGCAGGTAAATGGAAACTTTGATGACTGTTTAGTACTTGCTCAAGATTTAGCAAACAAATACCCAGTGGCCTTAGTTAACTCAGTAAATCCAGATCGAATTGAAGGACAAAAAACTGCCGCATTTGAAATCGTGGATCGCTTAGGCGATGCTCCAGATTTGCACGTGTTACCAGTTGGAAATGCAGGAAATATAACTGCCTATTGGAAAGGTTATGTTGAATATAAAAATGATGCTGTTTCAACAAAACTGCCACAAATGTGGGGATACCAAGCAGCAGGTGCTGCACCAATAGTTGATGGTGCACCAGTTTTAAAACCTGAAACAATTGCTACTGCTATTCGAATTGGAAATCCTGCGTCTTGGAAACAAGCAATCGCTGCGCGAGATGAATCAAAGGGTCGAATTGGCAAAGTAACTGATGAACAAATTTTGCAGGCATATCATTTATTAGCTGAAAAAGAAGGTGTTTTTGTGGAACCTTCTTCTGCAGCAGGTGTGGCTGGTTTGATTCAAGCTAAAGCCAACAATGATTTACCTAGTGGCAAAGTAATTGTTATTACAGTTACTGGCAATGGATTGAAAGATCCACAATGGGCACTTGAAGGAGCAAAAGAAACTGTGAAAATATCTGTTAACGCAGATGCAGCAGCGGAAGCTTTGGGGTTGAAATAAATGTCAAAAGTTTCAGGGGCAGTCAGAGTTGTAGTACCAGCATCTAGTGCCAATTTAGGTTCAGGTTTTGATTCTGCAGGTTTGGCACTATCTATGTTTGATGAAATTGAAGCTTCATTTACTGACAAACCAGGTGTGCAAGTAGACGTTGATGGTGAAGGCAGAAATTCTTTACCAAGAGATGAAAATCATTTAATTGCTCGAGTGATGTTAAAAACTTTTGCAAATCTTTCAATGCCAGTACAAGGACTTTATCTTCGCTGTATTAATCGAATTCCTCATGGACGTGGTCTTGGTTCTTCTGCTGCAGCAATTTCTGCAGCTGTAGTTGCAGCAAGAGCTTTAGCTGGAACCCAAGGAACCAGAATGGATGATGAAGGTGCTCTGGAATTAGCAAGTTCTATTGAAGGTCATCCCGACAACGTGGCGGCTTGTCTTTATGGTGGTTTCACAGTTTCTTGGATTGATGAACAATCATTAGCAAGAGCGGTAAAAATAAAAGCTCACGAATCAATAATTCCTGTGGTTATGATTCCTAAATTTGAAGTTGATACTGAACAAGCAAGAGCATTACTACCTTCTCATGTTCCTCATCGCGATGCTGCATACAACGTTGCTCGAAGTGCACTACTAGTTCATGCCATGACAAATGATCCTGATTATTTATTCGAAGCAACTGCTGATCGAATTCACCAGGAATACAGAAGACCTTCCATGCAATCTGCTTCTGCTTTAGTCACAAGTTTAAGAATGAAAAATCATGCTGCTTACATTTCAGGTTCTGGCCCAAGTGTTTGTGTCTTAACTAATAGTAAAAACGTTGAAGAAGTAATTTCACTAGTTCCAGATGACTTCGATGCTCAACAATTAGAAATAGCTGAGGCCGGAGCAAGCGTTCAATAAGGCTCTGTTTTCAAGCCCCACCCTGCGGGTTTGCCCCATGCTTGAACCTTGGACCCTAAACCTGCTATTCTTTTAGATGTCCGGCCAATATTGGCCAAAGATGGCAAATTTCTCAAAAAACAATTCGCTAACTTTTCAAACCAAATTAAAACAGGTCCGGATCTCTCACACGAAACTAATTAAACAATTGATTGTGTGAAGCAGTATTGAAAGGAAAACTCCTTAAGGTGACTGATACCTCGTCCAAGCTTTTGCCTGAATTACGGCAAATGGCTACAGAGCTGGGAATTCCTGACGCAGCAACAATGAGAAAAAGTGAACTTGTCGAAGCAATCGATCAACGCGGAAATGGCGGAAATAAAAGTATGACCACAAATTCTGATATCCCAGAAGATGATGTAATTGAAGAATTTAGAGAAGAAACTGACACTCGCGTAGAACGCGATGACAGAAACAGCGACGATCGCGGAACTTACAACCGTGAAGATCGTGGCAGCTACAACAGAAGCGATCGCGGCAATGATGATCGTGGCGGTTATCGTCGTAACGATCGAAATGATCGCAATGGCAGAAATGATCGAAACGATAGAAATGGTGACAGCGGCTCAAGATCTCGATTTAGAGAACGCGGTTCCCGTAGAGAACGCGATGACTTTGAAATTAAAGAAGACGATGTATTACTGCCAGTAGCAGGAATTATTGATCTATTAGAAAACTATGCATTCGTTAGAACTTCTGGTTATTTACCAGGACCAAATGATGTTTATGTTTCTATGGGATTGGTTCGTAAATTTGGATTAAGAAAAGGTGACGCAGTCACTGGTTCAATTCGTCAACCAAAAGAAGGCGAACAAAGACAAAAATTTAATCCTTTGGTGCGAGTTGAAACCATTAACGGTTTAGGTACAGAAGAGTCAGCAAAGAGATTAGATTTCTCAAAACTTACCCCTCTTTATCCACAAGAGCGTTTAAGACTAGAAACAGACGGAAATAACCTAACTACTCGTGTAATTGATTTAGTTGCACCAATTGGTAAAGGTCAAAGAGGTTTGATTGTTTCACCACCAAAAGCTGGTAAAACAATGGTCTTGCAAGCAATTGCAAACGCAATCACAACAAACAACCCAGAAGTGCATTTGATGGTTGTACTCGTTGATGAAAGACCAGAAGAAGTAACAGATATGCAACGTTCTGTTAAGGGTGAAGTTATTGCTTCAACTTTTGATAGACCTGCAGAAGATCACACAACTGTGGCTGAACTTTCAATTGAAAGAGCAAAGCGTTTAGTGGAAATGGGTCATGACGTTGTGATCTTGCTTGATTCCATGACTCGTCTTGGTCGTGCATATAACTTGTCAGCTCCAACTTCAGGAAGAATTCTTTCTGGTGGTGTTGACTCAGCAGCTTTGTATCCACCAAAGAAGTTCTTCGGTGCTGCTCGAAACATCGAAAATGGCGGATCATTAACAATCATTGCAACAGCTTTGGTTGAAACTGGTTCTCGAATGGACGAAGTGATTTTCGAAGAATTTAAAGGAACAGGAAACATGGAACTTAAACTCGATCGCAAACTTGCTGATCGAAGAATTTTCCCTGCTGTTGATATTGATTCTTCAGGTACTAGAAAAGAAGAAATTCTTATGTCTCCAGATGAATTAAAGATCATTTGGACACTTCGAAGAGTGCTTCATGCCCTGGACCCACAACAAGCAATCGAGCTACTACTCAACAAGTTGCGTGAGACAAAAACCAACTTTGAGTTCCTCTTACAGGTACAAAAGACCACCCCAACCACTAACGGCGACGACGCTGAATAGAATTGGTTACAAGGAAATAGAAGACGGAGCAATAAAAAGATGAAACCAGAAATTCATCCAGATTACGCAGAGACAACTGTTACCTGCTCATGTGGAAATACATTTCAAACTCGTAGCACTGCACAAAATGGTGTTATGCATGCAGAAATTTGTCAACAATGTCATCCCTTCTATACCGGTAAACAAAAGATTTTGGATACCGCAGGTCGCGTATCAAAGTTCGAAAAGCGTTACGGCAAAACCGCCAACAAATAGCTAAACTTACGGACGTCGGTTTTAAGACACATTTGTTTGTGTTTTAAAAAACCGGCGTCCGTTTTGTTTTAACTAAATAAAAGTTCTAGAAAAGAGGTGAGGATAGATGTTCGAAGGTGTAGTCGACTTAGCTGCTGAATTAGTTGATTTAGAGCATCAAATGTCTGATCCTAAACTTCACTCAGATCAAAATAAAGCTCGTCAAGTAGGTCGACGATTTGCTGAATTAAAACCAATCGTTGCTACTTGGCGTGAATATCAACAACTTGTAGAAGACCATGCTGCTGCTGTGGAGTTATCAATGGATGATTCCAGCTTCAAAGTCGAAGCAGAAAAAATTGCAGAAGAAGTTCAAGTTTTAGCCGACAAATTACAACTGATGTTAATTCCAAGAGATCCACTTGATGGAAAAGATGTGATTGTGGAAGTTAAATCTGGTGAAGGTGGCGAAGAATCTGCTTTATTTGCCGGTGACTTAGTGCGTATGTATTTAAGGTTTGCTGAAAAGCGTGGTTGGAAAGCAACTTTGATTGATGCAGTTGATTCTGACATGGGTGGATATAAGAATGCATCTATTGCTATTAAAGCTAAAGCAAATCCTGAATTAGGAAATGCTCCTTATGCATGGATGAAACATGAAGGTGGAGTTCATCGTGTGCAAAGAGTTCCTGTTACTGAATCCCAAGGTCGAGTTCATACCTCAGCTGCTGGAGTTTTAGTTTTTCCTGAAGCAGAAGAAATTGATGTTGAAATTAAAAACGAAGATATTCGAGTAGATGTTTATAGATCTTCTGGTCCCGGTGGACAATCTGTGAACACCACTGATTCTGCTGTTCGTATCACACACATTCCTACTGGAATTGTGGTTTCTTGTCAGAATGAAAAAAGCCAATTACAAAATAAAGAATCAGCGTTAAGAATTTTAAGAGCACGATTACTTTCTGCAGCTGAAGAAACAAGAGCACAAGAAGAATCAGCTTCTAGAAAATTGCAAGTAAGAACCGTGGATAGATCTGAACGAATTAGAACTTATAACTTTCCAGAAAACCGTTTAACAGATCACCGCACCGGAT
>BJFU01000025.1 GCA_014190035.1 Actinomycetes bacterium | reverse complement strand
TGAACCGCCACCTACTAATTTCTTGAATTTCACCAATGCAAGATCTGGTTCAATTCCGGTGGTGTCACAATCCATCATCAAACCAATGGTTCCAGTTGGAGCTAACACACTTGCTTGTGCGTTTCGGTAACCGTGTTCTTCTCCAAGTTTGATTGCTTCTTGCCAAACTTGTGTTGCTAATTGATGAACTGAACGATCTAATTCGCTATCAATTTTTACTGCATCATTTGCTGCAGCATGTTTACGAATTACACGTTTGTGTGCATCAGCGTTGCGAGCGTAACCAACGTAAGGTCCCACGATTGCTGATAATTCAGCACTTCTCTTGTAAGAAGTACCGGTCATCAAAGAAGTGATTGATGCAGCTAATGCTCTTCCTGCATCTGAGTCATAAGCAAGACCAAGTGCCATTAACAATGCACCTAGGTTTGCATAACCAATTCCTAGTTGACGGAAATCTCTAGTGGTTTGACCAATTGCTGGTGTTGGGAAATCTGCAAATGAGATTGAAATTTCCATAGCAGTGATTACAAATTCAACTGTTTTCTTGAACTTGTCTGCATCGAAAGTGTCATCATCTTTTAAGAACTTCATTAAGTTCAAAGATGCAAGGTTGCAACTTGAGTTATCAAGATGCATGTATTCAGAACATGGATTAGATGCATTGATACGACCAGTTTCGGGGCTGGTGTGCCAGTCATTGATTGTGGTGTCGTATTGAATACCAGGATCAGCACAACCCCATGCAGCTTCAGAAAGTTTTCTGAATAGAGATCGTGCATTTACTGTTTTAACAGCATGACCATCGGCACGTGCAGTTAAATTAAAGTCTTGATTGTTTTCATAAGCTTTCATGAAATCATCAGAAACTCTTACAGAGTTATTTGCGTTTTGGTATTGAACGGAAATGATGTCTTTGCCACCAAGATCCATATCAAAGCCTGCATCGCGTAGTGCTCTAATTTTGTCTTCTTCGCGAGCTTTTGTGTCGATAAATTCTTCAACATCTGGATGATCAATATCAAGTACAACCATTTTGGCAGCACGTCTAGTTGCGCCACCTGATTTGATTGTTCCAGCTGATGCATCAGCACCACGCATGAATGAAACTGGACCTGAAGCAGTTCCTCCTGAAGAAAGTAATTCAAGTGACCCGCGGATGCGAGAAAGATTAACTCCTGCGCCTGATCCACCTTTGAAAATTACGCCTTCTTCTTTGTACCAGTTAAGAATTGAATCAATGGAATCTTCCACACTCAAGATGAAGCATGCGCTTACTTGTTGTGGTGCAGTTGTTCCAACGTTGAACCAAACTGGTGAATTGAAAGAAAATACTTGATGTAGCAACATGTAAGTTAATTCTTCTTCAAATACTTTTGCATCAGCATCTGATCCAAAGTATCCGCCAACTTTTCCAGCTTTTGTGTAAGTAAGAACTACTCGATCAATTAATTGTTTTAATGACCATTCACGATTATCAGCACCTACTGCACCACGAAAGTATTTAGTGGTAACAATGGTTGAAGCGTTAACAGACCAAAAGTCAGGAAATTCTGCACCTTTTTGTTCGAAAACAACTTCACCGGTTTTCCAATTGTTTTGAACTACGTCGCGACGTTCCCATTTGACATCGTCATAAGGATGAACGCCTTCTTTGGTGAATACGCGTTGCATTGCCATGCCACGTGCTTGCTTGCGACCTAATTTGAAACCGCCGCTGATCATGTCTGTCATTTTCTTTACCTTTTTCTTTTTAGTTTTGAAATTTTCTAACTGCTCTTATTTCTCCGAGCCGTCCTCGACACTTTTGTCACCCTTAGTGGCAATAGCGACGGAAACGTCCCCGAGTTCTCGAGCTGTGCGAAGTAGTGAAATCTCTGATTCGAAATCTTCTAAAGATTCGTATGAGCGATACACACTTGCGAAACGCAAATAAGCAACTTCATCTAATTCACGAAGTGGAGCAAGTGTTGCAAGTCCAACTTCATGTGAATCAACTGCTGCTGCACCAGATGCGCGTACTGCTTCTTCTACTTTTTGTGCCAGCAATGCCAAGTCATCATCTGTTACGGGTCTTCCTTGGCAAGCTTTTCTTAAACCATTAACAACTTTTGCTCTTGAAAACGGTTCAATCACACCACTTCTTTTCACAACACTTAATGTTGCAACTTCGATGGTGGTAAATCTGCGATCACATTCAGGGCATTGACGACGACGTCTAATTGCTGAACCGTCATCTGTTGCTCTGGAATCAACCACTCTTGAATCAGAGTGACGGCAAAAAGGACAGAACAAGGCCGTGCTCCAATCAAATATGGTGTGGATAACCGTGGGTTTCGCCCTGTGGATAACTGGCTTGTAGCCTTCGTCTTTTGGGCTCATCTGCTGTGGATAACTTGGGTTTAACCCCAACTAATGGACGTTTCCGCCATTTCCACCACAAGATGTAGTGCAACATTAGTACTTTGATCCGACATTTGCAACCACCGGAGTACCGCAAGTTGCGTTAAAGGTGTTTCAGGAGTTACAGGTGTGACGTTTTCGCAGGTCAAAGCCTTAATGAGAACTTAACCAGAAGTTCACCACGGCGTGTCTGAGCTTCGAAGGTGTGTCGCAGATGGAGGAAAACATTCGTTATTAATTAAGAAAGAATTAATCGTTGCACAATATGAAACCCCACAAATAGGTGACAGGATTGCCCCATCATCTACTGAGGAGTTCACCAGTGAAAAAAATTATTTTTCCAATCGCAATCCTTTCTCTATTACTAACAGCTTGTGGCGGGGTGAAGTGATCGCCACGGAAGTTGGATTCCTCAATAATGTCTCTGTAGATTTTGGCGTTTATGATATGCGTCAGAAAAATCAAGCATCGAAAGATCCTGCTTGGGCGAGCGCTCATTCTCAGTTTCCGGCAGATTCTTACGGTATTTGTTGGCTAAATTCATTGCCTCAAGCTGACAGCTTGGCGGTAAAATCACTTCCCTCTCGTGATGGCACAAAAAATGGGCAGAAGAGCGACTACTGCAAATAGGATGGAACCATTAAAGTGGAAAAGATCCCTGGAAAAACCGATGCTAAATCTTTCACAGGTTTCAGCGAAAATACTAGAACCTATGTCAGATAAGGAAGTAATTTGACCACAGACGGCTTTCTCACCAAAAAGAGTGTTCGTCGCAGTTGGTATTTATATGACTGGGCAAACTCAGCTTTTTCCACCACTGTAATAAGTCTTTTTATTGGACCTTATTTAACATCTGTTGCTGAAAGTGGAGCTGATGCTTCAGGAATGATTTCACTATGGGGATTAGATATGCGCCCTGGATCTCTTTATCCTTATGCAGTTTCTTTTTCTGTTTTCGCACAAGTTTTTCTCTTACCAATCGTTGGTGGAATTGCAGATCGCATTAAAAGTAGAAATGGATTGTTGGCAGTATTTGCCTACATTGGATCTATTTCCACAATGTTTTTATATTTTGTAAAAGATGGCAGATACGCATTAGGTGCTTTTCTTTTAATCATTGCCAACATTTCTTTTGGCGCAGCCCTAGTTGTGGCAAATTCTTATTTACAGGATTTGGCAGCACCTGATAAAAGAGACACGGTTTCATCGCGTGGTTGGGCTTTTGGTTATGCCGGTGGTGGATTACTACTTATACTTAATCTTGTTTTGTACGCAGGTTATGAATCTTTTGGGGTAACTCAAGGTGAAGCTGTTCGAATCTCTTTAATGTCTGCTGGAGTTTGGTGGGCAATTTTTACCATCATCACAGTTAGGGGATTAAGAACTTTAAATAGACCTGTGGGTGCAGTTGGATCACAAGCATTAACCGTAGGATTTAAAGAACTAAAAGTAACATTAAAAGATGTACGCAAATATCCTGAGACTTTAAAGTTTTTAATTGCTTATTTATTTTATAACGATGGAATTCAAACTGTAATTGCAATTTCAGGAACTTATGCAATTTTGGAATTGAAATTAACTGAGATTTCGTTAGTGTTTGCCATATTACTTGTGCAAATTACTGCCCTAATTGGAGCACTCCTCTTAGGAAGATTGTCAAATTCAATTGGGGCTAAAAAAGTTGTCTTGTTAACTCTTGTCATATGGACGGTGATGGTAATTATTACTTACGCACTACCAGCGGGTCAACAAAATCCTTATCTAGTAATTGCAGCAGGAATTGGTTTTGTTTTGGGTGGAAGCCAAGCTTTATCTAGATCTTTATATTCACAAGTAATTCCACGATCACGTGAAGCTCAATACTTTTCGTTTTATGAAATTAGTGAACGTGGTACCAGCTGGTTAGGAACATTTGCATTTGGTGTGGCATTTGGATTAACAGGTTCTTATCGACAAAGTGTGTTGTTAATTATTGCTTTCTTTATCGTGGGTGGATTGTTGTTACTAAGAGTAAATATCAGACAAGCCATAACAGAATCTGGAAATCCACAACCTACTGTGGTTTAAGCCCTTTATTTACCTAAAGTTGCACGAACTGCTTGAGCAACAGCAGGTGCAACTGCTGGATCAAACACACTTGGCACAATAAAAGAAGCATTCAATTGATCACTGCTTACTCGTTCAGCAATTGCTTTAGCAGCTGCTACTAAAACTTCGTCAGTGACATTTTTGGCTTGAGCATCCAGAAGCCCTCTAAAGATTCCAGGAAAAGCCAAGACGTTATTTATTTGGTTTGGGTAATCACTTCTGCCAGTTGCTACTACTGCTGCATATTTTCTGGCAATTAATGGATCAATTTCTGGATTTGGATTCGCTAAGGCAAAGACAATTGATTTAGGAGCCATTTGCTTAATATCTGCTTCAGTCAAGATATCTGGAGCACTCACACCTATGAAAACATCTGCTCCAACCAGCCCCTGGCCAATTGTGCCGTCGAAATTATTCTTATTGGTGTTTTCAACCAACCATTGAGAGTCAATTGCTTCTGAGGATCCTTTATGGATAGCCCCTGAATGGTTAAACACAATCAAGTCTTTCAATCCACTTCTAATTAATAACCTGGCAATAGCAGTTCCAGCAGCTCCAGCTCCGGTCATAACAACCTTGATGGAATCAATCTTTTTGCCAACAACTCTCAATGCATTTGTTAAGGCCGCGAGCACCACAATGGCTGTGCCATGTTGATCGTCATGAAATACCGGAATATCTAATAATTCTCTTAACCGAGCTTCTACCTCAAAGCATCTTGGAGCAGAAATATCTTCCAAATTGATTCCTCCGTATACCGGGGCAATCAATTGCACAGTTCGAACAATTTCATCTACGTCTTGAGAGTCAATACAAACTGGCCAGGCATCAATATCGGCAAATCTTTTAAATAAAGCAGCTTTTCCTTCCATCACAGGCAATGCTGCTGCAGCACCCAGGTTTCCTAAACCAAGAACAGCTGAACCATCTGTGACAACTGCCACGGTGTTTCTCTTAATTGTTAATCTTCTTAAGTTTGCAGGATCATCGGCAATTGCTTGAGAAATTCTTGCGACCCCTGGAGTGTAGGCACGGGAAAGATCATCACGGGTCTTCAATGGCACTTTGGAATGAACTTCAAGTTTTCCACCTAAATGGATCAAAAAAGTTCTGTCAGAAACTTTCTTAACTGTGGCACCTTCAAGTTTTGAAATACTGTCCGTGATTTTCTTGGCATGATCTTCATCAGTGGCATTGCAAGTTACGTCTACAACAATTGAATTATGAGTTGATTCAACAACGTCTAAAGCAGTTAAGGATGCACCAGCATTTGAAACTGCTGCAGTTAATCCCCCAGTGGAATCTGCTGAGGCAGAAAGTTCAACACGAATTGTTACTGCATATCCAGGAGAAGGTGTTGACATGTTGTTAAGTCTACTGAGCGGTCATTCCACCATCGGCAGAGACGATTGAGCCTGTCATAAATGATGCTTCATCACTTGCTAAAAATAAAGCAAGGTGAGCAATTTCAATAGGTTCTCCAGGTCTACCAATTGGTTGGAAATTTCCAATTTCTTTATAAATCTTGTCTAATCCGCCCATCATTTCTGCGTGTGCATAATTAATTGGTGTATCAACCCAACCAGGACATATGGCATTGCATCTAATTCCCAATTTTGCATAATCAAGTGCAATTCCTTTGGTTAACATCACAACGCCTCCTTTGGAGGCAGAATAAACAGTTAAGAATGGTTCAGAAACAATTCCATTCACACTTGAAATATTTACTAAAGATCCATTTTTGTGTTTCAACATATGAGGAATTGCAGCTCTACAGGTATACATGGAGCCTTTAAGATTTACGTTTAAGGTTTTATCAATAATTTCATTTGATACTTCATGAAAAACTCCAGGAATATTTACTCCAGCACTATTTACCACAACGTGAACTGTGCCAAATTCTTTTACACAGGTCTCGATTAAATCTTCACATTGCTTAAAATCTGAAACATCAGTTTTGTGAGCTATAGCTATGCCACCTGATTTTTTGATTTCATCAGCTACTTTTTGTGCACTTTCAACGTTAATATCAGAAACTACTACTTTGCCGCCTTCTTCTGCCAAACGAAGAGCAGTTGCTTTACCAATTCCAGATCCTGCTCCTGTTACTACACAAGCTTTATTTTGAACCCGACCCATACTTAATCCTTTGTTAGTTAGACCTAAAACTAATGGGTTTGCCCTAGAAAAACTAGAGCAAACCCATTAATAGTTTTTAATGATTTAGAGGTCTGACTTAGGACCCTTAAACCATTTGCGTGCACCTGCATACCACCAAATCATTGCTCCGCCGATAACAATCAACATCGCAACTGGTGAATATTGGAAGGCCAACCAGGTGAAGTTTTCATTACCTGGCATACCTGCTGGTGTCGTTGGCAACATGAAGTAGATAGAAATAATTGCAATTTCTAGAACTGCAATTGGTGCCATCCATTTCCATTTGTTACCTAAGTTCCATGGACCTTGTTTGAACTTGTCGCCCATTCTCCAACGCAAGAAAATTGGAATTGCAAATGAAACGAACAAACCAATCACGGTTACAGAAGTAACAGCAAAGAATGCAACTGGAACAACTGTTCCTTCAGGTGCATAAAGAGCTGGAAGAGTTAACACGATCGCACCAAGTGCTGCACCTACTGCTGCATTTGATGGATTCTTGTTTCCGTCAACTTTCTTCAACCAATTGCTTCCAGGCACAGCACCGTCACGTGAGAAGGCAAACAACATACGAGATGCTGCAGTTACGCAAGACATACCGCATAGATATTGACCTACACATGAGATAACCAAAATGATTACCGCAAAGTTTTGTGGCAAAGAAGTCAAAAGAACGATTGGTGAGAAACCAAAGTTCTTGTTAATTTCTTCAACGTTTGTTGCTGCATAAAGCATGGCAAGCAACAAGATCCATCCACCGATTCCTGCGTAGAAAATTGATTGCCAAATTCCTTTAGCAGCAGCGATAGAGGCGTTTGAAGTTTCTTCAGAAACGTGAGCTGAAGCATCAAAACCAGTTATTGTGTATTGGGTCAACAAGAAGCCAAGTGGCAACACGTAGAACCAGTAACTTGTCCAACCGCTGTTATTGATTTGGGTGGTGAACATCCATTCAAGTGATTGATGTTGTTCTGGAATGAATACCAAAATCAAAACGATTGCTGTTACACCAACAACGTGCCAGTAAACGTTTACGTTTTGCATCCAATGAATAATCTTTGCACCAAACACGTTAATTATTACGTGTGAGATAACAGTGACTAAGAAGACAATAAAAACAAGACCTAGGTTTTCAATGCTCCATGCTGGGTTGAACAAGCTGACAGTGAAGGTGAAGAAGGTTGCGAAACCATAATCCACACCAGCAATAACAGCAATCAAGCCAACAAGGTTTAGCCAACCAGTTAACCAACCATGAACTGGTTTACCTAACTTGAATGACCAGTAGTAAATACCACCAGCTGTTGGCATGGCAGAAACAAGTTCAGCCATACAAAAACCGATGATCAAAATTAGTGAAGCGATGATTGGCCAGCCAACAGAAATCGCAACTGGTCCACCGTTATTCCATGCTTGGCTAAATGTTGTGAAACATCCTGACAAGATAGAAATGATTGAGAACGAAACAGCGAAGTTTGAGAATCCACTCCACTTACGTTCGAATTGCTGTTTGTAACCCAGCTCAGCCAGACGTTTTACGTCCTCGGCATGATGAGCAGAATTTCTAGCCATGCAGCGCACCTCCCAGAGCAGTCATGACGATCACGACTAAGCGCTTAGTAGGTATTCATACAGGAAGATTGTGAACAAATGAAAGAGTTTTCATAATAATTTTTGGACATTTTTCGTCCCTCGTGAGGGAAAGTTTGTGCCTGAGGGCACAAAGGCAGTTATTTTTGCGAAGTTCCTAATTTGAACAAGAGCAGGGAAAGAACTCCGCTAAATACCGATGCAACCAGGACACTCAAGATGGCAAGGTTTTGCAAATTTGGATCAATAAAGGCAAGTTTTGCTATAAAGATCGAAACAGTAAAACCAATACCAGCAGAGCTTCCAGTTGCAAAGATCTCTCGCAAACTAACTTTTCCAGATAACGTGCCCACATTTGTTTTGATGGCCACAAAACTAAAAGCTAAAATTCCTAAAGGTTTTCCTGCGACTAGTCCTGCAAAAATTGCCCAAGCAAGTGGAGAATTTATTGCCTCCTGCAAACTTTGCGAAGAAATTACTATTCCAGAATTTACAAATGCAAAAAGTGGAACAATCAAAAAAGCTGTCCAAGGATGTATTTGGTGCAAAAGCCATTCAACTACAGAGACTGAGTTTTTAGCAATTTTTTTGGTTTTAGCAACGTGTTCCATACTTGATATGTTAACTAATTCTTCTGTGTCTACATACTCTTTAGCTATAAACGGAATAGCTGGTGCAAGTAGACCAAGAATTACTCCTGCCATGGTGGGATGTACGCCAGATTTATATAGACACAACCACAGAATTAATCCTAAAAATATGTAAATAGTTGTGAATCTAATATCCAAATATTTAATTAAAACCACAATTAGAACTAAAACTAAAGCTGCTAATAACCAGGAGAAATTAACCCCAACCGAAAAGAAAACGGCAATAATTAAAATTGCGCCAATGTCATCAATTACTGCAAGTCCTAATAGAAATGGTCTCAGAATTGAAATACTTTTACTGCCAATTAATCCCAAAACTCCAACTGCCAATGCAATATCTGTGGCAACAGGTATTGCCCATCCTGAACTATAAGAGTCTCCAGCAATAGAAAGATAAATCAGAGCAGGAACAAGCATTCCTCCAATTGCTGCAAAGAAAGGCAAAGCCGCATTTTTAAGTGTTGATAGATGCCCCTCCACTAATTCTCTTTTTATTTCAAGTCCCACTACGAAAAAGAAAATTGTCATCAGTCCATCATTTACAAAATGTATTAAGTCCATTTCAAAGCTAAATGCTGATACGGAGAGTGAAAATGTTGACTCAAGGATTTCAAAATAGGTATTACCCCACGAACTATTGGCAACAAGTAATCCCACAAGAGAAGCAAAAACTATTAGTTTGCCTGAAGCTGATTCTTGCTTGAAGAAATCGGCAAGAGGTGAAATTCGATTTAACTTAGTGCTTTGAGAGGAATTATTTTCATTTCTCTTCTGAAATTTTCTCAACTTAGTGCCTTATCGGCTCTACTCTTTCAAACTTCCAATATTCAAATAACCAACCCCAGACAGAAAAGATCACCAAACCAAGACCTAATAACAAAATCCACACCGCAAAAATCAAACCTAAGAAAGTAATTGCAGTAGCTGCAGCTGCGATCATTGGCCACCATGAATGCGGTGAGTAGAAACCATAATCAGCGGGTGCTTCGTTCTGTTCTCCTTGATCATTGTCTTCTGGTTGATAACCAATTCTGTTTTGAGTAAAAAGTAAGTAAAACGCCACAAGTTCAGCTAATCCAGCAGTCAAAATTAAAGCTGTAGTGCCAACTGGCTCCCTAGTAACAAAGTAATAAATTGCACCGGTGATTATGTAGAAAAGACCACCAAGAAGAAATAGATATCCACCAGATTTCATTTAAATTCTTTTACCTAACTTTGGTCCACCAATGGCATCATCCAAAATATTTTTTCTAACCGGTGCATCCATGTCAGCAAGTTCAGGATGAGCTGCATCAAAAGCGGGACGCTCTGATCTAATTCGAGGCAATTCTGTGAAGTTGTGTCTTGGCGGAGGACAAGAAGTGGCCCATTCCAAACTCATTCCCCAACCCCATGGATCATTTACTTTTACTAAAGGTGCAGTTCTCCAAGTTTTATAAACATTCCATAGGAAAAACAATGTAGAAGCACCAAGTAAGAATGAACCAACACTTGAAATTGTGTTTCCTAAAGTAAAGCCATCACTAGCTAGGTAATCGGCGTATCTTCTAGGCATTCCTTTGATACCTAACCAGTGTTGAATCAAGAAAGTTACTTGAAAACCAATGAAGACTGTCCAGAAATGAATTTTGCCCAGAGAGTCATCCAACATTCTGCCAGTAAGTTTTGGCCACCAGAAATAAAATCCTGCAAACATCGCAAAAACTACTGTTCCAAATACGGTGTAATGAAAATGAGCCACTACGAAATAAGAATCAGAAACATGGAAATCAATTGGAGGCATTGCCAACATTACACCAGTCAATCCACCCAAAAGAAAAGTAATTAAAAATCCAATTACAAAAAGCATTGGAGTTTCAAAAGAAATTGAACCTCGCCACATTGTGCCAATCCAGTTAAAGAATTTAACTCCTGTTGGAACTGCAATCAACATTGTTGTTAAAGCAAAAAACGGTAATGACACAGAGCCTGTGACATACATATGATGTGCCCAAACTGCAACAGACAGTCCTGCAATTGCAATGGTGGCAAAAACTAAACCTTTATAACCAAAGACTGGTTTACGACTAAATACAGGAATTACTTCGCTGATGATTCCAAAAAATGGCAAGGCAATAATGTAAACCTCTGGATGACCAAAGAACCAAAATAAGTGTTGCCATAAAATTGCTCCACCGTTTGCTGCCTCAAATACTTGCGCACCAAAAGTTCTATCTACTTCTAACACGACTAAAGAAGCAGCAAGTACTGGGAAAGCCATCAAAACCAAAACACTTGTTAAAAGAATTGTCCAAGTAAAAATTGGTAATCTAAACATCACCATTCCGGGAGCTCTCATTGTAAAAATTGTGGTGACAAAGTTGACTGCACCAAGAATTGTTCCCAAACCACTAATGGCTAGTCCAATTATCCACAGATCTGCACCAATAGTTGGTGAGTTCACGGCATTAGAAAGTGGTGAGTAAGCAAACCAACCAAAACTTGCAGCACCATCTGGGGTTAAAAATCCTGAGACAACAATTATTCCACCAAATAAGAACATGTAGTAAGCAACGAGATTTAGTCTGGGGAAAGATACATCAGGTGCACCAATTTGAAGTGGCATGATTGCATTTGCAAAACCTGCAAACAATGGAGTTGCAAACAGGAACAACATGATTGTTCCGTGCATGGTAAACATTTGGTTGTACTGCTCATTTGTGACAAATTGCAAACCAGGTCTGGCTAATTCTGCTCTGATAACCATTGCCATTAAGCCGGCAATCATAAAGAAAATAAATGAGGTAATTAAATAAAGATTTCCAATAACTTTATGATCAGTTGAGGTCATCCATTTAACAACGGTTCTTCCCATAGTGTTCTTTTTTGCAGCATGAGCATGAGATGAAACTGTTGGACGATCTTCAATTAATGTCATTTAGTTTTCCGCCTTACATCCAGCTAATTCAGGGTTACCTAGACAATCTGGGTTACCACTTGTTTCTACTCTTCCTGATGTTAAAGCACCAACTTGACCAGCGGCTTTCAAATCAGCAATGTGTTGGTCAAATTCGGCACGAGAGACAACCTTGACGTTAAATAACATTCGAGAATGATCTACTCCGCAAAGTTCAGCACATTTACCAACAAATTCACCAGTCTTGGTCGGAGTTAATTCAAAAGCATTAAGTCTTCCTGGAACTACGTCCATTTTCATCAAGAATGCTGGAACCCAGAAAGAGTGGATTACATCTGGTGAAGTTAATTCAAATTTAACTTTTTCATCAACTGGAAGATAAAGAGTTGGAGGAAGTGCTGGGGTGCCAATTTCATAAACACCCGCTTCTTTGTAATTAAAAATCCAAGACCATCTAAAGCCAACAACATTAACGGTGTGTTTTTGCTCCCCGGTTAATTTAATTAAAGTTGATTGATCTCTGGCAGTGAAGAAGAAAAGTCCTAATACAATTACTAGAGGAACCATTGTGTAAAGAATTTCTAAAGGGATGTTGTAACGAGTTTGTTTAGGAATATCAGCTTCACTTCTACGACGATAAAGGATTAGTGCTGCAAAAAGTAAACCAAGAACAAGTGCTGCTACACCTAAGGCAACAATCCAAGTTCCTTGCCACAGATTTAATATCAGGATTCCTTCAGTGGTTGTAGGTTCTGGAAGTCCAATTCGCAAAGTTTCATCTTGAGCAGCTTTAGAACAGGCAGAAAGTAGGAAAACAGATCCAAGGATTAGACCGGCACGAATTTTGCGCACGAAACCCAGGTCTCCTTCAAGATTGCACTGTATATATAAGAGATTAGTGCACTCAAGGCTTTGTGAGGAAAACAAGGGCAAGTAACGTTTGACACATGTCTTCAAGCACAAGTGCACATACGCACAACTTCGACACTCTAAGTTCTCATCCAATTCATCCTGCAGCAAAAAAAGCCTTGGGATCTCTTCCTGACTATGCCTTTGTTGATCCAACCAAGCTTTATCACGATTCTCGCTCTGCTCGGCTTTTACTTGATAGTGCCAGAGCATCAATTGCTGCAAGATTGAAAGTGAATCCTGATGAAGTTTCATTTATACCTTCTGGAAATGCTGGAATTGATTTAACAATTAGTGGACTGCTCAAAGCTTTGGATAACAAAACAGTTGTTTACTCAGCAGTGGAACAAAAAGCAATTATTGAAAGATTAAAGGATTTTTCTACCTTTGAAATTCCTGTAGATAAATTCGCTCGAGTAAATGAAAGCCAATTTATTGATTCCCTCATCACCAACAAACCAGGTTTAGCTATTTTACAATTTGCTAACCATGAAGTTGGTACCCAACAACCACTAAATCCAATTTATAAAAAATGTCAAGAATTAAATATTCCATTATTTGTTGATGCAACCATGACGGCTGGTTTAGTAAATCTGGGAAGTGATTGGGATGTATTACTTCTTAAACCTGCTACCTGGGGAGCTCCCATTGGAATTGATATTTTAGTTGTGAAAAGAAATGTGAGATTTAAATCAATTCTATTGGACGATGGTCGAGAAAATCATAAATTTTCCAACAATGTTTCTATTCCCCATGCAGTGGCAATTGGGGCAAGCCTTGAAGAAATTACTTTAAATAGATCTGAAATTGCTAAATCCCTTGGCACATTAATAAATGATTTAAGGCAATTGCTTTCTAGTAATTTAGACATAACTCTTCTGGGAGATCCTGTTGCAAGAATTCCCCATGTGTTAGCCGCAGTAATCAAAGATATAGATGGAGAAGCTTTAGTTAGTGGTTTAAGTAAAAGAGGTTTTGCAATTTCCAGTGGTTCATCTTGTACTCCTGATCAAGTTAAACCTTCTCATGTTTTGGCTGCTATGGGTTTTGAGGGACAAATAAATGTAAGAATTTCTTTGCCGTTTG
>BJFU01000024.1 GCA_014190035.1 Actinomycetes bacterium | reverse complement strand
ATTAATTAGGCCTGACACAACAATAAGTTCATGAATTCTTCGCTTTGTATCGCTATGTTCAAAGTTTGAATATGGTTGTAATCCTTTTTTAGGGTCCGCAGATATTTCTCCAGCAAAAGTTCCTGTATCTTGCCAACCAAATAATTCGTGATAAAGATATCCCGTAGCCATGGGATAATTTAACTACACTTAAATGGATTTAACAACAGAAAAATGAATTTAATGACAACTTGGTTTTGACGGGGCAACATCAATTCCTGGGCTTCTGGCAAAGAAACCACTAGGCTTTAAATGAAAACCAGTTCTTTCAACAGGCATAACAGGCCAGTCTTCAGATCTGGGAATGTGGTTTGTGCCAAATACATACCAAAGCACCACATCTTCATTTTCAATATTCCTATTTGCTTTGGTCCACTCAGGTAATCCTGCCCCACCTGGATGCTGAAAAGGATAATCACCGGCAGGATATTTTTCTAAATCATTATTTTTTGTAACCCACAAGTGCTTGTACATAAATGCAGCTTTTTTACCAATTGTTGATTCAGGCAAAGCTAATGGAAAAGTTGTATGACCTGGAATTAATTTATAACCAACTGGATGATCCATGTGATTTTTAACTTGCTCATTAACTATTTTCCAATATCTGCCACTAAAGGGATCAATTAATCTTTGAGATTCTTTTTCTTTAGTAAATAGGGTTTCTCTTGTTTCATAAGCTCCACCATAAGGATTCTTTTCACCTTGTGGATAAGCGAATGATTCAACTTCCAAAACGCTATTTTTTTCTCCATCAATATCTAAATCAAGTCGGGCACACAAAATGTGTTGGTGATACGGGGCCCATAATCCTGGTTCTAACTCTGTTGCTGAAGGATGATCTTTTCCTATGGCATCGGCAACTGTTAAAACAATGCCAGTTAGTTTAGCTTCAAATTCAATTGTTCCATCTTGGTAGAAATACCAAAAGTAACCATATTCATAGTTGTTAACGGTGACAATTGAAGAGACTACAAATCTTCTGCCTCTTCTAACTTCAGTGTGACCATCGGCATCAACGTGTTTCCATAAAATCCCGTTGTCTTCCTCATGCATACAAATAGCATTTGGAATTTCCTTTATTAATCCATCTGGTGTTGTCACAGCTGCATCTAAATAAACAATTTCACCTAAACAATCACAACCTAGAGTTAAGGAATTTGTGTAATTTCCTAAGCCAAATTCACCAGTATCGAAAGCATTTTTTCGATAAGCACCTTGGCTTGGATCTCCATAAGGAATAACTAACTCAGCAATTGATAAGCGGTGGGCAATCTTTCTTTCTTTATCTTGATCTTTGAATTTAACGTCATGAATGACAAGTCCCTCTCGTTGACAAAAGCCAACTCTTAAATTCCATCTTTCCCAATTAACTTTCCAACCTTCAAGACTAAATGAGGGACCTTCTGATTGCACAATTGCTAAATCTTTTAATTTAATATTTGCCCCAGTTTGGTTTTCCCTATAAGGACCTGGAGTTTGTGGAATGGGAATGATTTCGGTATTTTCAACAAATACAACTTCACCAGAATCTAAATCAACAATTGCATGCAAACCATTAATGGGATGGGCATATAAATTTGCAAATTCTGTTGGACGTTGCCACATTGGTGTCCAAATAAGTCTTCTGCCGTCATCTAAGTCTTTTGGAATTTGTGCGCCAATTGGCCAAGTTTCCATATGAACTTGATTTGGATCTTCTATTCCTCGATCTTTTAATGCAGCGATAATTCTTTTATCTGCTTTGGCCGCCTTAATTGCTTTTTCTGATTCAGTACTCAAAATTGGTGATTTGGCACCAGGTATCTCTTTAAAACTAATGGCTTTACCCTCAACTGTGATTACAGCTTCAATCACCGTTGAAGTAGCACTGTTCCAAAGAGTTATTTTCGCTGCACGTTCAATTTGATCAGAATTTTTCCAATTGTTAATTACTTCCTTACTAGGCTCATGAAGCTGCACCATGGCAAACAAGTGTCTGTGATCAAGTTTCCAAAGATAACGGGCATGTTTTACAACTTCTTTGAGTTCATGAGCATTTAATGGGTCAAGGGGGTGGGGAGAAACATTTTTACTCGTCATTTTTAGCTCCACCTAGAATAATTTTAATTATAGGTCCAAGTCCTAGAATCGGGAAAATCAAGATTTTCCTCACAAAAGGTCACTCTCGGGCTTTTAACTTCGTGAGATTTAGTTCACATTTATCTCAAAATAGGGCTACTATTTCATTCAGTCAGAAATTTTGACTGCTGATGATCTGGAGGGAGATCGGCTTATGGCTACAACCAAGTCAGGAGATCCAGTAAGCGTTGAAAAACGTTCAGTTGACTGGGTTCCGCACAAAGAACGTCATGGAAAAGCACGAGATTTAGGAAATGTTTGGTTTGTGGGAAATGTTAACTTGACCGCTATGGCAACAGGGGTGGTGGCACTTTCTATTGGAGCTAATTTAATTTGGACTTTGATAGCAATTGTTTTGGGTTCACTGTTTGGGACATTTTTTATGGCGTTCCATTCAGCTCAAGGACCGCAGCTAGGACTTCCACAATTAGTACAGTCCAGAGCACAATTTGGTTACATTGGTGCTGCCTTGACTGTATGGATTTTTGCACTAGTTAACTATTGGGCATATAACACAGCAGATGCAATTTTATCTGGTGGCGCTATTAATGCTCTAGTTCCAAGTATTCCGGCAAATATTGGATTTTTACTTGCAGCAATCGTAGCTTCAGTAATTGCAATTTATGGTTACGATCAAATACATGCTGTAAATAAATTACTTTTATGGCCTTCATTACTTATTTTAATTTTCTTAACTCTAGGTGTCTTTGCGCGCGGATCATTTCCTGCGGGCGCATTTGATTTAGGTAATTTTGCACTAGCACCGTTTATGACAGTGTTTGTGATTATTGCTGGATTTCAATTGGGATGGGCACCATATGTTTCAGATTACTCAAGATATTTACCGGGTGATGTTGGAGTTTCTGCAACATTTAAATGGACTTATCTTCCTAGTGCTCTGAGTGGAGTTTGGGTATTTGGTTTAGGTGCACTTGCATCTTCTCCAGATGGAACTCTAAGTCCAATTGCTGCATTCAAAACTGTTGGTGATTCCATATTCAACGGATTAGGTTTCGTTGCTGTATTCATTTTACTTATTGGTTTATTGGCAGTAATGGCAATCAATGCTTATGGTGGATCCTTAGCTTTAATTTCAATGTTGGATTCATTCAAACCAGTCACACCAACTAAAAAATTGCGAATGGCCGCAGTTATTTTGATGGGGCTTTCTGTTTGGTTTACAGCAGCTGTAGTGGGCGAAGAAAGCTTCAACGCTTTTTACGGCAACGCTCTTGTGTTCTTGGCTTATCTATTTACACCTTGGACAGCAATAAATCTGATTGATTATTTCTTTGTGCGTAAGGGATCTTACGTAATTTCAGAAATATTTAAGAGTGATGGAATCTATGGCCGATGGGGTTGGCGTGGAAACCTTGCATACTTGATTGGAATCTTGTCAATGGTTCCATTCTTTGTGACAGGACCATTTGTTGGACCAGTTGCTAAGAGTTTGGGTAGCGTTGATTACTCAATCTTCATTGGTTTACCGGTATCAGCAATTGCATATCTAATCCTTGCAAAAGGAATAGATTTGAAAAAAGAACGCTCACTCGCATCTGCTGAAGGTAACTTGACCACAAATCATTAAATTACTTTGGTCAAAGTAGCTGTTGCGCAGGCACATCTCCAATCAGGAGATGTGCCTGCAAACATTTTAAAAACAATAAATTTAATTGATAAACTAAGTCAAATTGGGGCGCAGGTAATTGTTTTACCTGAATTAGCAAACTCTGGCTATGTTTACAATGATAAGCAAGAATTAATAAATGCTTTAGAAAACACTGATGTATTAAGTTTGTGGCAACAAAAATCAAAGCAATATCAAAATATTATCGTTGCAGGTTTTGCCCAAACTGAAGGTGAAAAAGTTTATAATAGATCTGTAATAATCGATTCAGGGGAGATATTAGAGATTTACACAAAAGTTCATCTTTGGGATAAAGAAATTGGCGTTTTTACTCCAGGAAATAATATTCCTAAAGTAGTGAATTCAAGTATTGGAAAAATCGCAACATTGATTTGTTACGATCTGGAATTTCCAGAATTTTTAAGTATTCCCGTAGTAGCAAATGCAGAATTAATTGTTGTTCCAACGAATTGGCCAAAAGGTTTCTACAACAGGCCCGTAAATGAGAAGTATCCAATGGAATTAATCAAAGCTATGGCTGCTGCTGCCACAAATAAAGTTTGGATTGCAATATGCGATAGAAGTGGTGAAGAGAGAGGAATTGAGTGGCTGGAATCCTCTTGTCTCATTGATCCGGATGGATGGCCAGTTGCTTTAACTGGACCAGGTGAAGGATTTGCCATGTTCGACTTGGACTTAAGTCTTTCTCGCGATAAGTCCATTAGTCCGAACAACCACATTTTCAATGACCGAAGGAAAGACCTATATAAGTAGTATCTGCACGATTTAGGAGGTACCTGAATTTGCACCCCTTATGCCCTAGTGCCAAAATTGTATTTAGCACTCGACCTATGAGAGTGACAAAAACTATCTCTTAAAGAAGGAATCTAACAATGGCGAAAATGATCGCTTTTGACGAAGACGCCAGACGTTCTATGGAACGCGGCATGAATATTTTGGCAGACGCAGTTCGCGTCACCCTTGGCCCAAAGGGACGAAACGTCGTTTTGGAAAAGAAATGGGGCGCACCAACAATTACTAATGATGGTGTTTCCATCGCTAAAGAAATTGATTTGGAAGATCCATACGAAAAAATTGGTGCCGATCTTGTAAAAGAAGTAGCCAAGAAAACTGATGACGTTGCAGGAGACGGAACAACCACCGCAACAGTTCTTGCCCAAGCATTAGTTCGCGAAGGCTTAAGAAACGTTGCAGCTGGTGCTAACCCAATGTCATTAAAACGTGGCATTGAAACAGCAGTCGAAAAAATTGTTGCCAAATTATTAGACATGGCAAAAGATGTTGAAACCAAAGAACAAATTGCTTCTACTGCATCAATTTCTGCTGGAGGAGACGCTGAAGTTGGTGGCATCATCGCAGAAGCTATGGACAAAGTTGGTAAAGAAGGTGTAATCACAGTTGAAGAAAGCAATACTTTCGGTTTGGAATTAGAACTAACAGAAGGTATGCGTTTTGATAAAGGTTACATTTCACCTTATTTCGTAACTGACCCAGAAAGAATGGAAACAGTTATTGAAGATCCATACATTTTGATTGCAAATGCAAAAATATCTGCAGTTAAAGATGTTTTGCCAATCTTAGAAAAAGTAATGCAAAGTGGTAAACCACTTGTTATTTTGGCTGAAGATGTTGAAGGCGAAGCATTAGCAACTTTGATCGTTAACAAAATCAAGGGAACTTTCCGCTCAGTTGCGGTTAAAGCTCCTGGTTTTGGTGATCGTCGTAAAGCAATGTTGCAAGACATTGCAATTTTGACAGGTGCTCAAGTAATCAGCGAAGAAGTTGGTTTGAAACTTGAAAACACAGGTCTGGACATGCTTGGTAAAGCTCGCAAAGTTGTTTCTACAAAAGATGAAACAACAATTGTGGAAGGTGCTGGATCTGCTGATCAAATTGCAGGACGAGTTGCTCAAATTCGTGCTGAAATTGAAAACAGTGATTCAGATTATGATCGTGAAAAACTACAAGAACGTTTAGCAAAATTAGCTGGCGGAGTTGCAGTTATCAAGGTTGGTGCTGCTACTGAAGTTGAACTTAAAGAACGCAAGCATCGTATTGAAGATGCTGTGCGAAATGCTAAAGCTGCTGTTGAAGAAGGAATCGTTGCCGGTGGTGGTGTTGCTTTAATTCAAGCAGGCAAAGAAGCATTAAAAGACATCAAACTAGAGGGCGATGAAGCAACTGGAGTAAACATTGTGCGCGTTGCAATTGAAGCTCCGTTGAAACAAATCGCAACTAATGCTGGTTTAGAAGGCGGCGTCGTTGCAGAACGCGTTGCTAACTTAAAAGCAGGCGAAGGTTTGAATGCTGCAACTGGTGAATATGTTGACATGATCAAAGCAGGAATTATTGATCCAGCAAAAGTAACTCGTTCTGCATTACAAAATGCTGCATCAATTGCTGCACTGT
This sequence comes from Actinomycetes bacterium, assembly GCA_014190035.1. GTDB lineage: Bacteria > Actinomycetota > Actinomycetes > S36-B12 > UBA5976 > ATZT02. The sequence goes on along the minus strand of BJFU01000024.1, from coordinate 9,334 downwards.
TTCTAACAACAGAAGCTGTAATTGCTGATAAGCCAGAAAAGAATCCAGCTCCAGCCATGCCAGATGGTGGCGGAGGAATGGATTTCTAAGAAAAATCCTTCTAAAAGGGACTCGCAAGAAATTGCGAGTCCCTTTTTTCATGTTATGAAATGTTTCGATAAGTCATTGATTTTTCACACGATTTAATAGCAGAATGTCCCAAGTGTCTTTAAAGGGAGAATTTTAAATGAGTGGTCAACCAGTTAAATTAAGTGATTTTGGATTAGATGAAAAATTTGGTTATATGCAACATGTTGACCCTGTTACTACTTTGCCACCAGGAAATGAAGCCTGGGATGAAATGGGAAAAAATCTTCCTAAACATTTAATGGGCTCAGATTTTAGACAACGCGTTAAAGATTTACCACCTTTTAGAATTGATACTTTAAAAACTGACGGAGAAATTAGAAGAGCATTCTTAGTTCTTTCTTATATTGGTCAGGCTTATCAATGGTCTGATAATGAACCAGCACATGTTCTTCCTGAGAGATTAGCTAAGCCTTGGTATGAGGTTGGAAAATTAGTTGGCAGACCTCCAATTCTTAGTTACACCACTTATTCAATTGATAATTGGTATCGCTTGGATAAGAACGGCCCAATTGAATGTGGCAACATCGCCCTTTTGCAATGTTTTCTAGGAGGACAAGATGAAGAGTGGTTCATCATTATTCATATTGATATTGAAAATAAAGCTGGCAAAGCATTAAAAGCAATTGAGGATTCACAAAAAGCAGTTGCTGCCAGTGACTTAAATTTGCTTGAAAAGGCATTAACTAATTTAAGAGATTCACTTAAAGCAATGTATGACGTGCTTGATCGCATGCCTGAAAAATGTGATCCATATGTTTACTTCCATAGAGTAAGACCATATATTTTCGGTTGGAAAAATAATCCTGCATTGCCTAATGGTGTTGTCTATGAAGGTGTTGAAGAATACAAAGGAGTGGGACAAAAATTTAGAGGTGAAACTGGTGCGCAAAGCGCAATCATTCCAGCTCTTGATGGAGTGCTAGGAATTGAACATGAAAGAGATGAACTAAGAGATTACTTAATGGAAATGCGCCAATATATGCCACCACAACATGTGAAATTTATTGAAGCAGCCGAAAATGGACCAAGTGTTAGAAACTTTGTTATGAGTAGCAACAACGATAAATTAAAGAAATTGTTTAACGAATCTGTTGAACTTGTTGCTGACTTTAGAGCTTTGCATTTGGAATACGCAGGCACCTATATTCACTCTCAAGCCCAAAAGACACCAGGAAATCCATCTGCTGTTGGTACAGGTGGAACACCATTTATGGTTTATTTGAGGAAACATCGAGACGAAACTAGAAATCAACCAGTTAGTTAAGTAGAGTTTTAGTAATTAACTAGGAGATTGATTTCTGTGCCCGCAAGATTTGATCAAACAAATCCGATGTATGAAAAAATTATGGCTGCACACGATGCTGCAGTAAGTGCTGGTTTAACCGAATACAAAGATCCAAAAACTGGATTTTCAGTTATGACTGAACCTTTTTTAAAAGCTAAAGGTTTTTGCTGCAAAAATGATTGCAGACATTGTCCCTATCCTGCTTAAAGTGCGGAAAGTTCTTCTAGCTTCTTTTTTAAATCGATGTCAGATGGTTCAACCATAAAAGTTCCATCACTAAAAGCGATTACTGGAATTGATTGCTTTCCACAAATTGAGATGGCTTTGTCTTTTCCTGCTTCATCGTGTTCAACATCAACGTATGTGTAATTAACGTTATTTGAATCCAAGAACTTCTTTGACCGACGACAATCTCCACACCATTCGGCGCCATACATAGTCACTTTGTTATCTGACATTTAAATTCCTTAATTTTAAAGGTGAGTCTTTACCGAAAAGACTGCTGTTGTTTAAGTGTAATAGTAATCATGATGGGAGATCCTGGACCATGTCCAGCTTGCGAAAAAAGCGATTTAGAACGCCGTGGCGGGAAAGATATGTGTCCTAAATGTTTTTATATTCAACCCTGCTGCGATGGCGGGTTTTGCGAGTAAGAATTATTTAGAACTAGGAATTAATTTATCAATAATAAAGTAAATCAAGAAAATAATTAATCCCAGAACCAAAACGACTCCGGTACCAATCAATGCCCCAACGTATCCAAGTTCAACGACGTTGACAAACCCATAAGGGTATTTACCAATTACTGCACCGCGGGCAAATGTATAAAGAATGTAAGTAATTGGAATTAGAAGTGAGCTAAAGATGATTTTCCAAGAAATCCATTTTCTTGGACCAAAAAATAACCAAACCAATATTGTTACTGGTGGAGTTATGTAGTGAAGTAATAGATCGGTATAAACATTCCAACTTTGAGGATTTGCCTCTGCTGCAAGAATCAAAACATAAACAAGCATAGTTACTGTAATCATCATTAAACTAGAAAGTCTAAGCACCTTTAATCTGTGCGAAGTCCGATTCATATTTCTATAAATCATTGTTGTAGTGATAGCAACTAAAATATTGCTCCAAATTGTGAAATAACTTAAATTATCAATTACTCGAGGAATTGATCCTGCTAATCCTGCGGCATGACCTCCAAAATAAGAAGGTCCGAATTGTGGAACAACCACTACTCCTGTGGCATCTACGGTCAAAGAGCCAATTACTCCAACCCATGCCAAAATGGCATTAAGACCAAATGCGAGGCGGGAGTATTTCATCATGAGAAAGATACTAGCCTTGATATCGATTTTTTCATTGGTTTTCCTAACAGCTTGCGCATCAGAAACCACAAATGATTCAACTTCGCCAGCCTCTGTCACTGAAAGTCCCTCAGCACCAATTGATCAAACAGTCAACCCAATTTCATTAACTGCATTGAGCCAAAAAGAATTCATAGGAAAAGATCTAAAGCTAGAAAAAGTCTTGGGCGAAAATAGTAAATTTACTCGCTACTTTGTTAAATATAAATCCGGTGAATTCACTATTTCTGGAATTATGAATGTTCCAAAAGGTGAAGGTCCATTTCCAACTTTAGTTTTAGCTCACGGCTATATAGATCCAGCGATTTATACAACTGGAAGAGGACTTGCAAGAGAACAAAAATATTTAGCAGAACGAGGATATGTAGTTCTACATACCGATTACAGAAATCATGCAGAGTCTGATGACGATCCTGATAATGATTTTAATTTAAGATTGGGCTACACAGAGGATGTAATTAATGCAGCTTTGGCTTTAAAGAATTCAGAATTCACATTTATTGATAAAGAAAGAATTGGTTTACTGGGCAGATCAATGGGTGGTGGAATTGCTTTTAATTCAATGGTTGTAAAACCTGGCATATTTGATGCCTATGTTGCATTTGCTCCAGTAAGTGCAAACGTTATTGATAATTACAACCGATGGACACGAATGAATTTTGACATTGTTGAAGAAATTGATAAAAGATTTGGTTTACCAGAAGATAACCCAGAATTTTGGCAAGGAATTTCAGCAATAAATTACTTTGACAAAGCAACTGAACCTTTATTAATTCTTCATGGCACAGCAGATGAAACTTGTGATATCAAATGGTCAGAAGCAACAGTAAAAGCCCTACAAAATGCAGGTAAATCTGTTGAATTTATTCAATATGAAGGTGAAAGACATGCATTTAGTCCTAGATGGGAAGATTCAATAAAAGAAACTATTAGATTTTTTGAAGATAACTTAAAGTCTTAAGCTTTGTTTCTTCCCAAAGCAATCGCTACGACATAAAGTGTTGAAAATAGAAATCCAACAATAGCGTAAATGAGTCTTCCAATATTAGGTTCTCCTGGAGCAAGTAAAGTAACGATTCCTAAACCTAATGAAATCAAAGACATTAAAATTGCATAACTTTTTACAACAGAATCAGAAGCTACTGATCTAACAACGATCATCAAATAACCCAGTGGAATCAAAACAATTCCAGTCATTCTTAAACTCCAGAAGGCTTCTTGGCCAACAATTCCAATAAATTCACCAAATAAATCTGGTCTAGCGATTAGAGCAATTGCTGATGCAATGAAGACCGAGCCACCAGCAAGCATGACTTGCCTAATTCTTAATTGTCCTGAGTTATTCATAACTAAAGTTTAGTGCAACAAAACTTACTTACGAGCAGTTTCAGCAAAAATGACACCAATTAATACCAATATTCCACCCAGAATTTGAATTCCAATAAAGGTTTCTCCTAGTAGAAAAAGTGCTACCACTGAAGCACCAACTGGTTCTAGTAAACCAAAAATAGCTGCTTTCTTTGAATCTAGATATTTAAACGCAATGAAATATAGCCAAAAAGGTATGACAGTGCCAAAGAATATTACATATGCAACTAGAGCTCCTAATGGAATTGAACCAATGTTATGTGGCAACGCAACTGAGTTACTCAACAAATTCCAAGGCAGAGTCCACCAAGGTTGAACGATCACCCAAAAAATTGCACCAACTCCCATTGACAAAGTAGTTAAAGCAATTGGATCTCGCTTAGCCGCTAATGGTTCCCCACCAATGAAATAAATTGCTAAAGCAATTGCTGCACCAAATGCACAAAGAACACCAAATGGATCAAGTTTTGATCCTGTCCAAATTTGAGTTATTAAAGATAATCCAACTAAAGCAAGTAAGAGTGAGAACCAAACTCGTGCACTTACCTCTTTTTTCATAACAAAGCGAACATAAAGCGCAACAAGAATTGGTGCTGTGTATTCAATAATTAATGCAACACCCACTTCTATTCTTCTGATCGCAACAAAGTAAAGAAATTGTGTCATTGCAACACCAAAAAAACCATAACCAATTAACGGTAAAACTTCATTTCGCTTAAATTTTAATTGCTTTCTTGAGAAAAAAAGTGCCATCACAAGTAAACAAATAAAAGCACCTTGAATTCTAAATGCTGAAAGTTCTGCAGATTGCAAGCCATTTACTAAAACTAATTTTGCAACAGGACCGTTAACGGCGAAGAAAAAAAGCCCAGTTGACATGAATGTGTAGCCCAATAACTGATTTGATTTAGTTGCCAATTTCTGATTACCTCTATTCCCACTAGTCACAAGTGTGCCTAGTTCACTTACTGTTAACCAAGAATTCCAGCAGACTTCAGTTGCAGGGCTTCGATATTTATCGGTTGTGAACCAGCATAAGACAGTGAGCTCATCAACCCTAGAAGTTCCTGGAAACACCCCAACTCCGAGGTACTTTGGTCGCGAAAAAAGCCGTACCAAATCAGATAAATTATTTTCAGGATCAATAATTGTTGCAGCACTTTCATCACTATTTGTATTAACTGCGATTCTTATATATTTAGGTTCTAATTCCTGGCCTGTGCTAGTTGAGCAAGGTATTTCATTTGTTACTGGATCTGAATGGTCAACTACAGATGGAGTTGAAGTATTTCAAATTTGGCCAATGCTTTATGGAACTCTTTTAAATGCAATAATCGGTTTAGTAATTGCTGTTCCAGTGTCAGTATTCCTAGCTTTATTTATTGTCTTTTTAGCACCAAGAAATTTATCAAAAGTTTTAACAGTTGTGATAGATATTCTCGCAGCAATCCCCAGTGGAATTATTGGACTTTGGGGATTCTTAGTTTTTACTGATACTGCGGCAGGCTGGGGTCAATTACTAAATCAATATTTAGGTTGGATTCCACTTTTTGCAAATGATCAAAACCAATTTGCTCGTTCACCATTTATTGCAGGTTGGGTTTTAGCAATCATGATTATTCCCATCATCACGGTTGTTTCCCGAGAAGTGTTGGCACAAACTCCTCAAGAATTATTAGATGCAGCGCGTGGTCTTGGTGGATCTTTATCAGGATCTATTCGAATGGTTGCCCTGCCTCATGCTCGAGGTGGAATTGTTGGTGGCGTGATGCTTGGACTGGGTCGAGCATTAGGTGAAACTATTGCAATTTATTTTGTTTTGAACTTAATTTTTGATGTGAATATTTACAAAATTTTGAATCCAGAAGGCGGCGCAATTGCTTCAATGATTGTTGCTAAATTCGGTGAGGCTACTCCTAATGAAATCAATGCACTCTTAGGCGCAGGGTTAATACTTTTCATTATGACTTTATTTGTTAATTTGGCTGCGAATTACATAGTTAAACGAAGTCAGCGAGAAAAACTCATATGACAATCACATTAGAAAAACCAATAAATCCAGTTAAGCCACCAAAACCATGGGCCAAAAGAAACAAATCAACTGTTATTAGCAATGCAATTGCAGTTATTTTTCCAATTTTGGTTCTCGCAGCTCTATTCTTTACGACTGAAATCCCTGGGCCAGTGTTAGTAGTTGTGGTCTTTTTCCCGCTACAACTACTAACTGCTGGTGTTACCTCTTTTATGGACAAAGGTAAAAGAGGAATTGGAGATGCTGTTCTTTCAGTTGGATGCGTAACAGCATTTGGCTTAGTTGTTGCTCTCCTAGGATCTGTGGTGCTATCTGTAATTGCACGTGGATTTCCTGCAATAAGATTTAGCTTTTTGACTCAAAACAACATTTACATCAGCCCCACAACAGATTTAACTTACGGCGGAATTGGGCATGCTTTACTTGGCACACTTTTGGTGGTGCTAATTGCAACATTGATTGCTGTTCCACTTGGAATTGCAAGTGCAATATATATAACTGATATCAAAGGTCGAGCTGCAGGATTTGTAAGATTTATGGTCCAAGCTATGAGTGGTGTTCCATCAATTGTTGCCGGATTATTTATTTTTGCAGCAATAATTTTGACAGATGTGGTTGGTTTTTCAGCAATTGCTGGCGGCCTTGCTTACGCAATTTTAATGTTGCCAACAGTGGCTAGAACTGCTGAAGAAGTTTTAAGACTTGTTCCAAAAGAAGTAAGAGATGCAGCAGTTGCACTCGGATCAAGCCGTGCAAGAGTAACAATGAGAATTGTTTTACCAACTGCAAAAACTGGATTAATTACCGCAGTTGTTTTGGGTGTAGCAAGAATCATTGGAGAAACTGCTCCGCTACTACTAACTACATCAAATGCCAATAACACAAACTTAAATCCATTTAGTGATCCAGTTTCAACAATTCCTGTGTACATATTCCAGTATTTGGGTTCTGGTTATCAAACCTCAATTCAAAGAGCGTGGGGAGCGGCCCTTGTGCTCTTAATAGTTGTCGCGATTTTATTCGGCTTGACCAGATATCTATCACGAAACAAAAGGGGGAATGTATGACAATGGATGCGACAAGGATTGCTTCAACAACTAATGTTGACATTGAAGCGACAGGGGTAAGAGTGCCAAACACACCACAGGATGCTCATCCGCGTAATCCAGAAGATGCCAACGTCCATTTGGAAACTAAGGATGTGCATATTTGGTTTGGACAAAGACTAATTATTGAAAAAGTTAATCTTTCGTTTCCAGAAAATTCAGTAACTGCACTTATTGGTCCATCAGGATGTGGCAAATCAACTTTCATTAGAACCCTTAATCGTATGCATGAATTTATTCCAGGTGCAGCTCTTGCTGGACAAATTCTTTATGACGGAAAAGATATTTATGATGCTCATGTAGATCCAGTAGACATCAGAGTACAAATTGGAATGGTTTTCCAAAAACCAAACCCATTTCCATCTATGAGTATTAAAGAAAACGTTTTATCAGGTTTGCATCTTGCCCAAATTAAATATGAAAATCCTGATGAAATTGTCAGAAATTGTCTGGAACGAGCAAGCTTGTGGACTGAGGTAAAAGACCGTCTAAATGCTTCTGCTTCATCACTTTCAGGTGGACAACAGCAAAGACTTTGTATCGCTAGAGCATTAGCAGTTAATCCAAAAGTTCTATTAATGGATGAGCCTTGTTCTGCACTAGATCCTGGCTCAACCAGAAGAATTGAAGGAACAATTAAAGAATTAAGTCAAGAAATGACAATTGTAATTGTTACTCACAACATGGCTCAAGCTCAAAGAGTTTCTGACTACACAGCATTCTTCTTGGCAGAAGAAGGTGCCCCTGCTCAAGTTGTAGAAAGTGGTCGAACTGACGAAATCTTCATGAGACCAAAAGACCCACGCACCAACGATTATGTGAACGGTCTTTTCGGCTAAAAACCCTCGTTACTGGGGTGAAAAGAGTTTGCCAAAAATTAACTTTCACTTCTTGTTTGGTTCTTCTAAATACATCTAAGTAGTAACTCTCTTTAACTACCTTGAAACTAGTGAAGAAACTCTTCACTACTCAAGGAGAAAAATAAAATGATTCGCCTATCTCGTGGCATTGTCGCGGGTGCTGTTGCACTAGGCATGGTTGTTGCTGGAGCTTCATTAGCAAGCGCAACAAGCATTACCGGTGGCGGAGCTTCCTTCCAAGGAACTTTCCAAGCAACATGTGCTGCTGCTTACACAACCCACAGTGTTTCTTACGTTTCAAATGCATCAGGAACTGGCCGTAATCAATTTGCTACCGGCAACTTTGATTTCGCAGGATCAGATGCTGCATATGGTTCAAAGGAATACAAAGGACGTTACTTAGAAGATCAACCAGCGCCATACGATGGTGGATTTAACTTTGTGCCAATCACAGCAGGCCCAATTGCATTTGCATTCAACATTCCAGGTGTAACTTCACTAAACCTAGATCACAGAACTGCAAGTAAAATTCTACGTGGAGATATTTCCAAATGGAATGATGCAGCAATCAAGAAATTAAATCCAAAAGCAAAACTTCCAAGCAACGCTATTGTGGTAGTTTACCGCTCTTCTAACTCAGGTACAACTCAAAACCTTGCACAATTCATGCGCAAGATGGGTGAGGATGCACCAGGTTACTGGAAAGATAACGGTGTTTTCACAACAGCAAATGGTACAGGTGCGCCAGCAGGTTCACTTGGATTTGTTTCTAATCAACAAGTAACAACTGCTGTTAAAGACACCAAATATTCATTTGGCTACGCAGATTTAGCAGACTTAAAGTCACAAGGAATTAAATCACTTGTTGCTTTGAAGAACCCAGCTGGAGAGTTCGTTGTTCCAACTGCTGCAACCGCTGCAAAATTTATTGCCAAAGTTACAAACGTTCAAGAAGATTCAGGTCTTGTTGGTTTGGATTGGGATAAGAAAATCAAAGGTGCGTATAATTTGGTCGCTGTTACTTACCTAATTGGTGATGACGGTGCTTCTTCAGATAAAGCAAAAGCTGTTGAAGATTATGCAAACTATCTATTGGATACATGTGGTCCAAAAGAAGCAGCTAAAGCAGGATATGTTCCACTAGGTGGAAAAATCTTGAAAGTTGCAAAAGCACAAGCAGCAAAGATCAG
>BJFU01000023.1 GCA_014190035.1 Actinomycetes bacterium | reverse complement strand
TATCGAATAGATTTGCTTCTTTTAAAATCGAATATTCTTCTACCTGTAGTGAATAGGCGATATTTTGAAAGTTATATGCACTTATTTTGCCTTTAACTATAAGTTTTGTACCGAATTCAACTTTGTCATCAAATTTGCCTAATTCAATCTTTATCTTTGACTTATAATTAATCCTTCTAGGCTCTTTTACTCCTACTTCTTCAAAGCGAATTGATTTAGCAATTACAAAGTTACTATCCTCTTCTCTATAAATTCCAATATTTCTGCCCACTTTTTTGTTTAAATCCGAAATGACTTTGACTTCCATGATTACTGGGATGCCTTGAGTTAAATTAGGAATCTGGGTATTTGTGGTTCGTGAGAAAGCACTAAGAAATGCAACAAAAATTACAAATAGATGAATAATATTCAATTTCTTTAAATAAATAAAGGTCAGAACTACTACAACTAACAATGCAACGAGAACGTATTTACTAGTAATGGTTAAGAGTGAAACCGCCCAAATAATTATTGCAAAAGGTAAGAATCTAGCATCAATATCTAGACGCAAGATTTAGCGCTGATCGTTGAGTATTTTGATTTTCCAATACCGCTAACCTCGCTTAACTGCTCTACAGATTTGAATCCCCCATTCGACTCTTTCCAGTCGATTATTCGTTGCGCTAAAACTGGCCCTACTCCAGGGAGCGAATCTAATTCGCTCAAAGTTGAAGTATTTAGATTTATACATCCACTTGATTTCTTTGCGTTATTACTAGTTTGTTTAGAATTTGGATTTGAGTTACTACTAAAGTCAATTTGTTCGCCATCGGTTATTAGCCTTGCTAGATTGTTATCGCCAATTTTCCCATTTTTAGCTAGTCCTCCAGCTTTTTCTAAAGCGTCAATTACTCTTGATCCACTAGGTAATGTAATTACACCAGTGTTGATAACATCGCCCGACACGTAGACCACGACCTCAGATTTTGCTATATTTTCCTGATCTATTTGTTCAACTGATTCTGACGCAGGAATAATCAAATCCGGTTGCTCATTAACTCGAATTTTAGAATTCCACCAATACATGCCTGAAAAAATTGCAGACAACAAAAGGATTACTGAAATAGTTCTGAGATTTCTTGGGGAAATCTCAAATCTCCAATTAGCGTGGGTTGGAAGATTTTCAATCTTTTTTGCAGGCTTTAGATTCTTTTTAGCTATCTTGATTAATTTCTCAACAACTTCATCTTTATCTAATTCAGGCATTAGATAATTATCGGATTACTACCAAAATTTAATGTTTTGGTAATTCCTTACTGTGGAAAACCTGGAGTTGTGGATTATTCAGGAACAATATTTACTAATTTTGGAGCACGAACAATTACAGTTCTGATGGCTTTTCCATCTAAGATTTTGACAACATTTGGTGACTCCAGGGCTAATTTCTCCAACTCTTCGGAGGAAATATCTGGCGAGACGTCTAATCTTGCTCTTAATTTTCCAGACACTTGCACAACGCATACAACTGAATCTCTAACTAGAAGTCTTGGATCAACTTGTGGCCATCCGGCTTTTGAAACAAGCTCTTTATGGCCAAGAATTTCCCACATCTCTTCTGATGTGTATGGGGCAAACAAAGACAAAATAATGGTGATTGCTTCAACAGCTTCTCTGACTGCTGGATCTTTTGGACCACAACCTGTATCTATGGCTTTTCTAGTTACGTTTACTAGTTCCATTGTTCTAGCAATTACCACATTGAATCTAAATGATTCAATCAAAGTTGTAATTTCAGCAATAGTTCTGTGTGTTGCCTGACGAAGCGATAACTCACCTTTTTCAAAATCTTCATCAACTTCTGAAAGTACATCTTTAGCTAAACGCCAAGCCCTTGCCAAGAATTTCTTTGAGCCACCAGGGGAAACCTCTGCCCAATCAATGTCATCTTCCGGTGGTCCTGCAAAAACCATCGTTAAGCGCACAGCATCAACACCAAATTCTGCAATTTGTTCGCCTAAATCAACCATGTTTCCTTTTGATTTACTCATAGCAGCACCATCAAGAATTACTTGACCTTGATTTAATAAGGCTTTAAATGGTTCGTTGAAATCAACCAAACCTAAATCGTTTAATACTTTTGTGAAAAATCTTGAATAAAGCAAATGTAAAATTGCATGTTCTACTCCACCTACATATTGCTCAACAGGTAACCAACGTTTTAGTTGGGCCGGATCAAATGCTTTTGTTGCATCATGAGCTGATGGATAACGTAAGTAATACCAAGAAGAATCAACAAATGTATCCATAGTGTCGCTATCTCGTTGGGCATCATTGGCACACTTTGGACATTTTGTGGTGACCCAACTTGTTGCTGCAGCTAATGGAGAAGTTCCTTTAGGAGCAAGTTGATCTCCTGCTAAATCTGGTAATCGAACTGGTAATTCAGTCTCTTCAACTGCAACTTCACCGCATTTTGGGCAATGGATGATTGGAATTGGGGCTCCCCAATAACGTTGACGAGAAATTAACCAGTCACGTAAACGGAAATTAACCGCACCTTTTCCTTGCTTATTTTTTTCAAGAATTTCATTAATTTTCTTGATTGCTGAAACTTTGTCTAAACCATCTAATGGTCCTGAATTAATTAATTTGCCATCACCAGGTGTTGCTACCCCTGTTAAGGCAGGATCTTCTTCACCAGTATCAACAACTACTTGGATAGGTAATTTAAATGCTTTTGCAAAATCTAAATCTCTTTGATCATGTGCCGGGACTGCCATAATTGCACCAGTTCCATAATCAGCTAAGACATAATCTGATGCCCAAACTTGGATCTTTTGTTGAGTTGCTGGATTTATGGCATAGCGACCAAGGAAAACTCCAGATTTAGGTCTATCTGTTGCAAGTCGTTCAATATCGGTAGCTTTTCTTACTTCTTGAATGTAATTGTTTAATTCTGTTTTCTTTTCTTCCAGAACTAACTCTTGAGCAAGTTTAGAATCTGCTGCAACTACAAAAAACGTTGCTCCAAATAATGTATCTGGTCTTGTAGTAAAAACTGTTACCGGTTTTTCAATTCCTTCAACCTGAAAATCTACATAAGCACCTTCAGATTTACCGATCCAGTTCTTTTGCATGGTCAAAACTCGTTCAGGCCATTTACCTTCAAGTTGTTCCATATCATCAAGAAGTCTTTGAGAATAATCCGTAATTTTGAAATACCACTGAGTTAATTCTCTTTTAGTTACAACAGCACTACATCTTTCACATACTCCTGCTACTACTTGCTCATTTGCTAAAACTGTTTGACAAGATGGACACCAGTTGACATTGCTTGCTTTTCGATATGCCAAACCTTTTTTGTATAACTGTAAAAAGAGCCATTGAGTCCATTTGTAATATTCAGGATCTGAAGTATGAAGTCTGTGCGACCAATCAAAGGAAATTGCATAACGCTTAAATGATTCAGCTTGAGTTTCAATATTTGCATAAGTCCACTTAGCTGGATTTTCACCACGTTTAATTGCAGCATTTTCTGCAGGCAAACCAAATGAATCCCAACCAACCGGATGAAATACGTTGTAACCTTTTTGAAAGTAATACCTGGAAACCACATCACCAATTGCAAAAGCTTCAGCATGGCCCATGTGCAAATCACCAGAAGGATAAGAAAACATATCCAAAACATAAATTCTTTTTCGATCATTGTCTGGATCGTTAGAGGCATTAAACGGTTGTTTCTTTTCCCAAATTGGTAACCACTTAGCTTGAATGGCCTCGATATCTAAGGTTGCATTTTGCTCTTGGTTATCTTTTGGGTTGTTCACGAAGTAAAACTTACCGATTAGTCCTCACGAATTGGGAACTGGTGTCAATTTTCACCACGGGATCCCCATCAATCCAAACATCTGAATTTTCTTTCGAGTTGTTTTCAATAAAGAATTTGGATTCTCGGGTTTGCCATTTTTTCATCTGTTCTTGAATCTGTTGACCATCCCGGGTCAAAACTCGAGAAATTCCTATTTCCTTGTCAACTTCTATCCACAATTTCAAACATGCATACTCAGAAATTTCTGAACTGGAAGATCCAACGCCTTCGATAATTAAAACTTTGGGATTATTAATCACAATTTTTTCATTTCTTTCTTCTAGATACCAATCATATTTAGTAAATTCAATTGATTTACTTTCTAATAATGGCTTGATTATCCAGTTAGCTAAATCGCTAAATGTTTTTGGTGACAAAGCATTTTCCCAACCTTCATAAATTTCATCCATATGAATTATTGGACAGTTTTCCAATAATCCCGATAGAGAATTAGCTAAGGTAGTTTTTCCCGAGCCTGCCGGACCATCAATAACGACTATCTTTGTTTGTCCACATTTTTTACTAGATTCATTTACATTGTCAGCAAATTCAGACAAGTAACCAACTTGACCCATTAATTCTTGGCCTTGCTCTGCCACTTTCTCCATCCAACTAAAGCGACAAAGGTAAACACAACGTAAAGAAGTGAAGTAAACCAGAGATCCTGTCTTGCGTAATGCACTGTTGCCACAATATTTACAACAAACCAAATTGGCCAAGCTTCAAATTTTTCTCGCACCATAAGTATTTGTGCGGTCAAACTGCCTAACAAAATAAATGAATCTAGCCAGGTAGCTGCGGCACCAATTGAAGCAAGTGCGGGTGCTAATAAAATCCATGAAACAACTAAAGCTAAAAGCCAAATAACTCGTTCTTTATTTCTTAAACTTCCAGGCTTGGCTCCACTTTTTCCCCAACCAAACCAACCCCAAATGCCACCTGCAATAAAAACTAATTGCAGAGCAGCACTTGCAATTAAGTCGTACTGAAGAAACAGCAAGCCATAAAGAATAGAACCAGTTACCCACCAAGGCCAAGTAAATCTGGCTCCATTTGTTCCAAGCCAAACGCCAATTAGTGAAGTAATAACGGCTGATAGTTCTAAAATTGTTACTGGATAATTCCAAGCTGTGAAAACAATAAACATATTTTCTTCTCCCTGTCTGGCATTACCCAAACGGTTAAACGGTCAGCGACACAAATTAGTCGCTCTCTCAGTCCGGATTAGGCCCGAACTCCCGTGTCTTAGTTAATAAACAATCTAACACAAAAATTAAAATTAAGTGGAGCTAAGGGGATTTGAACCCCTGACCCCTTGCATGCCATGCAAGTGCGCTACCAGCTGCGCCATAGCCCCTAATTTTTATTTCAGAAATAGAACTCTACCTAGAGATATTAACGAACTTTGTCTTGAGTCCTATCTGTCATCACTTAACGCAGGAGTTGGAAGAGATCCGGCGTTATATTCAACTAATCTCCAAGGCAAATGTGGTTCTGCAGGTTCATTTAAAACAATCCAAGAACAATTACTAATAATTCCTAATGAAACCCAAGTATGTGGTGGCAATCCCATTAATTTTCCTGCTGCAACTCTTGCTGCGCCACCATGGGTTGCAATCACAAAAACAGAATTATCTGGCACGTTTTGAATATGTTTAGTAATTCCCTTAACCATTCGATCTGCAACTTCTAAACGAGTCTCGCCAGTAGTTCCTGGTCTTATTTCTTGGCCAGCTGACCAAATGGAGTATTCTTCTTCGTATTTATTTCTTAACTCTGAGTAAGTTAAACCTTCCCATAATCCATGGGCTGTTTCTCTAAATGATGCATCTTTGGGAACTTCTAAATTTACTAATTTAGCTAACTCCAAACCTGTTTTATTTGCTCTCATCAAATCAGAAGATGTAATGTAGGAAGGTTTTAAGTGTTGCAATAATTGTGCAGCATTCTTTGCTTGTTGTTCCCCAACTTCATCAAGGGGAATATCAGTTTGACCTTGAAATCTTTGCTCCAGATTCCAACTGGTTCTTCCATGCCTCCATAAGACAAGTTGCCTGTTAGCCATTTACTACCTCGATTGGACAATCTTTCCAAAGTCTTTCAATGCTGTAATAATCTCGATCTTCAGCTAATTGAACGTGAACCACTATTTCTTCATAATCCAATAAAATCCAATGACTATCGGATTGACCTTCACGATTTAATGGTTTAACACCTTCTGCTGAAAGTGCTTTCTCAATTCCTTCACAAACTGCTTTTACTTGACGATGATTTGCAGCTGAGGCAATTACAAACATATCTGAAAGAGGGAATCTAGAACTTACATCAATTAAGGTTACATCTGTTGCCAATTTATCTAAAGCAGCTTCAGCCGCTAACTTTGCTAGGTGACGTGACTCGGTAGATGCAGGCACTAAATATTTTTTCTATCAATCATTATGTCTATTATTGCATACTCAATTTTTGTATAAACCATTGGCAGAAATGTATTCATTCACTGATTTAGGCACTAATTCAGATATGGATTCTTTTTTCTTAACTTTTTCTCTTATTTCAGTTGATGAAATCTCGATTGGTGGCATTTGAATGTGATCGAAGTGCCAATCTTGAGTGAAATCTCCCGCCCTTTGAACAACGTATATTCGAGCCAAAGTTTTAACCAAATTTGGTTCTTTCCAGGTATCAAATCCAGCAACAGCGTCACTTCCAAGAATTAAAATAAATTCAGAATTTGGAAATTTTCTATGTAATTCTTGCAAGGTTTCAAATGTGTAAGTTGGGCCAGATTTATTCACTTCAATATCTAGAACTTCAACTTTTTCTAAGTCGTGTCCAACTTTTTTAGTCATCTCAAGGCGATGTTTAGAATCAGTAAATTCAGACTTCTGCCAAGGATTTCCTGCAGGGATTAAAAATAACTTATCTAGTTTAAGTTGCTGAATAGCAGTTTTTGCAATTGCAATGTGGCCATTATGAATTGGATCAAATGTGCCACCCAACAGCCCAATACGGCTGGTCATAATTTATCTTTCAGAATCAAGACGTGTAACTAGAAAAAGTGCAAGTGCTAATAAAGAAAACATTCCAATTCCAAAAACTATTGGATGAAACGGTAATTTAACGCCCTCTTCAGCCATTTCGCTTAATCTAATCATTTATTTATTTCTCCTATATTTCCTCTGATGTGCCCTTTACCTCTTACAACATATTTTGTACTAGTCATCTCAACAAGTCCCATTGGGCCTCTGGCGTGAAGTTTTTGGTTAGAAATACCGATTTCTGCACCGAAACCAAACTCTCCCCCATCAGTAAATCTTGTGGAAGCATTAACCATAACTGCGGCAGAATCAATTTGGGCAATAAATTTATCGATATTTTTCATCGAATCAGAAACTATAGCTTCGGTGTGATTTGAAGACCATTTCCTAATGTGAGCAATGGCTTCATCCATAGACGAAACAATTCCTGCTGCGATATCTAAACTGTAATATTCAGCAGCCCAATCATGATCGGTTACTGGGACAAAAGAGATAGATGATTTTTCACAATAAGTTTTGATTTTTGCATCACCGTGGATCGTGACTTTTTGTTCTTTTAGGGCAGCTAGTGCTTTTGGTAAGAAGTTTGCAGCAATTTTTTCATGAACTAGAAAAGTTTCGGCTGCATTGCACACACTTACTCTGGAAGCTTTTGAATTTACTAATATTGAAACAGCCATATCGATGTCTGCTTCTTCGTCAATATAAACATGACAATTACCAACGCCTGTTTCAATAACCGGTACTAAAGAATCATTAACAATTGAGTTAATTAATGAAGCTCCACCTCGAGGGATCAAAAGATCGACAAAACCACGAGCACTCATTAATTGCTTAACAGAATCATGAGTATCCCCTGGAACTAATTGGATTGAGTCAGCTGGAATTCCTGCTTTTGTTAAGGCATCGCGCATTACGTTTATCAATGCTTCGTTTGTATTTTTCGCAGAAGATGAACCTCTTAGTAAAACGGCATTGCCACTTTTTAAGCAAAGTCCTGCAGCATCGACTGTTACGTTTGGTCTGGCTTCATAAATCATTCCAATAACACCCATTGGAACTCGCTTTTGCTCTATTTCTAAACCATTTGGTTGAACCCAACCTCTAATAACTTCACCAATTGGATCTGGAAGTTTAGCTATATCTAAAAGACCTTGGGCAACATCTTTTACTCGTTCTAAATTTAGAGTTAAACGATCAATAATTGCAGCATCTGTTCCGGAATTCTTGGCATTTTCAACATCAATTTGATTTGCTTTTACAATTTTGTCAATATTTACCACTAAAGCATCAGCCATAGCAAGAAGTGCCTTATCTTTGACATCGCGATTAAATTGGGCAAGTTCATAACTTGCAATGCGAGCTTTTTTTGCTATTTCGATAACAGCATTTGTTGATTCAACCATAGTATTTTTATTCTAATTCTTGGTTACGTGTTCGTCGATTAGGACAAGGTCGTCACGGTGAATTACTTCTTTGTCATAACCTTCACCAAACTCTTGAAGAAGTTTTGCGGTGTTTTTTCCCATCAAGTTTGGTAACTCGGATGAATCAAAATTGACTAAACCTCTGCCTAAAACTTTTCCAGTTTCAGAAACCACCTCAACAGCATCTCCTACTTCGAATTCACCTGTTACATTATTAATTCCTGCAGGAAGAAGCGATGCTCTTTTTTCTGTTACTGCAATAACGGCACCTTGATCAATGCTTATTGATCCTCGAACATCTGTGGCATGAGCAAGCCAAAGTGCGCGTGCTGAAAGTTTGTCTTTTCCTGGGTGAAATACGGTTCCCACATCTTTTCCTTCAAAAACAAAATTTAAATTAGGTGCACTAGTAACAATTGTTGGCACCCCTCCAGCAGTTGCAATACGGGCTGCCTGAACTTTTGTACTCATGCCTCCTGATCCCACCCCACTAATTCCTGCACCGCCAATTTGTGCACCAGAAATATCATCAAGGGATTTAACTTCAGAAATAAGTTTTGAATTACTTTCTCCTGGAGGCGCGGTCATTAATCCGTCCACATCGGAAAGTAAGACTAAAGCTTCGGCATTAATTAAGTGAGTAACAATTCCTGCTAAACGATCGTTGTCACCCACACGAATTTCATCGGTGGCGACTGTGTCATTTTCGTTAACTATTGGAATGACACCTAATTCCAGCAATTTATCAAAAGTGCGCTGGGCATTTCGATAATGAGAACGTCTACTCATATCTTCTGCAGTTAGAAGCACTTGACCAACAGTTATTCCGTGTTTGGCAAATGATTCTGCATATCTGTGAACTAAAAGACCTTGGCCAACACTAGCTACTGCTTGTTGTAATGCTAAATCTTTTGGTCTACTAGAAAGTCCTAGTGGCGATAATCCAGCAGCAATAGCTCCCGAAGACACCAAAACAATTTCATGTCCCGCGTTTTTATGCTTTGCCAAAGTGTCGACAATGGCATTTACTCTTTGCGTATCAATGCCACCTTGTGCAGTTGTTAAAGAAGATGAACCAACTTTGACAACAATTCGTTTGGCCTTAGAAATCTGAGTTCTTAAATCTTGACTCATCTTCCATCCAATCGAATATCTGTGCCTCGAGGTCCTCGAACATTTTTTACACCAGAATCAATTCCTGGATCCCAATCAAAGATTACGGCGTTTTCGCCTTCTCCTATGGCAACTTCAGCGCCAGGTTTTGCTCCCGCTTTTCTTAAAGCTTCTTCGATACCTAAAACTTGGAAGCGATCTGCTAAATAGCCAACTGCTTCATCATTTGAAAAGTCTGTTTGTCTAATCCATCTTTCAACTTTGTTGCCAGTTACGTAATAACGATTACCGTCATGTCTGACTTCAAATCCAAGTGCGCCCACTCCATCTGGTCGTAACACAATTCTGGCGTTCTCATCTTGTGTGTGAGTTTTTCTCCATTGCACAACTAACTCAGCAACAGCAAATAAGAATTCTTTTAATCCCTCTCTAGAAACTGCAGATATTAAATATCCTTCTAAGTTTCGAGCATGGATTTCAGGCAAAATCATTTGTGCCAATTCCCGAGCTTCAGGAACATCTATTTTGTTTAGGACCACAATTCTTGGTCTATCTTCTAGTCCGCCATAGAGTGATAATTCTTTTTCAATAATGTCTAGATCTTGTAAAGGGTCGCGATCTGGTTCTAAAGTCGCACAATCAATTACGTGGACTAGTACCGCACATCTTTCGATGTGTCTTAAGAAATCAAGACCTAAACCTTTACCAGCACTTGCTCCTTCAATAAGACCTGGAACATCAGCAACGGTAAAAGTAACATCTCCAGCTTTAACAACACCTAAATTTGGCACCAAAGTTGTAAATGGATAATCAGCAATTTTTGGTTTTGCTGCACTTATAACTGAAACTAAACTTGATTTACCAGCACTTGGAAAACCAACTAAAGCAACATCAGCTAAAGATTTCAATTCCAGTTTTACATCATTAATATCCCCTGGTTCACCTAAAAGTGAAAACCCTGGTGCTTTTCTTTTATTAGATGAAAGAGCGGCATTTCCTAATCCACCTGCTCCACCTTGAGCAATCACATATTTCATGCCTGGATTAATAAGGTCCGCTAAAATTTCACCTTCCATTGAATAAACAACAGTTCCTGCTGGAACAGATAAAACTAAATCTTCACCATTTGCACCATTGTTATGACTTCCTTGACCTGGTTTTCCATTTGGTGCATCTTGATGTGGATGTCTGTGATATTCCAACAAAGTAGTTTCATTGTTATCAACCAGTAAAACTACGTCTCCACCTTTTCCACCATTACCACCATCTGGTCCGCCAAGTGGTTTGTATTTTTCGCGATGTACAGATGTACAACCAGCGCCACCACTGCCAGCTTTGGCGTGCAGAATTACTTGATCAACAAACATTTTTTCTGCACCACCTTTTAATAATGCAAAAGGGCGGGCTTAATAAAAAGCCCGCCCTTTTGGGTATGTCTATTTGAGCGGGTTATTCCGCAGGAACAATGTCAACAACACGACGACCACGACGTGAACCAAATTTCACAGAACCTGCTTGTAAAGCAAATAATGTGTCATCAGTTCCGCGTCCAACATTTACACCTGGGTGAAAATGTGTGCCACGTTGGCGAACAATGATTTCTCCGGCACCAACTAGTTGGCCACCAAATCTTTTAATACCAAGTCTTTGCGAATTGGAATCGCGACCGTTTCTAGTACTGGAAACACCTTTTTTGGAAGCCATTTTTCTATTTCCCTACTTTGATATCTGTGACACGAACTGTTGTTAGTTCTTGACGATGTCCTAAACGACGCTTGTAACCAGTTTTATTTCTGTAATGTTGAATTTTAATTTTTGGTCCACGATCATGTGAAACAACTTCTGCAGTAACTTTTGTTGCAGAAAGTGTTGCTGCATCGTGTGTTACTTTGCCGTTTTCTACAACTAGTAGAGCTGGTAGAGAAATATTTGATCCAAGTTCAGCAGATTGACGATCCATAACAACAGTGTCGCCAACAGCAACTTTTTCTTGGCGCCCACCTGAGCGAACTATGGCGTACATGTTCTTTCAATCTCCTTATTTAAAACTTGGGAAGTTTTATGGCCTCTTTTGCCTGATTGGTAAAAGGGCGTTCCTCTAGGGTACTAAAGGCCTAAATCTCCCACTCCAATGGCTTGGTTCTAGACGGTTTCTACCTCATTTGCCTCAGTTGATTCTCTTTTGCCACGTCGATCTGAATGCTTGTGATCAACTGGTTCAGAAAATACCTTTACTCCACGGCCATTGCAATGCTCGCAAGATTCAGAGAAGGTTTCTAACAAGCCTGAGCTGATTCTCTTTCGAGTCATCTGGACCAAACCAAGGGTAGAAACTTCTGCGACTTGATGTTTAGTTCTATCTCTTCCTAAACATTCAACAAGACGTCGAAGCACCATATCTCTGTTTGTTTCCAAGACCATGTCGATGAAATCGATAACAATAATTCCACCAATATCTCTTAAGCGAAGTTGGCGAACAATTTCTTCGGCAGCTTCTAAGTTGTTTTTGGTAACAGTTTCTTCAAGGTTTCCGCCTTGACCAATGAATTTTCCAGTGTTTACGTCAACAACCGTCATTGCTTCTGTGCGATCAATTACTAATGATCCACCAGAAGGCAAATAAACTTTTCGATCAAGAGCTTTAGCGATTTGTTCATCAATTCGGTTTGCACCGAATACATCGCCTTCGCCACTCCATTTTTCTAAACGATCAGCAAGATCTGGGGCAACGTATTTTACGTATTCCTCAATTGTGTCCCAAGCTTCACTTCCTTCAACAATTAATTTTTTGAAGTCTTCGTTGAAAATATCTCTTACAACTCTGATTGCAAGATCAGGTTCTGAGTAAAGAAGTGAGGCAGGAGTTCCGCCTTGGACTTTGCTTTGAATGTTTTCCCATTGAGCTTGAAGGCGTGCAACATCTCTTTGTAATTGTTCTTCAGTTGCACCTTCTGCTGCTGTTCTAACAATTACTCCAGCACCTTCAGGAACAATGTTTCTTAAAATTCGTTTTAATCTTGTTCTTTCAGTGTCAGGAAGTTTTCTGCTTATTCCAGTTACTGAACCATCTGGTACATAAACTAAATATCTTCCAGG
Source organism: Actinomycetes bacterium (assembly GCA_014190035.1). Classification (GTDB taxonomy): domain Bacteria; phylum Actinomycetota; class Actinomycetes; order S36-B12; family UBA5976; genus ATZT02. Next base: position 3,575 of record BJFU01000023.1, on the reverse strand, counting down.
AAGTGAAACTTGGCTAGTTAATCTTGCACCTTTTTGTCCAACTGGATCTTTGGTAACTTGAACAAGAACTGGATCATTGCTCTTTAAAGCAAGTTCAATTCTTCTTGGTTGACCATCAAGTCCTGCTGCATCCCAATTAACTTCACCGGCATAAAGCACACCATTTCGTCCACGGCCAATATCAATAAAAGCAGCTTCCATACTTGGTAATACGTTTTGCACGCGACCTAAGTAAACGTTTCCAATTAATGATGCTGATTGTCCACGAGAAACATAATGTTCAACTAAAATGTTGTCTTCAAGAACTGCTATTTGAATTCGGTCTTGGTTTTGTCTCACAACCATGACTCGTTCAACACTTTCACGTCTGGCTAAGAATTCTGCTTCAGTTAAAACTGGTGCTCTTCTTCTGCCGGCATCTCTGCCATCTTTTCTTCTTTGACGTTTGGCATCTAATCGAGTTGAACCTCTAGTTGGAGATTTTTCTCTCGGTGCACGAACTCTGACAACTGTGTTTGGGTCATCTGTATTTACTTCATCTGGATTTACATCGGTGGCGCGACGACGTTTTCTGATGCGACGATGATTTCCGTCGCCTGCTTCTGAATCACTGTCTTCTTCTTGGCCACTTGCTGAATCTTCGGTTTCTTCAACAGCTTCTTCTTCGCTGCGTTTTTTGTTTCTACCTCTTCTTAATAAACCTTTTTCTTCTTTTGGTGCATCAGATTTTGCGGTAGGTGTTCTTGGTGGCACCACTGCTTGTTGAAATGCCACAGATGGTTTTCCAACTGGAACATCAGCTGCAGGTGTTGGTGCTTCTTCTGCTGCAGAAAATGCAGCAATGCGAAATCTCTTACGTAATGATGGTGTTTCTTCGTCAGCCATAATGGCTTTACTCCTAAATCTTTTGTGTGTGCAAATAAACAGCGCCAAAGCGCTTTTCGTTTACCTGCACTTGGTGTCAGTGCTGGTTTTACTTAACGATCAGGGGTGAAGATAAATCCACGTCCTCAAAGTCATTTAGGTTTGGTTTTCAGAACTTCAAAGAAATCCGCTTCGTCTCACAAATTGGGACAGCTAGCTTTTTTAAGTTCTACCGAGCACCGCTGCTCGGCTAAGTCGTTTTGGTTTTTTATCTCGGGTTGTAGTGACTCCGTGATTAACCAGTACTTCGAGTATGGCACAGCATTTAGGTCCCTTTGACCATGGCACAACTGCTTTGGGGTGAATTAGCGGCAATTCTCAGGGATTGCCCACAAAATGGGCCTAAAGTTTTTTAGCGAATCAGGGGTGTTACTCGGTCATCAATTTCTCGCCCAATCGCCACAACAAGGCCAAGGGCCATCCACGAAACAAACATGGAAGATCCGCCATATGAGACAAATGGCAGTGGAACACCAGTTACCGGCATAATTCCTAAGTTCATTCCAATATTTTCAAATGTTTGTATGGCAAACCAGCCAGCAACACCTGCAGCGGCTAATCGACCAAATCGATCTGGTGAATTTAAGGCAATTTTTGTTAAGCGATACAAGATCATTGAAATCAGAAAAATAATTAATGCTGAACCTAAGAATCCAAGTTCTTCCCCAGCCACAGTAAAAATAAAGTCTGTACGTTGAGCTGGCACATATTTTCCTTGAGTTTGGGGACCACTAAATAAACCTTGCCCAAACCATCCACCAGAACCAATGGCAATTCTTGCTTGCAAAGTGTTATATCCAGCACCTAGCGGATCAAGTGTTGGATCCACGAAGGTGGCTAATCTTTTTAATTGATAATCCTTAATAAAATTTAATTTGGAAGCAATAAATCCTGCTAAAAATACCGCACTAATTGATCCATAGACCCAGCGAAGTTTAACACCGGAAACCACCATCACACTCAATAAAGTTGCTCCAATAATCATTACTGTTCCAAAATCGTTTTGTAAGAGAACTAATAACGCAGGAATTCCAGCTAAAGCCAGGCCAAATAAAACATCTCGATCATCAGGTACTAATTCTGAATCTCTGCGTTCGGTTAAAACCATCGCCAACAATGTAATTAGAGCAACTTTTGTAAATTCACTGGGTTGAAATGTAAATCCTCCAGGAAGTGCCAACCATGCTTGAGCACCACCTTGTGATTTACCAATTCCTGGAATTAGAACCACAAACAATCCCAGAACTGCTACTGCATAAATGATAATTGCGTAGGCTCTTGCAGTTCGAAATGAAAACCTAGAAACAATCAAAGCAAGCACAATTCCAACGATTATGTTAAATACGTGTCTTTGTAAATAGAAGTCAGAGTTAATTCCAGCATCAAATAATCTTTGCTTTGAGGCTGAATAAACAAGTGCTGAACCAATTATTGAAAGAAGTAATGCACAAGTAATTAGTACCCAGTCATATCCAATGAAAAAGGAATCGTTAAATCTATTTTTGCTCGGCGCTTTTGGTGTTTCAGAACTCCAATAGGTCATCGCGAAGCTCCCGTTTTTACAGCGACAGTAGGAGAAGGTGAAGCAGTTGGGTTTAGTAATTCATCAATTTCTGGATAATCAGGAAGTCCATCTGTTCTAATTGTAGGAAGTGTATAACTGGGCGCCCCACCTTTTAAAATACTTGTAGCAGGATCAATTGTTCCGCCTCGAATACCAAATAATTCTTCATAAATTCTTCTCACACTTGGCGCTGAAGTTCCAGAACCAGTTCCACCTTGTGCAACCATCATCACAATTGCATATTGAGGATTATCTGCAGGTGCATAACTTGCAAACCAAGAAGTTGATTGTTTACCAAGTACTTCACCTGTACCTGTTTTTGTGGCAACTGGAATTCTTGATAAAGGAAATCCGACAAAAGGTGGTGCGCCTGTTCCAGAAACTGTTGTTGATTTCAATGATTTTTGAATATAGCCAAGGGTAGCTGCTGAAATTGGAAGAGTGCTTTTTACTTTTGGTTCTATTTTTTCAGCTACTGAGCCATCTGCATTCATGATTGCCTTTACAATTCTTGGTTCATAAACCGTGCCACCATTTGCGATTGCCGCATAAGCCATAGCCATCTGTAACGGAGTAACAACAGTGTCACCTTGCCCAATCGAGGTGTTAACAGCATCTCCGGCACGAAATCTCATTCCCTCCGTGCAGTTTTCTGTAGCAAATTTTTGTAACATTTTGGCTCTATCAGGATCAACAGCTGCCACTTCAGGGTAACCATTTTCTGCGCGATCACACCAAACTTCGTGATTCTTATCCCAGAAGTTTCGTTTGAAAATTCTTCCTCCCACGCGACCTTTAACGTCTTCTGGTAAATCAATTCCTGTTTTTGAACCTAAACCGTATGCAAAAGCCATTTTTTCTACAGCATCTTTAGGATTATCTATCGGATTTAATCCACCATCTTTTAACCACAATGTGTTTGCAATATCGTAAAAAACTGTGTCACAGGAAACTTCAATTGCTCTTTGTAGTGAAATTGCACCATAACCCAATGATTCATAGTTTCTAAATACGCGATTACCAATCTCTAATTGAGGTGGACATTGGTATGTCCCATTTAAATCAAAACCATTTTCTGCAGCTGCTG
>BJFU01000022.1 GCA_014190035.1 Actinomycetes bacterium | reverse complement strand
TCATCGTTTATCGGAGCTCAATTAATTGCCTCAGCAATTCAATTACTAATTTTGTGTTTTGTCTTTACTTCTACCCCTTCCCAAATAGGTATGCCAACATTTGGGGCAATTATTTTCTTAGGAATATTTTCCACCGGTTTAGCATTTCCTCTTGTTTACAAAATAATTAGAGATGTAAGCAGTTTGGCTGCAGCCACAATTACTTATGCAACTCCCATAATTTCAACACTTGCAGGAGTAATTTTCTTAAGAGAGGGTTTGCATTGGTATCAACCAATCGGGGCAGTTTTAATTTTATGTGGAGTGGCTTTAGTGCAAGGAATTAGTTTTAATTCTTTATGGAGCCGACGAGGGGACTTGAACCCCTAACCGCCCGATTACAAGTCGGGTGCGCTACCAGTTGCGCCACGTCGGCAGGTATTTATTTAAATCTTTTGACTAATCGAGTTTACGCGACCGTGTAATTGAATACAGTGCCACACCTGTTGCTACCGCAGCATTCAACGAATCAATTTTCTTACTCATAGGAATTTGCACTCTTAGGTCACATGTTTGGGCCACCAATCTAGAAACCCCACGACCTTCAGCTCCAATTACCAAAATCAATGGTCGGTTAGCTAAATCAGGATCTACTTGATCAAGATTCATATCTCCATCACCATCTAAGGCAACTGCAAAGAAACCTTTTTCTTGTAACTCGGTAATTGTTCTAGTGATATTTACAACTTGGCAAACTGGCACATGAGAAAGTGCTCCTGCTGCTGTTTTCCAAACAGCACCGGTTACTCCAGCACTTCTTCTTTCTGCAACTACTACTGCATTGGCATAAAAGCCTGCTGCAGATCTAATAACTGCACCTAGATTTCGAGGGTCAGTTACTCCATCAAGAATTACTAATAAAGGAGTGGTTTTTGTGTGAGCCAAAATCTCTTTCAGATCAGGATATTTATAGGGAGAAACCGCTAATGCCACACCTTGATGATTAGTGTTATTGGTTAAGCGATCTAATTCTCTTCTTTCAACTTCCATAACAGGCAAGTTTTTATCACTAGCTAATGTCAAAATTTGTCTTAATCTGTCATCAACATCAACACCGTTGGCAATTCTCAAGACTGCGGCATCAACGTTTTCTTTCAATGCTTCTAATACTGGGTTTCTACCTAAAATAAAGTCGGATGCTGATCTTTTTTCGTTATTACTAAATGATCTTCTTGGTTCTTTGGTGAATTGTGCGCTACGAGTATTTTTAGGATTCCTTTCTTTTTTGTCACGGTATTTAACGTGTGCTGGGCGATCTTTTGCTTTAGGAGTTGGTCCTTTGCCTTTTAAAGCTTTTCGGTTTTTCCCGCCTGAACCAACAGTTTTTTTGCCACCTGGTTTACGAGCATTTTTGAAAGCCATTTAATTACTTCGTTTCTTTATTAATAGACCAGCGTGAACCTTGAGACGTATCTTCAATCAAAATCCCTGCACTATTTAGTGCATCTCGAACACTATCGGCCACTTCAAAATTCTTGGAAGCCCGAGCATCATTTCTTTGCTTAAGCATCGATTGAATCAAGGAATCTAGAGCTTTTGTTGCATCTTGGCTGGTTTCTTTGAGCCATTGTTTGTTCAATGGATCAAGTCCCAAGATATCTAGCATGGTTCTAACTTGAACATAAATATCTTTTAAATCTTTGTCATTATTTGCAAGTGCGGTATTTCCATTTGTGACAAATTCATGAATTACAGCAAAAGCACTTGGGGTGGCAATGTCTTCATCCATTGCTTCTTGGAATGCTTTTGGTAAGACTTGAGCAAGACTTACTTCTCCAATTTTTTCACTTGCTCTAATTACGAATTGTTCAATTCTTGAAAAGGCAGTTGAGGCATCACTTAATGCTTGATCGGAAAATTCTAGATTGCTTCGGTAATGAGCTGATAACAAATAGAAGCGAACATCAATTGCTCTAAATCTGGAGAGTATTTCACTTACCTTCATAGTGTTACCAAGTGACTTACTCATTTTTTCGCCACTTTGTGTTACCCAGTAATTATGTAACCAAAAGTTTGCAAATTGTTGTCCTGCAGCTTTTGATTGTGCAACTTCATTTTCGTGATGAGGAAAAGCTAAATCTAATCCGCCACCATGAATATCAAATTGATTTCCTAAATAAGCCTGCGCCATTGCTGAACATTCAATATGCCAACCAGGTCTTCCTGGTCCCCAAGGAGTGTTCCAATGTGGTTCATCTTTCTTAGCTGCTTTCCACAGTGCAAAATCGTGTGGATCTTTTTTACCTTTATCAGGATCCTGCGCAGCTAACATTTCATCAATTTTTTGTCCTGACAGTGATCCATAATCTTTAAATGATCTAACTGAAAACCAAACAGAACCTTCTGCAACATAGGCATGATTTTTTTCAATTAAGGTTTGAATAATTTCAATCATTTGGGTGATGTGTCCTGTTGCTCTTGGTTCAATTGTGGGTGTTAAATTTCCTAATTGTTCATGAGCCCAAGTGAATTCTTTTTCATAACGTGCGGCTAATTCCCACCAAGTAACATCATCGTGGCCTGCATTATGAATTATTTTGTCATCTATATCTGTAACATTACGAACTAAAACAACTTTGTATTTATTGAATTCAAAGTATCTGCGTAAAACATCAAAGACCATACTTGATCTAATGTGACCAATATGTGGAGAGCCCTGCACTGTGGCACCACATAAATACATACCAACTTCACCCTTTTTAATCGGGGTGAAATCTCTAATTGATCTAGTCGCAGTGTCATAGAGGCGCATAAGTTGTTTTATTCTATTCGATTGGTTTTTTGTTTAAGAATTGTGTAAATAGTTAACGATTAATTAGAGCGTGAGCAATCGCTGCGAGGCCTTCGCCTCGACCAGTTAGTCCTAAACCATCAGTTGTGGTTGCTCCTAATGAAACAGGAGATCCAATTGCTTCACTTAATGCTTTTTCAGCTTCCGTTCTCCTTGCACCAATTTTTGGTTTATTGCCAATAAGTTGCACAGCAACATTATCTATTTTCCAGCCAGCATCTTGAACAATTTTTGCAGCTGCTGCTAATAATTTTGTGCCACTGGCACCTTTCCATTCAGGTTTATCTGTGCCAAAGTTTGAACCTAAATCTCCTAAACCAGCTGCTGACAAAAGTGCATCAGCGCAAGCATGTGCCACGACATCACCATCTGAATGTCCTGCTAAACCTGTTTCATTGGGCCAATTAATTCCCGCTAAATTTAATTCTCTTCCATTTTCAAAGGGATGAACATCAACACCAATTCCAACTCTGTTTGTCATTTTTATTTCCTATTCATAAAGTTGGTGGCCATTTCTAAATCAAACGGTGTTGTTATCTTGAATGATTCCACAGATCCAGCAACTGTTGAAACATTGATTCCCGCAATTTCGGCCAAACCTGCATCATCTGTGGTGGGTTTTAAATCAGTGGTGGCATAAATTTCCGATAGCACTTCGCGAGCAAAACCTTGTGGTGTTTGAACTGCCCGAAGCTGGGTGCGGTCCAAAGTATTAACAACCTCAGATTTTTCGTTAACTGTTTTTATGGTGTCAGAGACTGGAATTACTGGAATAACAACTTTTGCGCCGCTATCAAGTTTGCCAATTACGCTTTCAAAGACAGATTGTGGAACAAATGGTCGAGCCGCATCGTGAACCAAAACAAAAGAGTCCAACTGGTCCAAGGCAAGTAGTGAGTTTTTTACCGATTGAGTTCTGGTTTCTCCCCCAACAACAACATCAAAGGGAATCTTCTTATTGGCATCCCGCATTGCTCTATCTATATGTTCAAGTGCTTCTGTTTTGAAATCTAGAGGAACTGCAACTATTAAATGACCAACGCGAGCAATATCTAGAACTCGTCTGATGGTTAAGGAAAGTAATGACCAGTTATTAACAGAGACAAAGGCTTTTGGTTGATCTAAACCAAGTCGCTCACCCAAGCCTGCAGCTGGAATTACAACACAGACGTTAGCGGGGGCGCTCACAAATAAATCTTTAGGAAGCTAGAACCTCGTCGAGCAATGCTTCAGCATTTACTTCATTAGTTCTTTCAGCTAAAGCTAATTCGCTCACGAGAATTTGGCGGGCCTTGGAAAGCATTCTTTTTTCACCAGCAGAAAGTCCGCGATCTTGATCTCTTCTCCAAAGATCTCTAACTACTTCTGCGACTTTCATAACATCGCCTGAAGCTAATTTTTCTAAGTTTGCTTTATAACGACGAGACCAGTTAGTTGGTTCTTCTGTATATGGTTGACGTAGAACGTCAAAAACTCTTTCTAAACCTTCAGCATTAACAACATCTCTTACTCCAACTAGATCAACATTGTCTGCTGGAACTCTTACTGTTAAATCACCTTGTTTAACTCTTAAAACTAAATATTTTCTTTCAACGCCTTTGATATTTCTTGATTCGATTGCCTCAATTACTGCTGCTCCGTGATGTGGATAAACAACTGTTTCGCCGACTTTGAAGGCCATTTAAGAAATACCTTTCGTTAATTCCTCTATTCTACCAGCCCAATACTGGACTCGAGTCATCACCTCTGGTTGGGTAGAATTAAGAATTATGCGCACATATAAATCACTTCTCTCAGCAATCGCAGTTATTTTGTTTATGTCCGGTTGTGGTGCTGGTCCAAATGCTTTAACGACAATTCAAGGTCCTGTTGGTAGTGGTGCTAACTCATCAATTGGTGATATCTATGTTCAAAACGTTGTAATCGCAAAAGGTGAATCAACTTCAGCAACTGTTGTTGCAACAATTAGTAACAGCAGCTTAAAAGATGATCAATTAGTAAGTGTCAGCGTAGAAAATCCGGCTCCAAAGTCAATTGTTTTTAGTCCAGCAAATGAAATTAACATTCCCGCAAAAGGATTAATTAATTTAGGACGAAGCCCTGAATCTCCACACGTTGACTTAATCGAATTTACTCCTCGCCAATCAAGTTTTGTGAAAATTACATTTGTATTTAAGACCGCAGGAATTGTTGATCAAACTGTTTTAGTTGTTCCAAATACTGGAATATATGAAAATGCCAACCCACTTACCGAAGCACCAGTTACTGCTGCTGCTCAAGGGCGAGAAATCATTGCAGGTTCATTAGAAGGAGTCACAATTACGGTTTTGAATGGAACTAGACGATCTGGTTTTGCTCGCTCAGTAGCAGATACCTTGCAAGTTCAAGGTATGAAAATTGTGGAAGTAAAAGATGCGCCAAATAAAGATACAGCGAAAACACAAATTTCATATGGAACTGGAATGCAGGCAAAAGCAGAAGCCGTTGCAAAATTGCTTTCTGTGGGAGTTTTGGTGGAAGATACAACCATTACTTCATCAAACTTAGTTCTAACTTTGGGTAATGACGCACCCTTTAGTTTCTAAAACTATTTAACGTTTTCAAACTTATAACCCAAACCTCTAATGGTTTGAATAAATTTTGGGTTTGCAGCATCTTTTTCAATTCTGGAACGAATCCTTTTAACGTGAACGTCTAATGTTTTAGTATCTCCAAAGTAGTCACTTCCCCAAATACGGTCGATCAATTGCACTCGCGTTAACACTCTTCCCGCATTTTGCATCAAATAAACAAGTAGATCAAACTCTTTTAATGGCAAAGATTGTTCTACTCCATCAACTGTTACTAAGTGTCTTTCGGTATCTACTCGAACTGGTCCTATTTCTAGAACTGAAGTTTTCTCTTCAACTCCGCCAACTCTTCGTAATATTGCTTTAACTCGAGCTAATAATTCTCTACTTGAAAACGGTTTAGTGATGTAATCATCAGCACCGATTTCTAAACCTAAGACTTTATCTAGTTCAGTATCTTTTGCTGTCAACATGACAATTGGTACTTTTGTCATCGATCGTAATTTTTTACATACCTCTAATCCTGATAATCCAGGAAGCATGACATCGAGTAAAACTAAGTCTGCACCATGTTGTTCAAATTTTGAAACAGCATCATTTCCGTTGTCGGCAGTAATCACTTCATATCCTTCCTTTGAAAGCATGAAGGATAAACCTTCTCTAAAGGATTCTTCGTCTTCCACTAAAAGTATTTTTGTCATGAACTAAATTCCTTACTATTTTCAATAACTGATTCTTGTTCCATTTGAGGAAATTTCATTGTGAAAGTTGAACCTTGTCCTGGCACAGACCATACTGAAACTTCTCCGCCATGATTTTCACAAACATGTTTAACAATTGCCAAACCTAAACCAGTCCCACCAGTTGATCTAGATCTTGCAGGATCAACTCTATAAAATCTTTCAAAAATTCTACTTTGGTTTTCTAAACTAATACCAATTCCTTGATCAGAAACTGTTATTTCTACAACACCATCTTTAAGTTTAGCTCCGACTGTAATTCGCGAACTAGCTGGAGAAAATGTGATCGCGTTTGTTAAAAGATTTCTAATTGCCATAACGAGTTGATATTCATCACCAACGATTTTTACATCCGGTTCATTAACTTGAGCAATCTCCACATTATTCAAATCTGCAAGTAATTGAACAGCATCAACAGCATCGTTGATCACTCTGTCAACCTCAACTGGATTTGCTGAAGCTAACGGGTCATCTGATTGAACTTGAGAAAGATCAATTATGTCTCGAATTACATTTGTTAGTCTTTTTGTTTCAGGACCAATTCGTTTCGCAAATTTTTGAATTGATTCAGAATCTTTTCCAGATTCTTCAATTGCTTCAGCTAATAAAGAAAGTGCTCCGACAGGAGTTTTTAATTCATGACTGATGTTGGCCACAAAATCTCTTCTCATTGTTTCAACCCTGCTCACCACTGAGTTATTTTGTGCCCAAAGTAAAACTTCTCCTCGTTCTAATCTCATCACCCATGTGTCTAAATTTAATTTTGCAATACCCAAAGGGCGCTTTGCTTTTACTTTTTTGATTAATGGCTCATCTATTTTTCTAGCCATCGAAATAAGTGTTTCTAAAGCCTCAATTTGAATTTTATCTTCTCTGGCAATATTTAAATTTAAGGCAACTTCAGATGCATACTTAATTTTGTTATCGCCATCTACCCAAATCACAATATCTGGTAAAGATTGAATTAGTTTAAGGATTAAATTTCTAGAAGAATTTGAAGTTGGATTTTGTTGTTCGGGTTTATCCTTTGGCGTAACCAAAAAGTAGATAGTGGTTCCACCCAGCAAAGCACCAAGAAGCATTCCCAAGATGATTTCCATACCTCCAGATTAGTTTCAATCTCATACGCTGGTGCACTTAGTTCGGGGTAGTTAGTCCAGAATTCGCTTTCCTTTCACCTCTAATTCATTATTAAAAGAGTATTTGCGCTTGAAATCATGAAAGTCTGGTACTTATTGATTTATGATTGGAGGAGTCAAGGAGTTGGATATGCGCGACCTATTTCAAGAAGAGCTCGTTGCTATTAACAATGACATCTCTCAGATGGCTGATCTTGTTGGTAAGGCCATAAATAAAGCCACCGAATCTTTGTTATTTGCTGATCGCGAAATTGCAGAACGCGTTATCGAATCAGACGTTCTTTTAAATGATTTAGCATCTGCACTTGATGAACGTTGCACGATGCTCACCGCTAGACAACAACCTGTAGCCACAGAATTAAGAAGTGTTTTAGGAAGTATGAGAATTGCAAGCTCACTGGAAAGAATGGGTGATTTAGCAGTACACGTTGCTAAGTCAGCAAGACTTCGTTATCCAGCAAGAGCAGTACCAGATGAACTTGTTGAAACTTTTAGAACTCTTGGACATTTAGCAGAAGAATTAACTGTGCAACTTTCTCGTTTAGTTACAAATCCAGATGTAACTTTGGCGCAAGACATTCAAAAAGCTGATGACAAAGTTGATGCATTGCACAGAGAGTTATTCAGAATTGTGTTATCTCCTGATTGGTCTCATGGTGTTGAAGCAGCAGTCGATGTAACTTTGCTTTCCCGCTATTACGAACGTTTTGCAGATCACGCTGTAAGTGTCGCTAGAAGAATCATTCATGTTCTTACTGGTGAGCCTTACATCGATACTGTTTTGCATTAAGTCAACAATTAAACATAAATACACTCAAACAATAGCCTCGAATTTTCAGATTTCATGTCAATGAGGAATAATTAGAGCTATGAATTTGAATCAAGTTGCTTTGCTTTCTGTTCACACCTCTCCACTGGACCAACCTGGTGTTGGAGATGCTGGTGGATTAAATGTTTATGTTGTCGAAACTGCAAAAAGACTTGCTCAACAAGGAATTGCAGTTGATATTTTTACAAGAAGAACTTCAGGTGCGGTAAAGAATGAAACAATAATTTTTGATGGTGTCAAAGTTAAACAAATTACTGCTGGACCATTTGAGGGTTTAACTAAACAAAGTTTGCCTTCACAACTTTGTGCACTTAGTGCTGGAGTTTTAAGAGAAGAAGCAACTCAAAAAGAAGGCCATTACCAATTAATTCATTCCCACTATTGGTTAAGCGGTCAGGTTGGTTGGGTTGCCTCTGAAAGATGGAATGTTCCTTTAGTTCATTCAATGCACACAATGGCGAAAGTTAAAAACTCAACTCTTGCAGCAGGTGATACTCCTGAGCCAACTGAAAGAGAAATTGGTGAACAACAAGTAGTTGATGCTGCTAATCAATTAATTGCAAATACCGAAGCAGAAGCTCAAGATTTAATTAATCTTTATCACGCTGATAAGAATCATGTAACAGTCGTTAACCCAGGTGTTGATCTTGATGTTTTTAGTCCAGGTGATCAAGTGTCAGCAAGAAAAGAATTAGGAATTCCACAAGATGCGATTGTTTTTACATTCGTTGGACGAGTTCAACCATTAAAAGCACCTGATGTTTTAATCAAAGCTGCACATCAATTTATTCTCGATAACCCAAGTTTAAGAAATAGAGTAAGAATTGTTATTTGTGGAGGACTTTCTGGAACTGGTTTTGATAAACCTCAAGCCTTAGTTTCCTTGGTAAACGAACTTCACTTAAACGAAAATGTTATTTTCCTTCCTCCATCAAGTAGGGAAAAATTAGCGACTCTTTATAAAGCATCAACTTTAGTTGCTGTTCCTTCATACTCTGAATCATTTGGTTTAGTCGCAGTTGAAGCTCAAGCTTGCGGTACTCCAGTGATTGCCACAAATGTTGGTGGATTAAAAACCACAGTCTCTGATAATAAAAGTGGAATTTTAGTAAATGGCCATGATGCAAGAACTTGGTCGCAAGCACTAGCTCATGTTTCTTTAAACGATACAGAGCTTGCCAGACTTCAAGTTGGCGCAAGAGAGCACGCATCAAAATTTAGTTGGGATAAAACTGTGCAGGGCTTGATAGATGTTTACCAAAAGGCATTGGTTACAAAACCAAAACAAGTCAGAAATCTCAGAGCGATATAAATGTCTAAGGAATATAACTTAATTCTGTTGCGCCATGGCGAAAGTGAATGGAATGCACTTAATTTATTTACCGGTTGGGTTGATGTTGATCTATCGGAGAAAGGAATTAAAGAAGCAACTCGTGGTGGTCAGTTAATTAAGGAAAAAGGTTTAGTTCCTGATTCGCTACACACTTCCCTATTAAATAGAGCAATTAAAACTTCACAATTAGCACTTAGCGCTGCAGGAATAATTGAAATTCCAACCAAAAGAACCTGGCGATTAAATGAGCGTCATTACGGAGCACTTCAGGGTTTAAATAAAAAAGACACTTTGGATAAATATGGTGAAGAACAATTCATGTTATGGCGCAGATCTTTTGATGTTCCACCTCCACCAATCGATCCCAATGACAAATACGCCCAAAATAAAGATCCTAAATATTCAGATATGAATCCTTCAGAAATTCCTTTAACCGAATGTCTAAAAGATGTAGTTGTCAGAGTTATTCCTTATTGGAAAGAATCCATAATTCCTGATTTAGAAGCAGGTAAAACAGTGCTGGTTGTAGCACATGGAAATTCTCTAAGGGCATTAATTAAACACTTAGAAAATATAAGTGATGAAGACATTGCTAAATTAAATCTGCCAACAGGAATTCCATTGCTTTATCGATTAGATGAAAACTTTAAACCATTAAAAAATGGTGGAGAGTACTTAGATCCAACAGCCGCTGTAGAAGCAATTGCTGCAGTGGCTAACCAAGGAAAAAAGTAACTACTTTCCTCTGATTTCGTTCATCTTTGGTCTTTGATCAACCAAGTAAACGATTGACAAAATAAGTCCAACTAATTGCAATATTCCATAATTTGAACCTTGGGTCCAAACTGAAATAAATTGTGAAAGCACAGAGATTCCAAGAAGTGCTGACCAAAACAATTTTGATTGACGGCCAACTGCAGCAAATACTTCTTTCTTTTGTGTTACGGCGTCTACGAAAGCCCACATTTTAACTGCAACAAATATGTATCCCAGAACCAAATTTAATGTGTACATACTTGCTGGCATTTAATTACCTTCCAATTGGTAGTGCTTGCATCGAGCCTACGGGTTTTCCTCCACCAAGTACTGGTGTTTTCTCCAAGTGGCTCAACTTTTCTAAAATATTTTCTTCAATCCCCCAGTAACGAAGCACAGCCACAACGAAGGAAGCTCGTGGTCTCATCGAACCATCTTCAAATTTAACCGCAAAAGATCTTCCATCTGAAAGTGCTCCGACGTGCACTCCTTCTGCGCCTTCCTTGGTGAAAAAGCCGTCAACAGTTTGCATGAATTGCGCAACGTCTCTTTTGTTTCCAGAATTATGGATTGGGAATTTTCTTGCTGCATCTACAACTTTTCTTTGTTCTGTATCTGTGTCTGATAAGACTGCATTCTGTGCAATCTTTGCTAAAGCGATTAATGACACTGCATGTAATGGTGCTCCACAACCATCAAAAGTCGATTTATAAATCTTTTCCCCACTTAAATCTTCAATTGTTTCATTAATTAGTTTTTGTAAGTTATGTTCTGGGCTTAAGTAATTTTCTATTGACCATTTATTCTCCACACAAGCAGTTAGCATTCCGGCATGTTTGCCAGAGCAATTCATAGTTAGTCTTTCAGGTTTCATTCCTTTACTTAAATATTCAATTTGAGTTGCGGTGTCTAAAGGTAAATCTGGTGGACATTGAAGTGCATCGGTCGTTAAACCAATGTCTTTTAGCATCTTGGTAACTAATTCTCGATGTAGATCTTCCCCACTATGAGATGCGCAAGAAATAGCTAATTTTTCATTCTCAAGTTTTGCCCCAGTTCTTAACATTGCGGTTGCTTGAGCAAGCTTTATGGCACTTCGCGGGAAAATTGGATTTTTTGGTTCACCAAGGGAAACTTCAATTTTTCCATCTGCATCCAATAAAACCGCATGACCGCGATGAGCTGATTCAACTAAACCAGCGCGAATCATTTCAACTAAAACTGGAGGATGACTCATTGTGCAACCACCACTTCTTGTATGGTTCCAGGAATATCATCAACTGCAACATTTAAGAGAACTTCTGTTTTTGATTTTATAATTCCAAGTGCAATCGGCCCTAATTCGTAATGCTGCGCACTGGAGCCAATTACTCCAACTTCAACACCATCAACGATGATCGGACTTTTTGCTTTAGGCAAACGATTAGGACTTCCGTCTAAATGAATAAGTACTAATTTTCTTGGTGGTTTTCCTAAATTGTGAACGCGTGCAACAGTTTCTTGGCCACGATAACAACCTTTTTCTAAATGAACTGCATTTCCAATTAGGCCAATTTCATGTGGAATAGTTTTATGATCTGCATCGACAACTACTCTGGCAACTCCTGCTGCTATACGAATTGCTTCGAGTGCCCAAGTTCCAGCTAATGTTTCCTTTTTTTGTAAATAATTTTCTAGATCGTTTCTATTAACTAGAATTTCTCTACCTTTATAAATTCCTGGTCTGGTTGGTGCATATCTATTTGGATCTCCACCTGCACTTTGTCCCGCATCTGTGATGGGTTCTCCTGCGTAATTAATTGGAGTTAACCAGGTTGGAAAATCTTTGTGATTTTCTCTGACGGGTTCAAATACTGTCGCTAAATTGATTGTTTGATTGGTTATTTCTACTTGTGACATAAAGACCATTTTTTTGAAGAATTCCAAAACCGGAATTAAAGAAGATTTTTCAACGATTATGTAAATTTCATTCTCGCCATTTATAACGTGCAACTCATGTTCAATATGTCCATTTGGAGTTAACAACAAAGTAGAACAGGATTCTCCAGTTTTCATTCTTTCAATATGTTGAGAAGTTAAGGAGTGAAGAAATGACTTTCTGTCATTTCCGGTGATCTTTATAACTCCACGATTAGAAATATCTACCGCGCCAATTCCTTGCATAAGATTTTTTTGCTCTCTTAACGGATCTCCATAATGCCATGCCACATCTTGATCAATAACAGATTCAGGTGGTCTAACTTGTCCCGTTAAATTCAGAGATAGAGAATTAGTGGTCATGATCAGTTACAACATTTCCCTCATTAGCACATTTTTTACACAAACCGTGTAGTGCTACGTGAGAAATATTTACTACAAACCCATTATCGTTTTCTAATTTATTTGCATATTTAGCAAAATCATCACCATCAATTGATTCAACTTTTCTACATCTTGAACAAACTAAATGAATATGTGGAGTGTCATCAACGACGTGATAGGTAGGAGCACCGTGACCAATATGAGCATGTGTCACTAAACCAACTTGCTCCAAAACTTCTAAAGTTCGATAAACAGTGGAAAGATTTACCCCACTTGCTGTTGATTGCACTTCACCCAAAATTTCTTCTGGTGTGGCATGACGCAAATGTGTTACGGCCTCTAAAACTAATTGTCTTTGTGGAGTGATTCGAAAACCTGCGGTACGAAGCCTTCTATCCCAAGCTTCTAAATAATCATTCATTACTTAACTCCCGGGATACTTGGTACTACATGTTTGTTAACAGGTTTGCCTGTTTTCTTTGTTTCTATAATTTGTGTTTCACTCAATGGTTTAAGTCTGGCCCATAAATGGTTTTGCATTTCTTGACCAACTGCTGCCATGTCGTAAGTCCACATTAATTCACCATTCATCAATCCATACAAACGATCGCCTGCGTCCACAGGTTTTGCGCTAGGAACTCGACCAACCCACTGAGTTGCGATCCTGGCTCTTGCTGAAGTTATTTTTGCTTCTTCAATTGTTAAAACCTCATTTAGTCCTGTCCATATTTCTGAAATTCCTGTGACGTGCGAAATTGAAACTTCAACACTTGCACCTTCTCCTGGTTTCCAAAAACCTTTTTCAGAATGCAATGGTTTACCAGCAGTGCCATCTGCATTTAATTCCCAAGATTTACTTTCATAATCAATAAATGGTCGACCATCATTATTAAATTCAAGTTGTTGAATGAATGAAAAATTACTGGAGTTTGGATATTGCCCTTGTCCTACGCCTTCCCAATGACCTAAAAGCCATGAGATGCGCACAATCTCTGGTGGTAATTCTGAAGGTAATTTTGACATTAAGAAAAGTCTATCCTGACTACAAATACTTCTATATGTGCCTGAAACCGCTGGTTCCAGAAGTGTGCAGGAAGTGGTGAAGGTAAAATTGGTTGTATAAATTCTTTCGAGGAGCAGATTATGACCAATTTAATTCTGGTCACTAATGCTCGAGGAAATTCAGTAGAAATTTTACCAGCGCTTTCATTATTGAATCACCCAGTAAAAATCATGCCTGCTGAACCTTCAGCACTTATCAATGCACCAATTTGTGATGCAGTTTTAGTAGATGCCAGAAAAGATTTACCAGGGGCAAAAAGCTTATGTCGCTTAATTAGAACAACTGGAATTACTGCTCCCCTAATAGCTATAACCACCGAGGGTGGATTAATTGCAATTACCCCTGACTGGGGGTTGGATGAAATTATTTTAGAAAATTCTGGCCCTGCAGAAGTTGATGCGCGAATTAGATTAGTTATTGCCAGATTAAACGGTGTTGAAGAACAAGTAAATCCTGAAATTGAGAGAGGTGATCTTGTTATTGATGAGTCTGCCTATTCAGTAAAAATCAAGGGACAATTAATTGATTTAACTTTCAAAGAATTCGAATTACTAAAGTTTTTAGCTCAACATCCAGGACGAGTATTTAGTAGACAACAGCTTTTACAAGAAGTATGGGGATTTGATTACTTCGGAGGAACTAGAACCGTGGATGTGCATGTCAGAAGATTAAGAGCCAAATTAGGTCCAGAGTATGAAAACTTTATTGGCACATTAAGAAATGTTGGCTACAAGTTCGTAGCAAATCGTGAAATTTCCCAATCAGATAATCTTGCTGAGGAAGTTGAAAACCGGATCAACAACTGATTTATTATGTATAAAATTTCAGTTACGAAATCCCTTACAGATAGTCAAGTAAACGAAATTCTCAACATAGTTATTAACTCAAGTGAAATTGATGGTGCTAGACCATTTTCAGAACACGTTGAAATTCATCTTCGAAGCGGTGGAGATAGACCTGTAATTCATTTACTCGCCGAAGATTCAAATAAAAAAATTGTTGGGTATGGACACTTGGATACAACTGATTTAGTTGCAGGTCCTAGTGGCGAACTTGTAGTCCATCCTGATTTTCGACTAAAAGGTATTGCCACCCAAATTGTGACAGAAATGAAGAAGTTGATTGGAAAGCAACAGTTAAGACTTTGGTCTCATGGTGATACAACTAGCGCAAGAAATTTTTCAAACAAATTAGGATTTGAATCTGTTAGAAATGTTATCCAAATGCGACGTTCGTTGTTTTCTCCAATTGAAACATTCAAGTTTCCTCCAAATTACAGTTTAAGACAATTTGATCCGCAATCGGATTCTGATATTTTTCTAGCATTAAACAAAGAAAGTTTTGTTGATCTTCCAGATCAATCTTCTTGGACTAAGCAAGATTTAGAATTACGACTAGCTGAGGATTGGTTTTCAGCCGCAGGATTTGTTTTATTAGAAAACGAAAAAAAGAATGTTGTTGGTTTTTGTTGGACAAAAGTTCATGGTCAAGATCACAAACATGAAAAAGATGATGGACATAAACATTTAGATCATGGGCACGAACCAATTGGGGAACTTTATGTTTTGGGAGTTCATCCCAGCGAACAAGGCAAAGGTCTTGGAAAATCACTAATGCTTTGGGGTTTAAACCATTTAAGAAGAAATGGTTTGGATTCAGCAATGCTTTACGTTGACTCAAACAACCAAAAAGCCATCAAGATTTATGAGGAAGTAGGATTTAATTTCTGGGGTTTAGATAGACTTTACCGCTCGTTTACTTAAGGCTGAAATTATGAAGAACATGACAGTCGAAACAAAAAACTTTCCGCAAGGGAGATTCTCGGAGAGAGATTTGTCATGGCTATCTTTCAATGAAAGAGTTTTAGATTTAGCTCAAGATCCAAATATTCCGATTCTAGAAAGAGCAAGATTTTTAGCAATTTTTTCAAGCAATCTAGACGAATTTTTTAAAGTAAGAATTGCTGGCTCTAAGAGAAGAATTGAAGCAGGTATTGCTGTTAGATCTGCTAGTGGAATGCTCCCCCGTGAATTACTTTCTGCTGTATTAAACGAGAGCTATCGGCTTCAAAAAAAGCATTCAGAAATCTTTGAAAAAGATGTTCGACCACTTTTGGTCGAGAAGGATATTCGAATAATCCGATGGAATGAGTTAACCGAGGATGAAAAGAAAAGCCTTGGCACTTTGTTTATTGAAAAAATATTTCCTGTATTAACTCCTCTTGCAGTCGATCCTGCTCATCCTTTTCCTTATATTTCAGGATTATCTCTAAATTTGGCCGTTGTTATTAATAGCCCAAAGAATGACACTGAATTGTTTGCCCGAGTTAAAGTTCCTCCGACGTTTCCTCGCTTAATAAATTCACAAGGTCAAAGATTTGTGCCACTAGAAGATGTAATTTCAGCTCACCTAGATTTACTTTTCCCTGGTATGACCATTGTGCAACATCACGCATTTAGGGTTACTAGAAATGAAGATGTGGAAGTTGAAGAAGATGATGCCGAAAATCTACTCGATGCTTTGGAGCGAGAATTAACTCGAAGAAAATTCGGTGCCGTTGTAAGACTTGAAGTTGAAGAAGATATTGACGAGCATGTATTAGAACTTCTTGTAGAAGAACTTGAAGCTTCAGATAACGAAGTTTTTAAATTGCCAGGACTTCTTGATCTTCGTGGACTAAACGATATTTGTAACCTAAATAGAGATGATTTGAAATTCGCTAAATTTATTCCAAGAACTAACCCTCAATTGGCTACCGTTGAAACGGCAAGTGCTCCAGATGTATTTGAAGCTTTAAAAACTAGAGATATTTTGTTACATCACCCTTATGACTCTTTCTCAACAAGTGTTCAAAGATTTTTAGAACAAGCAAGCACAGATCCGAAAGTGCTTGCTATCAAACAAACTCTTTATAGAACTTCTGGAGATTCCCCAATTGTTAGTTCCCTAATTGAGGCAGCCCATAACGGAAAACAAGTATTAGCAATCGTAGAAATTAAAGCTCGCTTTGATGAACAAGCAAATATTTCATGGGCAAGAAAACTTGAAGAAGCAGGAGTCCATGTTGTTTACGGTGTGGTGGGATTAAAAACTCACGCCAAACTTTCCCTTGTTATTCGTCAAGAAAATGACAAAATCAAACGATACGGCCACTTAGGCACTGGTAACTACAACCCAAAAACTGCTCGAAGTTATGAAGACTTAGGACTTTTGACAGCTGATCCACAAATAACAAATGACATTGCCTATTTATTTAATCTTTTATCAGGTTATTCCACAAACGAAGAATACGACAAATTATTGGTTGCCCCTCATTCTGTTAGATCAGGTTTAATTAAGAAAATAAAAAGAGAAATTGAAAACCACTCGCAAGGAAAATCTTCAGGAATAAGAATTAAATGTAATTCAATTGTGGATGAACAAACAATTGATTCACTCTATGAAGCTTCAAATAGTGGAGTAAAAGTAGAGTTAATTGTTAGAGGAATGTGTTCCATAAAACCAGGAGTTCCTGGGCTAAGTGAAAACATTACAGTTCGTAGTATTTTGGGAAGATTTTTAGAACATTCCCGAGTTTACGAATTCATTAATGATGGACAAAAGGAAGTATGGATTGGTTCAGCAGATTTAATGCATCGAAATCTAGATCGAAGGGTTGAGGCACTTGTGCAACTAGAAGATGCCGAACATATTTCTTATATTTCAACTTTGCTGGATTTATACTTGGCAAATTCTACTGCACATTGGACTCTTGAAAATGATGGTAAATGGTCAAGAACTAGTCAAGATTCAAATGGTTTGCCTCTGCTAGATGCTCAAGAACAATTAATTAAACGTAAGAATTTAAGAGGCATTGATTAATGGCTTTTAGTAAAGCAAAAGAACAGATCTTTGCTGCTGGAACTGTAATTTTTAAAGGCAAAGGCCTGAATCAAAAAATTGCAGTAATTCATCGACCTCATCGAGAAGATTGGTCTTTCCCTAGAGGAAAAATTGATGGTTCAGAATCTGCTCCAGCTGCTGCAGTTAGGGAAACTTTAGAAGAAACGGGTTTGCATGTCGTACTTCACCAATCGCTGACGCCCCAAGAATCTATCTTCGATAATTTACCTAAAACAGTATTTTAC
>BJFU01000021.1 GCA_014190035.1 Actinomycetes bacterium | reverse complement strand
TTAGGCTTGGCGCTTTATAATCAATTAACTGGAAAAGGGAAACATTATGCGTAAATTAAAGTATGTATCGGGCTTAATCGTAAGCGTATTTTTCTTAACAAATTCAATTTCTGCTACCGCAATGCCCAATTCTGATGCTTCAGTTACAAATGCAAACGTTAAAGCATTATTCACAGCAATTGCAGCTAGTGATCCAGATAAACTAGCGATTGCTCAAAAATATGTTTCTCAGAATTCTTCTGCTGACCTTGCACTAACAATGATCCAAAATAGTCTTAGTGGTGATAAATACTGGAGAAGCCTGAAACCATTTTCAGTTCAATCAACCGGTTTAGCGGTAACCAATCCTGCAAAAGGAACTGCGAAATTCAACAAGAGTTCCATTTCTTTGAAATCTCCAGTTGTTGCTTTTAACGGTATTTACTCAAATTTCAAACTTGACGCAAAAGGCAAAGTAAAAAGTTGGTCAGTTGCAAAAAATGCAAGTGCGACCAAACTTTCACTAGATGGAATTGTTTACGGCATGACGGGCAAAATTGATGATACAAACATGGCAGATAATATTTCGTTTGTAAGTGGCACTAGTTATCAATCTCCAAATGGAAATTCATACATCCAGGTAGTGGCTAAAAATACTTCCGGTTCACCTAAATCTATTTATTTCACTGGCGGAAAGTATCGAAGTGCCGATGGAGTAAAACTCAATGCAACAACGTTGCCAGGTGGTTGTTTTGCTAACGATCAAGTCGTTGTGATTGATTCGAATTTAACAGGAAAAGCAAACATTGTGAAGAATACTCAAGGGGTATTAGAACTTCCTCTTAACTCAAATTGCAACGCCCCATGGCACGAAACAAGACTTGAGTTAAGGCTTACAGCGAAGTAATTAGTTATACCCGTTACCAATAAATCTAAATCCTTGTTTTTCCCATTTAGATTTATCGAGCAAATTTCTAGAATCTATAACAATTTTTTGTTTAACAGCTTTTCCAATTACTTCAGGTTTAATTAATTTAAATTCCTGCCATTCAGTCAAAACCACTACTGCATCAACATTCTCAACACTTTGAACAATCTCTGATTTAACATCAATTGCAAGACCTTTTACTTGTTTAACCACTGGATCAAAAGCAGTGACTTTAGCGCCTGCTGCGATCAATAGTTCTACGACAGATATCGCAGGTGAAAATCGTGTGTCATCAGTATTTGCTTTGAACGCTAATCCCCAAACTGCCACTTTCTTATCTTTTAAGGAACCACCTAAGGCATCGCTTATTTTTTTCACAATTCGAGCATGTGCTTTTAAATTACTTTCTAAGGCTGCATCAAGAAGTGGAATCGGAACATTTTTTTCTCTAGCGGATTCTTTTAATGCACTAACATCTTTTGGAAAACACATTCCTCCCCACCCAGGTCCAGGTTTAAGGAATTCCTTGCCAATTCTTTTATCTAATCCCATTGCGTGTAAAACTTCGAGTGCATTGGCATCAGTTGATTCTGCATAAGCTGCAATTTCATTTACAAAAGAAAGCTTTATCGCTAAAAAGCTATTTGATGCATATTTAATAATTTCTGCCGAAGTGTTATCTGTAAAAACTACTTTGGCATTTTTAGCTTTATATAGATTTGCAACTTCTTTTGCTTTCTTTTCAAATTCGCAACCAACAACAATTCGATCTGGTTTAAAGAAATCCTCAAGAGCAGTTCCTTCTCGAAGGAATTCAGGATTGGAAACAATTGAAACATCTTTTCGGTTTAAGACTTGTTTAACAGATTTCCAAGTATTAACTGGAACTGTTGACTTAATTACTAATGTCGCAGAATCACTTATATGTTTAGACAATAATTTTGAAGATTCCAAGATATAAGAAGTATCAGCAGAGCCATCATCTAGTTGAGGAGTTGGCAGACACAAAAATACGAATTTCGCTTTAGAAATTTTCTTATAATCTGTGGAGAAAGTTATCTTTTTCTTTTTTAATGATTTTACTAAGAATTTCTCGATATCTTTTTCAAATATTGGACTTTTACCTGAAGTTAACTTTTGAACTTTTGTTTCATCAATATCAATACCAACCACGTCGTGCCCAAGTTGAGCAAATCCAACAGCTGAAGCTAATCCGACGTAACCTGTTCCGATTATCGCTATTTTTGCCATAATTTGCTCTTAGAAAATCTTACGAATAATTTTTAAACTTACTAATGCACCAACAACTGAACCGATAATTCTTTCAAATCTTAATTCACCATCTGGGTAGGTAAACACCTTTTTTGCAAAATCTTTGCCGCGTTCAGCAATTCCAGCTGGACTCATTGCATATTCAAGTTCGGAAAGATTTTTTGCCAATCTTTCGCGTGCAGCAATAATTTCTGCTTCGATTTGGTCTTGTTTCACAGCAATACTCCAGATTGGTTTATCTAGTTAAAAGCGTACGCCGTAGAGTTATCTATAGATCTTGCGGGAGTGGCGAAATTGGCAGACGCACTAGACTTAGGATCTAGCGCCGAAAGGTGTAGGGGTTCAAGTCCCCTCTCCCGCACCAAAATCAACTTTTAAACAAGAAAATTATTGAACTGCCAAGGATCAGAATCATAACTTCTGCCATTAAGACCCTTATATAAATCATTTCTAGTTTTTAATGGATCCCAATCAACCGCAATAGACCGCATTTCACCCAAATAATCTTTAGCAATATTCAAAACATATTTCCAAGGCAATTGATCTGGAACTAAAACACCTTCATTTGGATTTTCAATCATCCACATTGATGCAGCAACTACAGAACATGCAACTTGCAAAGTAGTAGCTGATTGTCCAGGGACAAGTTTTCTAGCATCATGAATTGAAAGCATTGATCCATACCACCAAGCTTTGTAATCATGACCCATAAGAAGAACTCCCAAACGATCTTCACCGTCAATGATTTCTTCATTCATAATTCTTTGATTTTTTTGCAAATCCCATTGACGCATTTCTAATTCCGCCATGGAAACTATTGCTTCATTGGAAGGACAATATGCATAATGCACAGTTGGTCTATAGATGTCTTTTCCTGAATCATCTTTAACTGTTAAGTGCTCAGTAATAGTGAATGCTTCGCCATGTCTAATAACCATTCCTATGGTTTCAGAATCTGCGACCCAAGATCTCACCCAAGTTTTAGCACCAGGTTGAGCAATTGCAATTTGATTACAAGGACCATCTCCTGTGTGCATAATTCCATTTTTTGGTAATCCTTTTTCATGTGTTCCCCAACCAAGTTCTGCTGGAGCAATGCCTTCTTCGTAAAAACCTTCCACAGACCAAGTGTTAACAAATTCATTAACCTTTTTTGGTTTGTCAGTAATTTGAGTATCGCGTTCTGCAATATGAATTACTTTTACCCCTAGAAGAAAAGCCAATTCATTGTATTTATCTTCACTTAACGCTTTTTCAATCTTTTCATTTGATTTACCATCTTGTTTTAATTTATTAGCAATATCAACAAGGGCAGCTTTAGTGAAATGGGAAACTAAACCAGGATTAGCACCATGTTCAACAACAGCAGATGGTCCTTTTTTATTCCAAGTTTTCATCATTTCGCGAATTCTCATATGTCTTGGATAAAGAGTTCGCTCTAGAACTGGTCGATCGGCACCATCAACATATGGATTCCATTCTTCAACAGAGGTATTCAAATACAAAACATTGTTATCGTGACACCATTGTAAGATTGCATTGCAATCAATATTCCACGCTAAATCAAGTAATAAATCCCCTGATGAAAGTAAGGAAGAAAGTTTTTCACTTAAATTCTCTTTTGTTATTAAGTCTTTTTTGAAAGTAACACCTTGTTTTATTTCATTTGCGATTCGATCTGATCGATCGTCTTTGTCAATGACAGTTACCTGAGCAGGTTTAGCGATATGTTTTAAAATCAGTGGCAATGAGCATTGGGCTACAGAGCCTGCGCCAAGTACTAGAACTCGGCCTGAAAATACTTTGTCCAACGAACCTCCAAATTAAAGTTGCACGAAGGTCAAACAATACAGCAAGCAAATCTCAAGCAGACTTAACCTGGTAACTGTTTTAAGATCATCGACATTTTCCTTAACGCAATTCCACGATGACTGATCTTGTCTTTGTCTGCATCACTCAACTGCGATGAGGTTTTCGTCAATCCTTGTGGCACAAAAATTGGGTCATAGCCAAAACCATTTTCACCCCTGACTTCTTTAATAACCTGGCCAGGCATTTGCCCATCTACAACAAGTTCTAGGTCTTGTGATTTATCAACCAAAGCAATTGCGCACTCAAATTTGGCATTTAACAAAGATTGATCAATATCTTTAATTTCATTAAGCAATTTCACAACATTTGCCTTGTCGTCAGCTTCAATTCCTGCGTAACGGGCACTAAAAATGCCTGGAGCGCCATTTAAGGCCTCAACAACTAATCCTGAATCATCTGCCAGGGCAGGTAAATTTGTGAAATCATTTATCGCTCTGGCTTTAATTAAAGCATTCTCAGCAAAGCTAGATCCGGTTTCTTCAACCTCAGGAACTCCAGGAAATTGACTGGCGGCAACTAATTCCAAGTCAGGCAATAGTTCATTTAAGATTCTTTGGAATTCAATAACTTTATGAGTGTTGGCTGTCGCCAACACAATCTTTTTCATTATTACTTCAAAGCCTCAAGTTGTAATTTGGTTAATTCCACACAGCCCTTGGCAGCCATTGCTAGCAAGTTGTCTAATTCAGACTTATCGAATGGAGCACCTTCAGCAGTGCCTTGAACTTCAATGTATTTGCCACCACCTGTCATTACTACGTTCATGTCAGTTTGGGCTCGAACATCATCTTCGTAATGCAAATCAAGTCTTACTTCCCCATCAATTACACCCACACTTACTGCTGCCACAGAATCGATTAGAACTTTTTCAACTGAATCAATAATTCCTTTATTCTTTGCCCACTTCAACGCATCGACTAAGGCAACGTAAGCACCCGTAATTGCAGCTGTTCTTGTTCCACCATCTGCTTGCAAAACATCGCAATCCAAAACAATTGTATTTTCACCAAGTGCTTTATTATTGATAACTGCTCTTAAGCTTCGTCCCACAAGGCGAGAAATTTCTTGAGTTCTTCCACCAAGTTTTCCTTTAACAGATTCACGATCTGATCTTGATTCAGTTGATCTAGGTAACATTGCATATTCTGCTGTAACCCAGCCTTCACCAGAATCTTTTTTAAATCTTGGAACACCTTCGGTTACAGATGCAACACAAAGAACTCGGGTTCGGCCAAAATGCACAAGACAAGAGCCTTCAGCATTTTCCAACCAATTTCTTTCAAACTTAATTGGTCTTAACTGATCTGTTGCTCTGCCATCACTTCTTGTCATAACTTCCACCCTATCTTGTAGTTAAGCCCGTTGAACATTTGCGACTTCGGGTCCTAAGAATCTTTTTGCCAATGGTGCAAAAGTTGAAACATCTCCCGTGGCTAAGAATTCATGAGTTGGTTTACCAGCTTTTTCATCCCTCAATAATTCTTTAGTAACCAAAACTCGATATAAATCACGAGCTGTTTCATCAGCAGAGGAAACAATTGCGACATCTGGTCCAAGGGTGTAACCGATAGCACCTGCAATTAGCGGAAAGTGTGTGCAACCTAAAACAACCGTATCTATTTGAGCATCTTTTAGCTCTTGTAAATATTCTTTAGCAACACTCAATACTTCTTCACCAGAAGTAATTCCTTTTTCAACGAATTCAACAAATCTTGGGCAGGCTTTAGAAAACAACTCGATTTCTGGAGCTGCAGCAAAAGCATCAACGTAAGCTCCGCTTTCCACAGTTGCTCTAGTTCCAATTACGCCAACTTTTTTATTGCGAGTTACCGAAACTGCACGTCTAACTGCTGGTCCTATTACTTCCACCACTGGAACTTGATATTTCTCGCGAGCATCGCGAAGAGTTGCAGCTGATGCGGTGTTGCAAGCAATAACTATTGCCTTTACGCCATCTGCAACTAATTTGTCCATAATTTCCAGAGAAAACTTTCGAACTTCAGCAATAGATCTTGGACCGTAGGGTCCATTGGCGGTATCGCCTATGTATCTAATTGGTTCGTTGGGAAGTTGATCCAAAATAGCTCGGGCTACTGTTAACCCACCTACTCCTGAATCCAGGACTCCGATGGGTGCATTGTTCATAATTAAGCAAAGCCTATTGCCCTAATAAGCAGTATCAGATTTCTACCTCGCAAGACTAAATGTCCAAATTTTCCTCACGAACCTAAACCCGGGGTAACAAAAGTTGAAGAAAATCCTCTTCATATGTTGTCCAGAATCGAAAAGTGGCGCTATGGTCGGTGTCAGCCCGAAATTCGGGTTGTAGTGGTTGCAGACTTTTCTTTCGGGAAAAGATTCAAAACTGCTGCGTTGTCTTCTTGGGAGTTTGGCATGGTTGGAGTATCAGTTCTGTCTAGCGGACAGTTCCAGGCTGTATACAACGTCTTGTCTTTTGCTCTAGCATCGATGATTTTTGCAACACTATTCATGCTGGTTGCGCAAGGCCGTGTATTGCCTCGTTACCGTCAGGCGCTGATTACATCAGCAACTGTAACCGGTATCGCTGCTTATCATTATTGGAGAATTTTTGATTCTTTCCGTCACGCGTATATTCAAACAACCGTTGGTGGAGATTATTCATTAGTTGCAGGAGAAGGATTCAACGAAGCTTACCGCTACGTTGATTGGCTTCTAACTGTTCCTCTACTACTTGTAGAAACAGTTGCAGTACTTGCATTGGCTAAGAAAGTTCAAAGCCAATTACTAGTTCGTTTAGTTCCAGCATCAGCATTAATGATCATCCTTGGTTACCCAGGTGAAGTTACCGCTGAAATTGGTCCAAAATTGGTTTGGGGAGCACTTTCAACAATCCCATTCCTATACATTCTTTGGATTCTATTTGTTGAACTTGGTAAGTCCATGGGACGCCAACCAGCAGGTGTTGCTAAAGAATTAAGAGGTTTGCGTTTAACTCTTATTGCAACTTGGGGCGTTTACCCAATCAGTTACCTATTCCCAGCATTCGGTGTCTGGTTCAATAGTGATTGGTTTGAAGGTCCAGGTTCATTCGTGTTCCGTCAATACGGCTACTCAATTGCAGACGTTTTGGCTAAAGCAGTGTTCGGTCTATTGATTTACAAGATCGCACGCTTGAAGAGCTTTGCTGATGATCGTGCATTCGCGAAGAGCGAAGGTCACTAAAGTCAGTTAAGTAATTAATTTAAAGGCCCTGGGTGAAAACCTAGGGTCTTTAAATTTTTTTAGGAATTCATTTCCTCTAATAAGTTTGATTGCAACCAAGTTAACCAAGAATAAATATCTTTAGCGTGATCAATTTCTTCTTCCCCAGTTATGTTTTCTTCGTCTTCAACTTCAGAGATTCCAACTCGAGTTCCAAGCGCTAATCGAACATCATTTAAGACTGTTAGCCAAGATTCCAAGTCTTTAGGTTTAATAGAGATTATTTTGTCTGGCTCAGGTAAATTTTCGAGGACAAATTGAGCTCTTTTAATTTTTAATTCACGAAGTGATCTTTCGGTGAATCTTCGAAATTCATTTGAGGCTTCTTTATCGTCTTGGTAGGCATCAGGAAGAAGCCTTAAAACCACATCGTCATCTGGCTTTTGTGCAGTTTGGTCAATCCCTACCATCTGAGCCAAAGGATCTGAATTCTCAGAATTCTTCACCGGAGTTAAGAGGGAGATGATCTGTTCAATCATCGAAGTCAACAGAGCTATTTCTAAAGCTTCTAATTGAAAAGTGATTTCACCATTTTGCTGTTTCTTAAATCCCCTGTTTTCCATGCTTTAGGATTTCTGCAATGTGGCCCACAAGCCATAGGAGTGCATTGCGTTAACGTCTCGTTCCATCTCTTCCCGAGTACCGGTGCTCACCACAGATTTTCCATCCTGGTGAACCTGCAGCATCAATTTTTCTGCTTTTTCTTTTGAGTATTTAAAATAAGTCATAAACACATGGGTGACATAATTCATCAGATTTATTGGGTCATTCCAGACAATGCATACCCACGGATTATCTGGTTTTGTTTCGCTAGCAAAGCTTTCTGTTTGCATTGGTGCAATTGACATAATTTATGGTTTCACTAAACGTTGATTTTGGCTACTCACTTGAGAGAATCAAATATTTTCTTGCAGTCAGGACAAATTGGAAATTTCCCAGGGTCTCGTCCTGGCACCCAAACTTTTCCGCATAAGGCAATTACAGGTTTACCAGTAACTGCACTTTCCACAATTTTTTCTTTTTGCACATAGTGCGCAAATTTTTCGTGATCCCCGTCGTCATTGGTTTCCAGGGTTCTTTCATCAAGCAGGATGTCACCAAGTGAGCCTGGGCTATCTAGAGGAGTAGTCACAATCTGATTGTGGCAGATACCTTGGGTAGGATTGTCTTTTCAGCCCTGATTTCTTAATAAGAAGGAAGAGTTATTCATGAAACTAAAGGGAAGAGATTTCTTAAAGGAAATCGACTTTAGCGCCGAAGAACTGCTTCACTTAATTGATCGTGCCCAAAAGTTAAAAAAACAGAAAAAAAATGGCCGCGAGAAGAAACATTTAAAGGGCAAAAACATTGCATTAATTTTTGAGAAAACATCAACTAGAACCAGAGCCGCTTTTGATGTGGCAGCTCATGACCAAGGTGCTTTCACAACTTTCTTTGATTCCAGTTCTTCCCAACTAGGCCACAAAGAATCACTTGCTGATACTGCACGAGTTTTAAGCAGAATGTTTGATGGCATTGAATACCGAGGATTTGCCCAATCTGCTGTTGAAGAGTTAGCGAAACATTCCACTGTCCCGGTTTTTAATGGTCTAACTGATACTTGGCATCCAACTCAAATGTTGGCTGACTTCATGACCATGAAAGAACATAGTTCAAAAAAACTACAGAATATTTCTTTTGCTTACCTAGGTGATGCTCGAAACAATATGGGAAATTCCCTATTAGTGACTGCTGCAATTTTGGGAATGGATGTAAGACTTGTTTCCCCAAAGTCTTTAACCCCTAGTTCTGAAGTACAAAAAATTGCTCAAGACTTAGCAAAAACAAGTGGAGCAAAAATAACCATCACCGATGATGTGGCCCAGGGCGTTTTGGGTGTTGATTTTATTCATACCGATGTGTGGGTATCAATGGGTGAAGATGAGAGTGTATGGAATGAAAGAATTAATCTATTAAATTCCTATAGGGTCACAAAGGAAGTATTAGATTTAACTGGCAACAAGGACGTTAAATTTATGCACTGCCTACCTGCTTTTTATGATGATAAGACTTCCATCGGTAAAAAAATTAAAGATTCTTTTGGCATTGTCGGAGTAGAAGTAACAGAAGAAGTATTTAACTCAAGTAATTCAATAGTTTTTGATCAAGCAGAAAATAGAATGCACACCATAAAAGCTTTGCTGGTTGAACTTTTAAGTTAATTAGATTTATAAAAATAAAAGACCCGCTAATTTCTTAGCGGGTCTTTTTTATGAAGTCCTTGGTCTAAACTGGGCGCACGTTTGCGGCTTGTGGACCTTTTTGGCCTTCGGTGATATCGAATTCAACTCTTTGTTCTTCGTTCAATGAACGATAACCATCAGATTGAATTGCTGAGTAATGCACGAACACGTCTGGTCCGCCTCCATCTGGAGCTAAGAATCCGAAGCCCTTTTCTGAATTAAACCATTTGACGCTGCCTTGTGGCATATATATTTCTCCTGCTTTTGTTGATGTACCGCTCAATGCTTTTGCCTTCACGGGGTGTTCGCCGCTGACTTGCGCGGCATCAAAGACACCTTGCATAAATCATTAACTTGCAACCATTCATGAGCCTACGGCATTTGATGCAGCAGGTACCAGTGGGGCATTCAAAATGTGTATAAAAAGTAAATGTGCCCACAAATAAATTGTGGGCACATGATTTGGTTTCTGTGGAGGTGGCGGGATTTGAACCCGCGTCCATCAGCGTCGTACTAGGGCTTCTCCGGGCGCATCCACAATTGCGTGTTCTTGACCTGCTAGTTACTCGTGGCCTTGCTAGCAACACGGTCAAAGTTACTGTTTGATTTCCTCACTAATCTCGTAACCCGACTAGTTAGTGATCCTTCTTTCGACGCCAGATCTCAGATCGAAGGAACTTCTGAGCTGACGGACTTTATGGCTAAAGCTACTTTAAGCAGCTAGAGCAAAGTCAGTGCGAGATTTATTTGCACTTGTTTTTTCAAGACATGGTTTACGAGTTCTGCCTTGAACCTCGGCCCGCTTCACCTAACGCGATTCACTGTTGTCGAAACCGTTCACCCCCTATTGAGTTGTAAATCATTCACAAAAAGTTTTCTCTTCTTTGTGAACTCTTTATTCTACACCCTTAAAGCGTCGGCCTACTGCTTTGGCTACTTCTCGCTTATCTGCCTTTTCTCTCAAAGCTTGACGCTTGTCGTGCTCTTTTCGACCTTTCGCTACTGCCAATTCAATTTTTGCTCGACCATCTTTGAAATAGATACTTAAAGGCACCAGGGTGTTTCCAGAATCATGAAGGACTTTCACAAGCCTGTTTATTTCTAAACGATTAATTAGTAATTTTCTAATTCGTCGAGGTTCGTGATTTGTCCAAGTTCCAGCATCGTATTCAGGTATATGGACATTATGTAACCAAACTTCACCGTTTTTAATTTGGGCAAAACCATCTACCAAACTTGCTCTGCCTTCACGAAGTGATTTAACTTCTGTGCCAACTAGAACTATTCCTGCTTCGATAACATCTTCAATCGAATAATCATGACGAGCCTTTTTATTTTGGGCTACAAGTTTCTTTCCTTTTTCCTTCATGATTAACCACGAACCCCTGAACTAGCTACAAGTCCAAGTAAAACCTGTAATGCGCGAGTTTCGGCTACTGATTTTGATTCATTTGAGGAGACCAATATGTCTGGGTCTAAACCTTTTCCCTCTAATCTCTTTCCATTAGGCGTTAAGTAATACCCAATTGTTAATTCAATTGCTGATCCATTAGATAGTTCAGTTAGATCTTGCACAGCAGCTTTACCAAAAGTTCTTTCGCCAACAATTACGGCACGATTTCTATCTTGAAGAGCAGCAGCAACAATTTCTGCAGCAGATGCGGTTCCTCTATCTATTAAGACGACTAATGGAGTTTTTGAATCACCATCTCCAATTGCATTGAATATCTCGGGTGACTTTCCTGGCTTGAAAAACTCGACTACAGTTCCACCATTAAGAAATGCACCAGCAACATCTGTTGCTTCGACAAGCAATCCACCAGGATTTCCTCTTAAATCTAAAATGACTCCTGCTCTTTCTGCTCCACTGGCAGCAAGAGCTGATCGCATCGAGCGAGCAGTTCCTCTAGTAAATTCACTTATTGAAATTAAGACAATTTCATTCTTTAATTTCTTTAGTTGTACAGGATTACTTCTTAATTCTGTTCTCTTCACTGAAAAAGTTAGTGTCTCTTCGCTTCGATTAACAGATAAAATTGCTGTTGTATTAGGTTTACCTGAAAGTAATTTTGCAACGGTATCTAAACTCTTGTCTTTTGTTGTTTCGCCATCTACAGATTGAATAAGATCGCCCTCTTGCAAATTCGCAAATTCAGCAGGAGATGTTGGAACTACCCCTGCAATGCCAACTAATCCTGATTCATCACTTCTTAACCAAACCCCTATTCCTGAATATTGACCTTCCACTGCATTTTCAAAAGATGTGCTTTCGGATTCAGGTAAATACTGACTCCATTTATCACCTAAAGATCTAAGCATTCCTTCAATTGCTGCTCTTTGTAATGAATCCTTATCAGTTTCAGTAGCTGTATTATCAAGAATTTTGTTTAGTGCTTCATCCAAAATTGATGTTGAACTATCACGATTAAATAAAGAGCCAAGTAGAAAACCGGCAGCAAAAATTACACCAACTCCTACTATGAGGAAGGTGTTAAGGGGCTGCTTTTTCTTCATGAGTCAATTGTAGGTCACGTCTATTTTGTGAGGGAAAAATAAATTAATTAAGTATTTTTAACAAATAACTGGATTTTTTGGAGCTCCGAACCAACCCATGGGATTGAACGGAGTTGCGTTGACATGAACTTCGAAATGAAGATGCGGACCAGTCGACCAACCAGAAGATCCCACAAAACCAATGGTGTCACCCACTGCGACACCTTGACCAACATTGACATTAAATCTTGAAAGATGTGCATACATTGTTGAAAGTCCACCGTTGTGCGCAATAACAATTACGCGACCATATGCGCGAAGAGTTGTTACTGCAGTAACAATTCCAGTTGCCGCAGCTGCAATTGGAGTTCCAGTTCCGGCAGCTAAATCAATTCCGGTGTGGCAAGAGCGATAACCATAAACAGGATGTCTTCTAGCACCTACTCCTTGACTGAATCTGGCACCTTGCACTGGCCAATAAAGTTCTCCAGCCATAGTTCCGCCCAAACCTGCACGAAGTCTTGCTAATTGTTGTAATCGAATTTGTTCTGCCCTTAATTGTTCATAACGTTTTCGAGTAGCTTCTCGTTCACTTTCAGCTTTGGCAAGTGCGGCTTTTTGCTTAGCAATAAGTCTGACAACTTCTTCTTCTGCAGCTTTTGCTTTTTGAGCAGCCGTTAACGCTTCAGCTTTTTGTTGCTCCAAAATTATCTTCTGGGCTGCAACTGCAGCTTGTTCAACTTCGAGTTGGGCTTTGATGGTTTCAAGTTGTGCAAGTCTTTCATTTTGATTACCAAGATAGGTCTGCATATCCATCATTTTTTGATTGAAATCATTTGGATCTGTTGCCCCGAGCAAAATATTGATAGTGGCTAAGGGACCTTCTTGGTAAAGGCTTCTGGCCACATCTGCTACATAGCTTTTTGTTTCTTCATAATTTTTTTGTGTTATCTGTAATTGACTCTCTAATTCTGCAAGTTTTTCTGCAGCAATTCTGTCTTTTTCTTTAGCAACAGCTAGTTCTTCTCGTGCTTTTTTAAGCTTGGCTTCAGCTATTGGTAGTTGTTTTCTAATTTCTGCTAATTCTGCGGCTACTTCTCTTACTAAGGCACTTGCACTTTCTAGTTCTTGTTGGGCAGCATTAACGTCATCATCAATGTTTCTAGGAAGCGCTTGAGATGCCGAGGTTGTTCCAAAAACTAAAGAGATAGAAAAAAGTAATACTAGGAAACTTCTGCTTTTAGACTTCATAAAGAAACCTAAACTTTCAAATGTTTGGCGATACCAAACCAAGCTGTGATGAATGCCAATAAAGTTCCAGAAACGATACAGATTAATGATGCGCTGACTACTGAGCCCCAGCCAAAGAAAGATGTGAATGTAAATGAAGTCGCAATTACTTGATCGACTAAATATCCCTTAATAACGCTAAGAATTAGTGTGGCAAAAATTCCACCTACTAGAGCACCGAAGATTGCTTCGAGTAAGAAAGGTAAACGCAAAGCCATCTTGGATGCGCCCACTAACCTCATGATGCCAATTTCTCTTCTGCGCGCATACGCAGTTACTCGAATTGTGTTTCCAACCAATAGCGAGGTAACAACCAACATTGTTACCGCAAATCCAAATGCTAGAGCTTGTAATCCACCAAGCACACTAAAGAGTTTGCTTAGAGTAGCTCTTTGATCTCTAACTGCTTCAATTCCGGGTCTACTCAAGAATTGATTTACTACTGTTGTGAATTCTTCTGGATTAGATAACTTTATTCTAAAACTTTCAGGAAGTTGATCAGGTGTTACGTTTGCAGAGATTGGAGATGCCTTAAATCTTTCAACGAAACGATCATAAGCATCTTGTTGGCTTTCAAAGAAAATTTCCGCAACCAGTGGTTGCATTGCTTCTAAGTCTGTTCTGATTTGGCTTTTTT
Organism: Actinomycetes bacterium; assembly: GCA_014190035.1. GTDB lineage: Bacteria > Actinomycetota > Actinomycetes > S36-B12 > UBA5976 > ATZT02. The sequence continues at coordinate 3,918 of BJFU01000021.1, read as the reverse complement.
GTTCTTCAGTTGCAGGACCTGATGCACAAGAAGGAGTATCACTTCCTGAAGTACATAAAAATATAGATACTTCAACTTTGTCAAACCAATAATCTTTCATTTCATTAACTTGTGATCCCACAAGCAAAGATACGCCTAATAAAGATAGTGAAATAGCAAATGTAGCTATCAAAGCAATAGTTAATGTGATACTTCTGCTAATTCCTTGCCAAACTTCGCCAAGGACAAATCTAACTCTGGTCATAAATGGGCTCATGAGTATCCGTAAACCCCTTGAGCTTGGTCTCGAATAATTGCTCCGCCAGTAATCTCAATCACTCTTTTTCTCATTTGATCAACAATTCCTGCATCATGTGTTGCCATAATTACTGTTGTTCCTGCTTTATTAATTTGATCAAGTAATCGCATAATTTCAACAGAAGTATCAGGATCTAAATTTCCAGTTGGCTCATCTGCCATCAAAATTGCTGGTCTATTTACCAGCGCTCGGGCAATCGCCACTCTTTGTTGTTCACCACCAGATAACTGTTCAGGTCTTCTATTTGCTTTATCCAAAAGTCCTACTAAATCCAAAACTGCAGGAACTGTTTGTTTAATTTCATCGGGAGACTTATTTAGAACTTGTAAAGCAAAAGCAACATTTTCAGCAACTGTTTTTTCAGGTAACAATCTAAAGTCTTGAAAAACCATACCAATATTTCTTCTAAGTTTTGGCACTTCTTTTTCAGGAAGCATTCCAATATTTATGTCATCAATTAATACAGTGCCGTCTTGCGCTCTTTCTTCTCTAATAAGTAAACGTAAAATTGTTGACTTTCCTGCACCTGATTGACCAACTAAGAAAACAAATTCGCCATCAGCTATTTCGAAGGAGACGTCATTCAACGCTGGGTTACCGTCTTTGCGGTAGGCCATTGTGACGTTTTCAAATTTGATCATTTTATCTCCACTTTTGAGATTATCGGTTGAAACTGGAGATACGCGTGAGACTCGCCTCGAGAGGGTGTGTGGTGTTGACTACTTATTCAGTTCATTGTTGTTTGCGCCAGCGAATTCCTGCTTCTATAAATCCGTCAATTTCGCCATCAAGAACCGCAGCAGGATTTCCGGTTTCAAATTCGGTTCGTAAGTCTTTCACTAATTGATAAGGAGCCAATACATAAGAGCGCATTTGATTTCCCCATGAGCCAGAAGTTGAATTCTTTAATGCATCAATTTTAGCTTTTTCTTCTTGATGTCGTTTTTCTAATAATTTTGATTGCAAGACTGCTAAAGCTGTTGCCTTATTTTGTAATTGACTTCTTTCGTTTTGACATGAGACAACAATCCCAGATGGAATGTGTGTAATTCTTACTGCCGAATCTGTAGTGTTCACTCCTTGTCCTCCCGGCCCTGAGGATCTATAAACATCAACTCTTATTTCATCATCTGAAATTTCAATTTGATCACTCTTATCAACTACTGGAACAACTTCTACTCCAGCAAAACTTGTGTGACGTCTACTTTGAGAATCAAATGGAGAAATTCTCACTAAACGATGTGTTCCTTGTTCAACAGAAAGAATTCCATAAGCGTAAGGAGCATGTACTGCAAATGTTGCAGACTTAATTCCTGCTTCTTCTGCGTAAGAAGTTTCGTAAACATCAGTTTTCCAATTTTGTCTTTCGCAATATCTCAAATACATTCTCAATAACATTTCAGCCCAGTCGGCAGCATCAACACCTCCTGCTTCAGATCTAATTGTTACCAAAGCTTCTCGCGAATCATATTCACCTGATAATAAAGTTTTAACTTCCATTTCTCGAACCGCAGGAATTAAACTATTAATTTCATTTTTTGCGTCCGTTAAGGAACCAGCGTCACCTTCATCAGTTGCAAGTTGTATCAAAACCTGAACATCATCAAGTCTTTGTCGTAATGACAAAACTTTTTTTAGTTCATTCTGAAGATAAGAAAGCCTCGTTGTTACAACTTGAGCTGCAACAGGATCGTCCCATAAGTTCGGAACGGAAGCCTGGATCTCCAAATCCTTGATCTCAACTTCCATGTTTTTAACGTTAAGAACTTTTTCGATTGTCAAAAGAGTTGAGCTTAACTCATTAATCAATTCAGAGAAGTCGTCAGCCATAATTCAATCAGTCTAATGTGACCGTTAAAATCTTTCTATAGAACCTGTAATTTAGCGCTAGCCATGGCGCTTATCTTGACAAAACTTAATCCAAACCCAATAGGTAAATTACATTTCTTTTCAACAAAAATAGAGACATTTGAATCAAGTGTCTCGACTTTGATTCTAATTATCTCACTTTTATCGTAATTGCTTTCTATAAATTTCGTAACTTCTTCTTGAACCTTTAATCTGTCTAAAGTAATATCTCTAGAAATTCCAAATTTGTAATATGAATCTAAATCAATCTGATTTGTGCCTACAAAACTTGCTTGATCAACAACATTTCTTAAGTACTGTTGTTGACTTATAACTGAATATATGTTGACAGCACATATAAAGCACGAGATAAAAACTGACAACATGCCTACAAAAATTAATAAAATAGTACCTGTTTCATTTTTATTCATAACTCAAGAACCTACTAACAGCGGCATATTTGTTAAGCGAAATTGGAATTTGAATTCCCATGAGAGATAAACGTTGACTAATCCTGAGATAGATACTTTCAGGATTATTTGAACAGCTGAGAGGTTTACATTGCAGTAAATATTCAATGTTACTTAAATGGTATTTTTCATTCAGTATTCTTTTTGTTACATCGCTATTCCACTTGTCTATTGTTTTTGGATTCTGCGACACGCTTGATGTGATTAGATTTCCGACTTTATTCATCTCATTAACACTTCTAGCTATTTGATAAAAATCAATAAATATTTGAGTGAAAGTTACGGCAACCAATACGTATATGAGAAACTCAATAATTACATTTCCCTGCTCATTTTTATATCGCATGACTGGTTGATGTTAGATAGAATTCCATCCCAAAGAATGTCTTGATTGGTATGGAAATTTTGAGTTCAATCAACTTTGTTTCTGCTAGATCAATTCTTTCAGTTTCAATTTTTGGTTTACTGTTAAAAAAGTTGTATTTTTCAAGTTCTAATGTTGTTTTACTAATGACCTCAGATGGCAAACTTCCCATACTAATGTATCGAGCACCTCGCTCTGATGCGATCGAAATATTTGCATAAGTTATTAGTAAAAATATTAATTGACAGGGGATTAGTGCAACAAACATCAGTAAGGGTGCAACCAAAGCAAAACTAACGATTGCGCTGCCTGTTGAATTTCTAAGGTTTTGAAACAGATTCAACGGCTTTACTGAACATTGCTGCTAGCGCTGTATCAGCGACAACCCAAAGAGCTGCTACCAGACCTGCTGTCATCACAGTTACTAATACCCAACCTGGAACATCACCTTTTTCGTTTTGCACAATTAATTTAAATAGTTTTTGCATATTTCTCCTTATCCTAGTTTTTGAAGTACTGTTAGAGCCGGATACATTGCAACTGCTAACACTGAAGGTAAAACTACAAATACCACTGGAATTAACATCGAAATTTCTTTTGCAGCAGCCTGTTTCATTAAAAGATTTCTAAATTTAAGTCTTTGATCTTCAGCAAATTTTCTAGATACCTCAGCTAATGGAGTACCTCGGGTAATAGCTGTTTCCATTTGTTTAATTAGCGGTTTGAGAACTTTCGATTCTTTTTTATCACTCATTTCATTTAGCGCAATCATGAGGGGTTTTCCAAATGCATTTTCCCTAATTGCTTTACTTATTCCATCTTTGAAATCAGTTGGTAAGAACTCGGAAATTGTGTCAATACTGGCACGTGGGTTTTGCCCAGCGGTTAAAGCAACTGCCAAAAGATCTCCGAATTCTGCGCTGTCTACCAACTTAGAT
>BJFU01000020.1 GCA_014190035.1 Actinomycetes bacterium | reverse complement strand
ACCGCATTAGTTTCTTTTGAAAGAGTTTTTGAAGTATTAGATCTAGAACCGTTAGTCAAAGATTCAAAAAATCCTCAAAATCTACCTCAAGGACTTCTTGATATTGAATTCAATAACGTTTCATTCTCGTATCCAACAAGAGCTGACGTTGGACTTGAAACCCTGGAATTAGCAACTGATGGAAAAATTGAAAATGATACAAACAATTTAGTTCTTAATAATGTCTCTTTCAAAGTTAAACCTGGAACCATGTTGGCATTAGTTGGCCCAAGCGGTAGTGGAAAAACTACCATTTCTCAACTAATTGCTCGACTTTATGACCCAACTAACGGAAAAGTTACTGTTGGAAATGTTGATATTAAAGAAGTATCTAGAGACGAAATAAGAAAAAATGTTGGGGTAGTAACTCAGGATTCACACCTTTTTCACGATTCAATTAAAAATAACTTAATTTATGCCAAAGAAGACGCATCAGAATCTGAAATATGGAGTGCGTTAGAAAGTGCTCAAATTTCTGATTTTGTAAAATCTCTTCCAGACAAACTAGACACCATTGTTGGAGATCGTGGATACCGTCTCAGTGGGGGGGAAAAACAAAGAATTGCAATTGCTCGAGTATTTCTGAAGCAACCACGAATTGTAATTCTTGATGAAGCTACAGCTCACTTAGATAACGAAAATGAAGCAGCAGTACAAGTTGCTCTTGCTACAGTTTTGGAGAATAGAACTTCAGTAGTTATCGCTCATAGATTATCAACCATTATCAATGCAGAACAGATTGCTGTTATAAAAGAAGGACATCTAATTGCAATTGGAAGTCATACAGATTTACTTAAAGACAATGGGGTTTATTCCGACTTATACAATCAGCAATTCGCAGTTTAAATCTATTTAGATTCATTCTTTAGTAACACATACCAGCCAATAGGTAGTAAAAGAGCAAACAAAATCCATTGGATTGCATAGCTTAAGTGCGGACCATTAGTTAATTCTGGCAATGGAATGATCGCCACTTGATTCTCCATAGGAGATGATTTTGCTAACTGAACATAGAATTCACTAGCTACTTCTATTCCAAAATAATTAAAATCGATTGTGTTGACTTGGTTCAAAGGCAAATCTTTAGGTTGCGCAATTGATTCATTGAAGGGTTGAAGGTATCCCTCGAGATTTACAATTCCTGCTGGGGCAGGAGGAATGATTTGATTTGTTGAAGCAGATGTTCCAATCGGAATCCATCCACGATTAACTAAAACATTCTCGCCATTTTCAATTTTTAAGGGAGTTAAAATCCAAAATCCCAAACTATTTTCTAAATATTGTTTACGTACCAATTTTGATTGATCATTCAAATAATTTCCTGTCAATTCAATTTTTTCCCACTGTTTCAGGTTCGATAATTGAGAGGTTGAATCAATCTTTTTAGGAGCCATAGATAGCCCTGAATTTGTTGATTCATTTCTAGCAATTCTTTGGTCATATCGGTCGAACTGCCAATTGGAGAGTCTTATGAACAAATATATTAAGAACAAGAGAATAAGAGTTAGAGCAATCCAGCGAGGTTTAATTAGATTTTTGAACATAATCCTGATGTAAGACTACTTGAACCTAGGTTATTGAGTAGGGCCTGATTCAATTATTCTTGTTGGTGATTCGACTTCTTTGCCGTTATAGAAGAAATTTTCTCGTCCTGCGTTTGCAATCACAACTGCGATATAGGGAAGAAAAATTGCTCCAAAAATTAACGCCCAACGTAGATTTCCACTGGCAAATACAGCTCCCACAAAACAAATGGTTCTTAAACTCATAGAAATTAAATATCGACGTTTTCTACCTGCTTGATCGAAACTCAAACCGGTTGAGGCAGAGGTAATTGCATAGACAGATGGTTGTTCTTGATTGCTCATCTACTGTTCCTGCCTTCCTCTGAATCTCAACGCTACGGCAAAATCTAGATTTTCGCGATTCAAAAAGGGTATCTAGCGGGCTAGAGACCAATTCTTTGCCATCTACGAGGTAAGTTACAAGGTATGTCTTCAAATGGAGTTGTTTTTGTTACTGGTGGCAATAGAGGTATTGGTCTAGCCATAGCTCAAAGATTTGCCCAGGATGGTTTCAAGGTTGCGATTTCATATCGCGAACAAAAGCCTGTTGAAGATTTTTACATGGTTAAAGCAGATGTCACTGATAGTAAAAGCATTGATGCTGCGATTGACGAAATTGAGAAAAATCTTGGGCCATTAGAAGTAGTTGTTATTAATGCTGGAACCAATAAAGATGCACTAGCCATGCGCTTAGAAGACAGCGACATGGAAAAGATAATCAATACAAATTTAATGGGATCAATAAGAGTTGCCAGACGAAGTGTTAAGTCAATGATTAAGAATCGCAAGGGAAGAATTATTTTCATCGGTTCAGTGGTTGGAATGTTGGGTTCACCTGGGCAAATGGTTTATGCCAGCACTAAAGCTGGATTAATTGGAGCTGCAAGATCTTTAGCTCGAGAAGTTGGAAGTAGAGGAGTTACAGTAAACGTTGTAGCCCCAGGATATGTCGACACTGATATGACAAACGATCTTGATGAAGCAAGAAAAGATATGATCACTTCTAGTACACCGCTTGGTAGAACAGCTAGTGCTAGCGAAATTGCAGGAGTTGTTAGATTTTTGGCATCAGAAGATTCTTCCTACATCACAGGTGCAGTAATTCCTGTTGATGGAGGATTAGGAATGGGACACTAAACAATGGGAATAATGCAGGGAAAGACAATTTTAGTAACAGGTGTTCTCACTGATCACTCAATTGCTTTTTCTGTTGCGAAACTTATTCAAGATGAAGGCGGCACTCCAATATTAACTTCTTTCGGGCGAGCAATGGGAGCAACTGAAAGAGCTAATGGTCGATTACCAAAACCTGCCACAATTTTAGAATTAGATATTACAAATGAAGAAAACCTTGCTAATTTAGCTCACGAAATTAAGAAACACACTCCAACTATTGATGGAGTGGTACACGCAATTGGTTTTGCTCCACAATCGGCTTTAGGTGGAAATTTCTTAAGCACTGAATGGCCAGATGTTGCAACGGCTGTTCATGTTTCTGCTTACTCATTGAAATCACTTTCCATGGCATGTGTTGAATTAATGCCAAACGGTGGCAGCATCGTTGGACTTGATTTTGATGCAACAGTCTCATGGCCACAATATGACTGGATGGGGGTTGCAAAAGCTGCATTGGAATCAACTTCTCGCTATTTAGCGCGTCATTTGGGACCAAAAAATATTCGAGTTAATCTAATTGCTGCAGGACCAATCAATACTGTTGCTGCAAAACATATTCCTGGTTTTGAGAAATTCGAAGAAGCATGGGCTGCAAGATCACCATTGGGTTGGAAGATTTCAGATCCAGTGCCATCTGCAAAAGCCGTTGTTGCATTACTTTCTGATTGGTTTCCTGCTACATCTGGAGAAATAATCCACGTTGATGGTGGATATCACTCCATGGGTGCTTAATTCGTTTTTTCTAAAGCGTAATTAACGACGGCAGAAAGTCCTTGTCGACAAGTTCTATTTAAATCTGAAATTGGTGTTGACCACATAGATTGTTTTGTGGCACTAAATGAATTAATTTCGTTTTCAAGAGCAAATTCAGTAATGGCTAAAACTCGTAATAGTCTTCCCAATAAAAAGGTAACTCGTGGCGGTTGATCATCTGGATACGCTTGGATAGAAATGTCGTGTTCTAAATCAATTAAAAAGTCGTGAGCGTCTTGATTTCCAGCCACAAGATCAAATGCTTCAATCTCATCACTTGTTTCGTGCAACAAATTAGAAAGTTGCTTATCCATATCTTGCCAATTTGTAGATAGGGCTACAGGTTCTTTTAATCGTTTAGTTGCAACCCAAGAGTTTGCTTCTTCGTGAATTCCTAAGGGTTCTCCACCTCTAGTGGTGATTACGTGTCCTAATTCAATAGCGATGTCAACGAATTCATCTGTACCAATAATTGCATCCATATTTCCGGTAACTGGGAAATGGCAACGCAAAGCATTAGTTCCTGAGTTTCTTAAACCAGCTATGAATAGGGCAAGGGATTCATTGTTCAAAAGTGTCGAAACATGTCGAGGAGATTCAGAGATGCAATCAACGCTTCGCTCCAGAGTTTCTCGACCTTGCATGAAGGCTGTTGCCCATATGGCTAAGGAGATACTGGTTGGTACATTTTGAAACATTTGACCCGGCATGATGCTTAACTTAATCGATAGCCCAAGATTTATCTTCTTGATTATCTAGTGGGCAAGGAAGTCAGAAACTGGCGAAATTGCTTTTATTGCATAGACTGGAAGAGGAGGCGTCAATATGAGCATGATTAATGAAACTGAAAATCGTGGTTCTTGGTTAAATGACGAACAAATTGAATTTGTTCGAGACCGCCTTCCAATTTTATATATTGATGCAATTCCGGTAAGAATTGACGAATTAGGTAATGTCACACAAATTGGTTTGTTGTTACGCGGAATGCCTGATGGAAGTATTAGCCGAGCAATGGTTTCAGGTCGAGTTTTGTATGGTGAAAGAATTAGGGGAGCCTTACTTAGACATTTAGAAAAAGATCTTGGCGCAACCGCACTTCCACAATTAGCTCCAAGCCCAACTCCTTTTACAATTGTTGAATATTTTCCAGACCCAAGTGTTTCTGGATTTCATGATCCAAGACAACATGCTGTGAGTCTTGCTTTTGTGGTTGTAGTTAAAGGTGATTGTCGCCCAAGTCAAAATGCGCTTGATTTAGCATGGTTAAGTCCGCAAGAAGCTCAAAGTAAGAAAGTTTTGGATGAGATGACAGGTGGTCAAGCTAAATTGTTGAAACTTGCACTTGCTCATATGGGGGTTATCGAATAATGAACAATAAAACTGTAAGTAAGAATCTGGGCTGGTTACTTAGTGTAGGCGGAGTAGTTGGATGGATTTCTTCATTTATATTAACAATTGACAAAATTAAGCTGCTAGAAAATCCAAAGTATATTTCAAGTTGTAATGTGAATTCGGTTTTAGCTTGTGGAAATGTTGTTAAGACTGCACAAGCTTCAGTATTTGGATTTCCCAACAGCATTATTGGTGTTAGCAGTTTTCCAATCTTGGTACTAATTGGTGTCTTAATCTTGTTAGATGTATTTATTCCTAGATGGATGTTACAAATTATTGCCTTGGTGAGTGGTTTGGCTACCTTATTTGTGTCTTGGCTAGCGTTTCAAAGTATTTATGTAATCGAGATTTTATGTCCTTATTGCATTGTTGTGTGGGCAATGACAGTTCCAATTTTTTTCTTAACATCAAGGGACTTATTTAAGAATTCCAGAAACTCAACCCTAAAACTTCTGGTGCCATTTACAGGATTTTTAACTTTGGCTTGGTTCGCAGTAGTTGGTGCTGCAATAACTCTGCAATTTGTAATCTAAGTGTCCGAAGGGGGACTTGAACCCCCATCCCCGTAAAGGGACTAACACCTCAAGCTAGCGCGTCTACCAATTCCGCCATCCGGACTTATTAGATTCATACGATAACAATCGACACCTAACTCAAGTTCAAGGCCATCGCCTCGGCAAGATGGTTTCACTATGAATAACGCCACAAATCTTGAGGAAAGAGTTGTTCAATACTGTCAAGATTTAATCCGCATTGATACCACTAATTTTGGGAATAATGAAAGCAATGGCGAAACAAAAGCTGCAGAATATATTGCCGAAATTTTAAAAACCTTAAACATTGAATATCAAATAGTTGGTCCTGATAAAAAAAGATCTTCAATAATTGCAAGATTGCCAGGAACTGATAATTCTTTGCCTGGAATTGTTTTGCATGGACACTTGGACGTTGTTCCGGTTGAAGAAGATAAATGGAGTAAACCTGCTTTTGAGGCTTTAATTGATCAAGAAATGATTTGGGGTCGTGGAGCCGTTGATATGAAAAACGGTAACGCCATGATTTTGGCAAGTCTTTTTGAACTTGTTAAAACAGGTTGGCGTCCAAAGAGATCACTTACACTTGTCTTTTTTGCTGATGAAGAAGCCGGTGGTGCATTAGGCAGTCACTTTGTAACAAAGAATTACCCAGGGTATTTCCAGAATTGCACCGAAGCCGTTGGAGAAGTTGGTGGCTTTTCTCACACTCTCAGCAACGGTGTGCGACTTTATTTAATTGAAACTGCTCAAAAAGGTATTGCCTGGATGAAATTATCTGCCACGGGTAATGCCGGTCATGGTTCAATGATAAATAATGAAAATGCGATTGCAAAACTTTCAAGAGCAATAACGAATTTAAGTAATCATAAGTTTCCTATTACGATTAAGGATTCAGTCAGATCACTTCTTGAAGAAACAGCTTCAGCTCATGGGACTAAGTTTGATGAGAAAGATCCAGAAAAAATCGTTGCACTTTTGGGTACTTTGACAAAATTAGTTTCAGCGACATTGGCCAATACAGCTAACCCCACGATGCTTAATGCTGGATACAAAGTCAACGTCATTCCTGGTGAAGCATCCGCCCATGTTGATGGTCGATTCTTGCCTGGAAACGCAGATACATTTTTGGCAGATATCAGAAATATCGTGGGACAAGATATAAAAGTTGAAGCAGAAACATTTGACGTTGCTCTAGAAGCACCTTTTTATACCAATATTGTTCATTTGATGACTGAATCTCTAGCCGCAGAAGATCCTGCTGCACGAGTTGTGCCATACATGCTTTCAGGTGGAACTGACGCGAAAGCTTTATCTAAATTTGGCATTAAAGGTTATGGTTTTACACCACTTTTACTTCCAAATGATCTAGATTTTACGAGTTTATTTCATGGACATGATGAAAGAGTTCCAATTTCTTCTCTCAAATTTGGAGCAAGAACAATGCACAGATTTATTAAGGCTCTTTAAGTTCTTTCAACTTTATGAATACGTTTTTTTACCCACATTCTTTTAACACCATTTGGGTAAATTCTGGTTCTTACTAGTTCCCAGCGACCATATTCAGCTAATTCAGTAAGAAGTTGTTTTGCTTCTCGTCTTGTAACTTTCTTAGGCAATGGTACTTCTCTTATTTCCCAGGAACTGTACAAATCAATTACCTCGATCCTTTGGAAGTTGAGCCCATCCTGACTCAGGATAAGAGGAATGTGGTGCAGAAACGTCGGATAAAGCATTATTCAATTCCTGTGGAAGTACCAAATTGTCTGAACTTAAGAGGATTTTTAGTTGAGCCAGATTTCTGGCACCTAAAATGACTGATCCAACTCCTGGTCTATCGCGCAACCAAGCAATAGCAGTTTCTGCTGGAGTTCTACCAATTCCTTCAGCTGCAGTTACTAATGCATCAACAATTCTTGCCTTGTCTTCTGTGAGATGTTCTTGAATGAAACTTGAAAAATGTTTTGATGCAGCTCTTGAATCAACAGGTGTTCCGAAACGATATTTCGCTGTTAAAACACCTCTACCAAGTGGTGACCAAGGAAGTAGAGCCTTGTCTTGATTTTCAAGTAAGGGAATTAATTCTCTTTCTACGCCACGAGCAAGTAAAGAGTATTCATGTTGAGCTGAAATAAATGGGATATTTAAATTTTTGCATTCAGAAATGACAAGTGCTGTTTGCCAAGCCGCATAATTCGATATACCAAAATATCTGAATTTGCCCTGAGAATACAGATTTGATACTGCCCGTAGTGTTTCATCGATTGGTGTTATCGAATCCCATCCATGCATTTGCCATAAATCAACGTGATCTACTCCCAAGCGATTTAATGATGCATCAAGAGCATCTGTTATGTGAATTGCACTTGCGTTATACATTCGAGGCAATTCAACTTTAACTGCTTTTGTAGCAATAAAAATTGAATCCCTATTTCCAATTTCAGCAATTATTTGTCCAACTAGTTCTTCAGATACACCTTTTGCATAAGTATCTGCAGTGTCAAGGAAATTTCCACCGGCTTCGATAAAAGCTTTATATTGCGAACGGGCTTCGGGTTCATCTGTGTCTCGACCCCAAGTCATAGTTCCAAGGGCCATAGTTGAAACCTCGTGTCCGGTGTTTCCCAGCAGTCTCATGCGCATATTGTGAGGTTATTGCAAAAATTGAAAGAATCAACTCTTTTGATTGATTTTTTGCTAAGTGTTAGGAGAAATTCCTTGTCTTGGTGGCTGGCCGCTGCAATGGGTGTGGTGCAAGGGGTTACTGAATTCCTACCAATTTCCTCAAGTGCACATTTAAGAATCCTGCCGGCACTTGTTGGTCAAAAAGATCCTGGCGCTTCCTTTACAGCTGTAATTCAAATTGGAACCATATTTTCAGTCCTCATTTATTTTAAAAATGATCTAATCTCAATTTCAAAAGCTACGTTAATTGGATTATTCAGAAGAAACGAAAGAAATAAGGAATTCAAAATGGGCTTATCCATTATTTTGGCTACATTGCCAATTATATTTATAGGCTTCTTTGGACAAGAATTCATTAAAAATGGTGCAAGAGATTTATATTTAGTTGCCTATGTGATGCTGATTTTTTCATTTGTGATGTTTTTAGTTGATAAGTATTCCAAGTTTGACACAGACATTAATGAACTGTCTAGATTTAAAATCTTGACGCTTGGATTTGCTCAATCACTTGCCTTGATTCCAGGTTTTAGTCGATCAGGTGTAACCATTACTGCTGCTAGATTTTTTGGCATAAATAGAGCGGATGCTGCCAGGTTCTCATTTTTACTGTCAGTTCCAGCGATAGTGCTCTCCGGGTTATATGAAGCAATCGGAATAACAAATAGCAACGAATCTGGTTGGGGTCAGACTATATTTGCCGCCGCTGTGTCTTTTGTTGTCGGTTATTTAAGTATTGCCTGGTTGATCAAATGGTTAGGAAATCACAGTTTAAAAACCTTTGTAATTTATAGAATCGCTCTTGCTTTGGTGATAATTGCGTTACTAAATGGCGGAATAATCTCTAACCTCTAGAATGATTTCGTGACTACTGTTTATTTAGTAAGACATGGAAGAACTCCTGCCAACGAAAAAGGTATTTTGGCTGGTCGATCCAAAGGTGTCTTTCTCGATGATTTAGGTATACTTCAAGCTGAAACTTTGGCAAAGACTTTAGAAAATATTGAATTTAAGAAAATCATTGTTAGTCCAATGGAACGTTGCCAACAAACTGCCAAGATTTTGAATCAATTCTCCAAAAATCCTTTAAAGCCAAATATAGATTCTGGCATTAGTGAGTGTGATTATGGTGATTGGTCAAACAAGAAGTTATCTACTTTAAGAAGAAAACCTCTGTGGAAAAACGTGCAAGAGCGACCAAGTGGGGTGCAATTTCCTAACGGGGAAAAAATGTCGGACATGCTTGATCGTATGAAATCAACAATTTTTGAAAATGCGTCAAAGCTTAAGGATCAAGACAACATGTTAGTGGTGTCTCATGGTGACCCAATAAGAAGTTTCATCGCAGATAGTTTGGGAATTCATCTTGATAATTTTCAAAGAATAACAATTGATCCTTGCTCATTGTCGATAGTTCGAATAAATCAAGGAAACATACAAGTGGTGAGTGTTAACAACAGAGTTCAAGTTCCGACTCAGACTAAGAAAAAGAAGAAATTTGGCAGTGTGCTTGGTGGAGGCGCAGGTTAAATGCGCAAAGTCTTTTCTCATTTAGAACCAGATCGCTTTGTTTCAGGAACAATAGGTGAACCCGGAGAAAGAATATTCTTTCTGCAAGTGAAAAGCGGTAAAAATATAACAAGTGTCATAGTAGAAAAATCTCAAGTCGCAATTTTATCGGAAAGAATTGACACCCTTTTAAATCAAATAATGGGGGAGAACTTAAATGAATCAAACATTCCTGCAAAATACGATTCCAAAATTTTAGATTTAGAACCACTGGAAGCTCCTATCACAGAAGAATTCAGAGTGGGAATCATGAGTTTGGGATGGAGTATTCCAAAGAAGAAATTAATCTTGGAAGCACACGCTGATTCAAGTGATTCTGTTCCAGAGATTGAAAGTGACGAAGTTGAAGGTCCAGATGTTTTAAGAGTTCACTTAAGTGCTGAACAAGGAAGATTGTTTGCTGAACGAGGTCGAAGACTTGTTTCAGCGGGAAGACAACCCTGTCCATTTTGCCAAGAACCACTTGGTCAACAAGGTCATATATGCGCTCGGGCTAATGGTTATAAAAGATAAATTCAATGGATAAATTGGATTTATTACTAAGTGGTGAAATTGAAATTGAAGGATTAATCCACGATTCGTCTAATGGTGCTTTAAAAGTCTTGGTCAGTAATTCTAAACAAAATACACATGCAATCATCAAACCAGAAGTTTCAATTAGGCCACTCTGGGATTTTCCAGATATGGATTTGAACAACAGAGAATATGCAACATATTTACTTGATCGAGCGTTAGAACTAAATTATGTTCCAGAAACCGTGATGAGATACGTTCAAGGAATTGGCAATTCTCTCATTCAGGAATGGGTCAAAGAATCAGATAATGATCTAATAATCGTTAAAAGTCCTGAAGATATACCTAAAGATTACTTGAAAGTTTTACAAGGATATGACGAGTTAAACAAACTTATAACTCTTGCTCATAAAGATGATCGAGATTTGCGCAATCTATGTTTATTTGATTTGGTCATCAATAACGCTGACAGAAAAGGCGGCCATTTACTCATGGATACTGACAATAAATTGTGGGCCATTGATCACGGAGTTAGTTGGCATCAGGAGTCAAAAATTCGCACAGTGCTTTGGGGCTGGATAGGTAAAACTTTCAATGATGAAGACATAACTTTATTAGAAAAAACAAAAAAAGTATTACAAGCTTGGAAAGAGGAAGAGTTCAACTACTTGTCAGAAATTGAAATTGAGCAGGCTATAAAGAGGGTTGATTATCTGTTAGAGATTAAGGCTTTCCCACAGCCTGGAGATCAATGGCCAGCAGTTCCTTGGCCAATATTTTAGATGGAGACTCAACTCTCGCGTATTGTAGGAACATGAAATCTTGGCCAAGTAAATCCATAACTCATTCTTCCAACAAATACAAGAATGATTCGTTGATCATGTTCGATTCAAAATCGCAACAAAACAATGAGATTGGTCGAAATGGTAAGAAAGTTCAAATTTATGTGTGCGGTATTACCCCTTACGATTCAGCTCATTTAGGTCACGCATTTACCTATTTGACTTTCGATTTAGTCATTAGAGCTTTGAAATTTATTGGCAGAGAAACTAATTACGTTCAAAACATAACTGATATTGACGACCCCTTATTTGAAAGAGCACGTAATAGTGGCACCAATTGGCAGTCAATTGTGGATTCACAAATGGACATTTACCGTACTGATATGTCTGCACTAAATATTTTGCCTCCCGATCATTTTGTGGGGGTAATGGAAAATATGGACTTAATAATCTCTCGCATAGGTGAAACAATTTCGAAAGATTTGTCCTACCAAATTGGTACTGAATGGTACTTCAAAACAGACTCAGAGAAGCTATCTAAACTTGTCGCCTCAGTTCCAAATAACGAATTAGTGGCAATGGCAAAGGAACGTGGTTGTGACACCGATCGTCAAGGAAAAATTAGCCCTCTAGATCCAATTATTTGGAAGGCAAGTAAAGACGATGAACCTAATTGGAAAGAAGACTTTGGAACGGGCAGACCAGGTTGGCATATTCAATGTATTTCTTTAGCAAATAAATATGCCGAATTACCTTTGGACATTCAAGGTGGAGGGAAAGATTTAATTTTCCCACATCATTCAATGTCTGAAGAGCAGAATGCAGCTTTAGGGTTTGGCGAATTGGCACTTAACTATTGCCATGTTGGAATGGTCTCATACCAGGGAAGCAAGATGAGTAAATCAAAAGGGAATTTGGTATTTGTTCATCAACTTATGGATGAAGGAATTTCACCAATGGTTATTCGATTAGCTCTAATGTCTCATCACTGGAGAGCAGATTGGGAATACACAAAGGTTCTGATTGATGAATCAAAAGAATTCTATAGTGAATTATCAAAGAAATTTAAAGGAAAATTCATCAGTCAAATTGATCAAGACCAAATAATTGAAATTATGTTAAATGACCTAGATGCTCCAAAAGTTCTAAGTTTCTTGAAAGAAGTCAAACCCCTATCGGAATCTCAGAATAATGTTTCTATAGATTTATTGCTTGAGGCTCTATTGGGATTGAAATTAGAGGATGTTGCCTAGTAAATGAAAGCAAATAAGATAGCTTGGAACAAAATTCTGGAATTAAAGAAAACAAAGAAAACTCTTGTTCTGAATGATCTATTTGCTAAAAACCCCCAAAGAGGTTACGAATACAATCGAAGTGTTGCAGATCTAAATCTTGATTACAGTAAATCTCTAGTAAACGACAAAGTATTAAAGAAATTTGAAGATTTGGCTGTAAAAATAAATCTACAGGAACAAATCAATCAAATCACTAGCGGCAAATTAACCAATTCGACGGAAAAAAGATCTGTTGGCCATATGTGGCTGCGTAGTAAATTTTTTAGAAATAACAGCGTAAGTGGAGTAGTAGATATCGATGTCGTTCAAAAAAACTTCCTTGATTTCGCTGAGAAAGTTCGATCTGGTGTTCACAAAGGTTCGACTGGTGAAAATATAACTGATGTTGTCAATATCGGGATAGGTGGTTCAGATTTAGGCCCAGCAATGATTTACAAGGCCCTAGAGCACATTCATGATGGGAAAATAAGATGTCACTTCATATCAAATATTGATGAAACCGAAATCTCCTCAACACTAAAGAATCTAGACGCATCAACCACTTTGCTAGTAATAACCAGTAAATCATTCTCAACTTTAGAAACTATGACAAACGCAAATTATGCGAAGAATTGGTTAGTGAAATCTCTAGGTACTTCAAACATTGAAAAACATCTTGTTGCTATAAGCACCGATACCAAAGCATGCAAGGAATTTGGCATAGATAAACATAATGTATTTCCATTCTGGGATTGGGTTGGTGGACGATACTCGCTTCTAAGTTCGGTAGGAATCTCAATTGCACTTGGGTATGGATCTGATGTATTCACAAGTATTCAAAATGGTGCTTCAAAGATTGATGAGTATTTGCAAAAAATTGATTTCAAAACAAATCCAATATTCATACATGCAGCTATAAGTTTATGGAATCTTAATGTTATGAAATTTGGTTCTTTAGCAGTAATTCCTTATGCAAGTCCACTTTCTAGATTTCCTGCTTTTCTTCAACAATTATGGATGGAAAGTAACGGTAAGTCTATCGATAAAGATGGCAATAAAATTAAATTGAGCACCTGTCCAGTTATTTTCGGAGAACCGGGAACTAATTCACAACACTCATTTTTCCAAATGCTCCACCAAGGAACCGATGTCATTCCTGTTGATTTCATAGTTGTCAAAAGTGGAATGGGGCAAGACCGTAATTTTCAAGATTCACTTGTAGCTAACGCTTTAGCTCAAGCATCAGTATTGGCATTTGGTAAATCGAAAGCAGAACTAAAGTCGGAAAATGTAGATCAAGAACTGATTAATCATAAAGTTATGTCTGGAAATAGACCATCGATGATTTTATCCTTAACGAAATTAGATCCATCAACTCTTGGGCAATTAGTAGCCTTTTATGAAGCTAGTGTGATTTTGCAAGGCTTGATGCTAAACATCAATTCATTTGATCAATGGGGCGTCGAACTAGGCAAGAAAACTGCGGTGAATGTCTTACAAAGCATAAAGAACATAAATGAATCTAAATTTGACTCTTCAACAACCAATCAAATAGCAACGTATCGGAAGCTTAATCCCTAGTTCGTCTTTTTAAGTATCGTTCAAATTCGCGAGCAATTGCCTCACCACTTGCTTCCGGTAAATCTGAAGCATCAACTGTAGATTCAAGTCTTGTTACATATTCACTTATTTCCTCATCTTCAGCAGCAAGTTCATCAACACCGTCTTGCCAAGCTCTAGATTCATCAACCAAATCATCTAATGGAATTGAAATATCTAATAAATCTTCTAGTTTAGAAATCAAAGCAAGAGTTCCTTTTGGATTTGGGGGAGAAGAGACATAGTGAGGAATTGCAGCCCATAGGGAAATGCTTGCTATATCTCTATCCGTTGCACCATCTTGTATAACACCAATTATTCCTGTTGGACCTTCATAGGCTGAAGGTTCAAAATCTAAAATGTCACTTAATTCAGGAGTAGAAGCAACTGTTGTGACCGGAACTGGTCTGGTGTGTGGAGCATCAGCTAATAGTGCACCACATGATATGACAAGGGATGTTTCGTAATCGTCGAAAATATCTAACAACTCGGCAACATATGAACGCCATTTCATATTTGGTTCAATACCTTGTACTAATAAAATTGGATTTGGAGAACCTGGAGGTTCGGCTAAAAAGATTTTGGTGGTAGGCCAATCAATAACTCGATTGCCATCATCGGTCAAGCGAACTCTTGGACGAGCAACTTGATAGTCGTAATAATTATCCGGATCTAGACTGCCAATTTCAGTTGCATCCCAAACTTCAATTAAATGATCTACAACATTAGATGCAGTTTCACCCGCGTCATTCCATCCCAGGAACGCGCAAATTGCCACAGGGTTTTTGGCTAGGTAACCCTTAATGGTTTTTATCTCTAAATTCACATGCCTCCGTTGAGCATTCTGCATCGAAATCTGTGATATCCAAAGTAGTCTCTCAGGTAGCCAAACTTTTCAAGACATCCGGCTTTTGCTTGATGGTCAAAGTCCGAATTAGGAGCGTTATTCGTGCGCGCACTGTTAATTGACATGGATGGAACATTAATTGAAACAGAATCTCGATGGTGGCAGGCTGAGATTCGGGTCATGGAATCACATGGTTCAACTTGGACAACTGATGATCAAAATCAAGCTATAGGCGGACCTCTCCAAGCCGTTGTTGATTACATGGCTGCGAAAGCAAATACTGATGCAACAAAAATACATAAAGAAATTGTTGACGAAATGTTTAATTCTTTCACAAATGATCCTCCTAGTTTGCAACCTGGATGGGCAGAAGTTCTAGAAGAAGCATTGGAAGAAAATCTAAAGATTGCACTGGTAACGGCATCAAATCGTTTGTTGGCAGAGGCTTTGCTCAAATCCACTAAGTTAGATCGATATTTTGAGGTCGTGGTTACTTCAGATGATCTGCCAAGAACTAAACCGCATCCTGATCCATATTTACATGCAGCGGAATCTTTTGGTTTAGAAGTTCTTGATTGTCTAGCATTCGAGGATTCCAACACTGGAATCTCAAGTTCACTTGCTGCCGGAATGCCGACTATCGCAGTGCCAGAAAGAGTGTTGCTTGATGCCAGAAGAGGAATGAGAATATTTAAAGGGATGAAAGGCTTAGATATCTCTTTCCTGCGTCAAGTTCACAGAGAATTAGTTAAAGAATGGCAAGAAATCTAAGCTTTTGTAAATGCTGGACAAATTGATTTAAAGTAGCAGTAATCACACAATTTTGTAATGTTGGTTGGCCAATCATTGGTTTCTTTTGAACGCTGAATTTGAGAAGCAAGAGCTTCAACTTTCTTTAAAGTCAGATCCAATTCTTGCTCAGTAGGCTCATAAGTAAGTATCTGAGAGTCTTTTAAGTAGATAAGCCTTAATAGTTTCGGTATTTCTTTTGTTGATTTGAATATAACAAGCGCATAGAACTTAAGTTGAAACATTGCTTTTGAACTGAAATTTTCTTTTGGACTTTTACCAGTTTTGTAGTCATTTATTCGTAACCAACCTTGTGGAGATTCATCAATTCGATCAACATAACCCTTTATTTTCAAATCGTCTGATAAATCAAATTCAATAAGTTCTTCTGTAGATTTTGGTTGAATTCTAGAAGGATCTTCTAACGCGTAGTAGTTGGCAATGAGTGTTTTAACTTCTTCAAAAAGAACGTTTAATCTTTCTTGCGATATCTCGACAGATTCAGTGAGTGGAAAAGGTATTTTATCATCTAGTGCACATATCAATTCTGGTTCAAGCTTGACTAATTCTTGCCAGCATTCATTAGTTAATGAAACAGCTTTTGTGAAATCACGATCTGATGGAGCATTCTTGAAAATTTGTTCTAAAATAAGGTGAACCAAGGAACCTCTAAGTGCATCTAAGCCTGGTCTTTCAACCATCTTGTCAATTGCTCGATATTTGTATAAAGCAGGGCATTGTTGGTAATCAGAGATACGTGAAGGTGAAAGTTGAAGCATTTCTTTTTCTGGCATGAGTCAACCATAGGCTCAAACACTGACAATTTGTCTTCTTTCGTAGACTTTTGTGAATATGAATATTTCTCTTGGTGCTTTAGTGACGATCACAGACCAAAAAGGTAGATCGCACACTGTCACCCTGGAATCAGGAAAGCAATTCTTCACAAATCATGGGTCGATAAATCATGATGAAATTCTTAACGCTGGTGAAGGCGGAGTAGTTGCAAGTTCTAGTGGAATGCTTTACACAATTTTTACTCCCGCATTGCAAGATTTTGTTGTTGGTATGCCCAGAGGTGCTGCAGTAATTTATCCCAAAGATGCGGCTCAAATAGTTGAGTTAGGGGATATGAAACCTGGTTCTAAAGTTCTAGAAGCTGGAGTTGGTTCTGGTTCTTTAACATTGCATATTTTGAGAACAATTGGAGACTCAGGTTCCTTAACATCATGTGAGATAAGGGAAGAATTCTTAAAGGTAGCAAGTAAAAATGTTGAACGTTATTTAGGTTATGTACCTAAGAATTGGAATCTAGTTTTAACTGATATTTCAGAATTCTCAAGTGATGAAAAATTCGACTGCATTGTTCTAGATTTATTAAATCCCTGGGACATGATTGATGTTGTTTATAAACATCTTCGACCTGGTGGTCACTTTGTTTCATATTTAGCAACCACTACACAGATGTCAAAATTAGTTGAAGCTCTAAAAGAAACCAATAACTGGACCGATGCAATTGCATCAGAGACTCTCTATCGCGAATGGCACTTGCAAGGTCTTGCAGTTCGACCAAAGCATCGAATGAACGGACATACTGGATTTCTGGTGCACAGTCGAAGAATGGCTGATGGAGTTGCGGTGCCCGCCAGACGTCAAAAGCCGGCTAAGGGTGCCTATGGTGCTGACTACATCACCAAACAGTCTGAAGAAGCAGAAGAAGACAAATAAAGATAGAATTAATATCTAGATTATTGGAGGAACATGTCTCAAGACGTAACTTCCAATGATTCATTAGCAGAAATAAATAAAGTTGTAGAAGGTTTGCAGCAAAAAAACGCCGACTTAGCCACACTTTTGTCTGATGCAAAATTACAATTATTAAGTCTGCGAGATCAAGTTGAGCAACTTGGTGCTCCTCCTTCAGGATTCGGAATTTTTCTAGATTTGTATGAAGATGATGCCGATGTATTGATAAACGGCAAAAAAATGAGAGTCACGATCTCTCCTGAAATAGATAGAAGTCAACTATCTTCTGGTCGAGAAGTAGTTTTAAATGAATCCCTAAATATTATTTCAATTCATGGTTTTGAGATTGCTGGAGAGATTGTAAAACTTAAGAATCTTCTAGACAACAATTTACGCGCAGTAGTCATAGGTCGAGCAGATGAAGAAAGAGTTGTAAGGATTGCCGAATCTTTAACAGATGTAAATATTAAAACAGGAGATTCTTTATTACTAGATTCTAAAAGTGGGTTTGTTTACGAGAAGATACCAAAGAGTGAAGTTGAAGAATTAGTACTAGAAGAAGTTCCAGATGTAAACTATGAAGATATCGGCGGCCTCGGTGCACAAATTGAACAAATTCGTGATGCTGTTGAATTACCGTTCCTGCATAAAGATCTTTATGCTGAACATCAATTAAAAGCACCAAAAGGTATTTTACTTTACGGACCTCCTGGATGTGGAAAAACACTGATTGCTAAAGCCGTGGCAAATTCCTTAGCTAAAAAAGTAGCAGAAAAAACAGGAAATGAAGATGGTAAATCTTATTTCTTAAATATAAAAGGTCCTGAATTACTAAATAAATATGTTGGAGAAACCGAAAGACATATTCGAATGATTTTTCAAAGAGCCAGAGACAAAGCAAGTGAAGGTAATCCCGTAATCGTATTTTTTGATGAGATGGATTCTTTATTTAAGACACGTGGTAGCGGTGTTTCAAGTGATGTTGAAAACACGATTGTTCCACAACTATTAAGTGAGATTGACGGTGTAGAAGGTCTTGAAAATGTGATTGTTATTGGAGCATCAAACAGGGAAGACATGATAGATCCAGCTATTCTTCGCCCTGGTCGACTAGATGTGAAGATAAAAATTCAAAGACCTAATGCTCAAGGAGCAGCCGAAATTCTATCAAAATATTTAACAAGTGATTTGCCAATTAATGAAGATGATCTCGCTCTTCATAAAGGTGATAGACAAGCAACAATTAAAACAATGTTCGATAAAGCAGTGGAACAAATGTATACAGAAAGTGATCAAAATCGTTTTATAGAAGTAACTTACGTAAATGGCGATAAGGAAATTCTGTATTGTAAAGATTTCTCAAGTGGTGCGATGCTTGAATATATTGTTGCCAGAGCAAAAAAAGCTGCAATTAAAGAATTCTTGTCTACCAAGAAAAGAGGCATCAGAGT
>BJFU01000019.1 GCA_014190035.1 Actinomycetes bacterium | reverse complement strand
AAAAGATTTAGGTAACAGAATTAATGAAGTATCTGCCAAGGAATACCAAACCACATCGGCCAAATCCCCAAACTTTGTAATTTTATTTCTTCCTTTTGATTCTTTGTTAACTTCAGCACTTGATTTTGATGGGCTTTTATTAGAAAAAGCATTTGGTAAAAATATAATTCCAGCCACTCCTACCACCATGCTTGGTTTACTTCGCACAATTTCTTTTGGTTGGAGTGAAAGAGATTTAAATAATAACGCCGAAGAAATCAGAAACATGGGTGCTGAAATGTTAAAGCGCTTAGTTAAATTAGTGGAACACATTGACACCATGCGTTCTGGTTTAAGTAAAGCCGTTGATGGCTATAACTCATTTGTTTCCTCTTTTGATCGCCAAGCAGTTTCGCAAGCCAAACGCTTAGCGCAAAAAGGTGTGCCCACCACAAAACAAATAGAAGCACCTGACGAAGTTTCCACAGGTTTATCTAAATCTCGCTTCAGTGGCGAAAATGCTCTCCTAGAACTTGAAGGCTTGGACGATTAGTCCTAATTAGTTCGCTAGGGTCTTAGTTGTGAGTGAAGAAAACCGTCGCGAATTAGAACCACGCTTTTATCGAGCAGTGGGCGCAACTGGACCACAAAGTGAAAAAGCATTTCCAGCACTTGCCAGAAGACGTGAAAAAAACACTGAAGATAAATTTGCTGATTCACAAGAAATAGCTAAAAAAGTTGAAAACTTCTATAAAGGAACTTCTCCTAATCAAGTAATAACTGAACAACTAACTCAACATGACAAAGAACGTGTTTCTTTTTCAGAAAGAGTTTCTTGGCTACAACCTCCACTTCCTGCAAAAACTGCAGTGCTCTTAATCCTGGTTGTGCCATTAATAATTGGTCTGATTGATGTTTTGTTAACTGGTCGAATTGGAATTATTACTAGCTTTGCTTATTCAATTACTTTGCTTTATTTAGCCGCCACTATTGAAATGAAGCATGCTTGGGATCCTGTTATTGCTGGTCCTGTTGCTTATTTCATTGTTTCTTTAATTTTAGGACAGTTAACTCTTAGTCCAACTGGTTCTTTTATGTTAAAACAAGTGGCCATGATTTTAACGACTTTAGCTTTTAATGCACCTTGGATGGTTGGATCAACTGCAATTGCTTTTGCCATTGCGTTCTTAAGAATAAGAAGAAGCGCTTAAGCTTTTCCTGCTGCTTTTAGATCTTTTCTAATTTCAACTGGTAGTGAGAAAGTAATATGTTCTTCAATTGTTTCAACTTCTTCAACATCACCAAAACCATTTTTGTTTAGCCAGGATAGAACTCCATCAACAAGTTCTTCAGGAACTGAAGCTCCACTTGTTAAGCCCACAGATTTTGCTCCTTCAAACCATTCCTTCTTTAATTCACTTTCTGAATCGACTCGGAATGATTTCTTTACTCCAGCTTCTAGAGCTACATCTACCAGTCTTACGGAGTTTGAGGAATTGCTAGAACCAACCACGATTAATACATCAACTTTTGGAGCAATGTTTTTTACTGCTGCTTGACGATTTTGAGTTGCATAACAAATGTCATCAGATGGTGGATCCATTAAAACTGGAAGTTTTTTCTTTAAAGCATGAACGGTTTCTAGAGTTTCATCAACAGACAATGTGGTTTGAGAAAGCCAAGCTATTTTTTCGCCTTCTTTAACTTCAAGTTTTTCAACTTGATCTAATCCATCTACTAACACCATGTTGTCTGGGGCTTCACCCATTGTTCCTTCAACTTCTTCGTGTCCTTCATGCCCAATCAAAATAATTTTGTAACCATCTTTGGCAAATCTCTTTGCTTCATTGTGAACTTTTGTAACTAAAGGACAAGTAGCATCAATTGTTTTTAGGTTTCTTTCTTTGGCTTGCTCATGCACTGCAGGAGAAACTCCGTGAGCACTAAATACCACAAGTGAGCCTTCAGGAACTTCGCTTAATTCATCAACGAAAATTACTCCACGTTTTTCTAATGTTTCTACAACGTGTTTGTTATGAACAATTTGTTTTCTGACATAAACCGGTGCACCGTGTACATCAAGTGCTTTTTCAACGGTGACAACAGCGCGATCAACGCCAGCGCAATATCCACGGGGGGCTGCTAAGAGCACTTTTCCTGTTGTGGTGGTCACGATAAATATCGTAGGCGTTCACGTTGTCTGAAGCATCTTGAGCACCTACGCTGATTCCTATGGCAACAGGACAATCACCAGAAGACGCAATTCAAGTTAAAGATGCGGCCAGAGCTTTATCAGAAATTATTACTCAATTGCCTTCGGTTTGGATTGAAGGACAAATTACCTCGGTAAAAATTAGACCTGGTTCTGACTGGGTGTTTATGGATCTACGTGATGTTTCTGCTGATGCCACACTAAATGTTGTTTTTAATAGATCAGTTATTGAAAATTCACCAACTGAAATTACAAGTGGCTTAAGAGTATTAGTACACGGAAAACCAGAATTTTGGATGAATCGTGGATCATTAATTATTAGAGGAAAAGCAATATCTCCTGTTGGTTTAGGTGAACTGATGATTCAGTTAGAAAAATTAAAACAAAAACTTGCAGCAGAAGGACTTTTCGCACCTGAAAGAAAGAAAGCAATTCCATTTTTACCTAAGAAAATTGGTTTGATTTGTGGTCGCGCCAGTGCTGCGATGAAAGATGTTATTGAAAATACCAAACTTCGTTGGCCTGGAATTGAATTTGATGTGCACGAAGTAGCTGTACAGGGTGTTAAGTCATCAAGTGAAGTTAGAGCAAGTCTTTCTCAACTAAATGCTGAAAAGAAAGTTGATGTAATTGTTATTACTCGTGGTGGTGGATCTTTTGAAGATCTTCTTCCATTTTCTGATGAATTACTAATTAGAGCTGTAGCTGCTTCAGTTATCCCAGTAGTTAGTGCCATTGGACACGAACAAGACACTCCTTTACTTGATTATGTTGCAGACTTAAGAGCATCAACTCCAACTGATGCTGCATCAAAAATTGTTCCAGACTTAGATGATGAAATAGATTTAATTGACAGATTTATTGATTCCATGAGAGAAAGAATTAGTAATAGAATTGAAAGAGAACAAGTTTCCTTGGAAAGATTATTAGAAACTTCAGCACTTAATTCTCCTAGTGAATTTATTCAAACTCATAGAGATGAATTATTCGATCTTAAGAGTGGTTTAAGAGAATTGATAACTTCAAAAATTAATAATGAGCAATCTTGGTTTAAACCACGTTTAGCGCAATTGCGAACCCTTTCACCAATGGGAACTCTTGCCCGAGGTTTTGCCATTGTTCGAGGCAAAGATGGAAAACTGATCAGAAAATCAAGTGATGCCTCAATTGGCGAAGTTCTAGACATTCGCGTTGAAAAAGATTCCCTCAAAGCACAAGTAACTAAATAGAAGAAATAGAGTTAACCCATGGCAAAAGATGCAAACATGTCTTACGAGCAGGCAAGAACTGCTTTGGAAGAAATTGTTACCCAACTTGAATCTGGCAATCTCGCATTAGAGGAAACTTTAAAGCTGTGGGAAAAGGGCGAACAATTAGCAGCATTGTGTCAAACAATTTTAGATAACGCCCAAGAAAGATTAGAAGAATTAACTCAAGACGAAGAGGACGATGAAGAATAGTTATTTAGTGGGAACTTTTAAACTTTCCACAAATTTTGTAATTTCATCCCAATTAGCAGTTGAATAAATAAGTGTATTAATTCCAGCTTCTGAAATATATAAAGCTCTATTTTCTTGGTCTTCCAAAGCAGTATAGGTTTTATTTCCAATAACTCTAGTTGTTTCTTCTTCACTTTCAATATTTACATAAGTTTTAATTAATTTCTTTATGTCAGTTTTAGAAACAATTACACTTACATATTCTGTAGTTGGTGAAACAACACCCACTCTCCAAACTTGAGTATCTCCAACATTTTCTAAACGAGCACTTGTGGCAACCCAAGATTTATCTAAACCAACTGGACCAAGAGTTGGGATGTCAGTTCTGGATTGAGCACCAATTGCTATTCCTTGCCAATTAACTTCTCTTAAAACTTGTTCTGAATCTGTTCTTGTTAACCAAACAAAAGTTGCAAGCAAACCAACTAAGAGACCAACTGCTCCTAGTGAGCGAATCATGTCTGAAACAGACTGTGCTGATCGAGGTTTTTTCTCACTCATAAACACCATTGTTACCGATATCTCACATTCCCACATCTTGCGAATAGGCTAAGAGGTGAAAAGATTAATCAAGAAAGGAAAAATCACCATGGCTGAGTTCAAATACACAGAACTTCTGCCCCTTGGTGAAGATTCCACTGAATACAGAAAAATCTCTGATACTGGTTTTAAAATTGAAAAACTAGGCGATAAAGAATTCTTGGTTATCGAACCAGAAACCATCAAGAAATTAACTTTTGAAGCAATGCATGACACCCAACACTTATTAAGAACTAGTCACTTAAAGCAATTAAGAAAAATACTTGATGATCCAGAAGCAAGTAATAATGATCGCTTCGTAGCCCTTGATTTATTAAAGAATGCCAACATCTCAGCTGGTGGAGTTTTACCAATGTGTCAAGACACTGGAACTGTAATTATTACTGGTAAACGTGGTGCAAACGTAATAACAAATTCTCATGATGAAAAAGTTATTTCTGAAGGAATCTTTAACGCTTATCAAAAAATGAATTTGAGATATTCCCAACTCGCCCCTTTATCTATGTGGGAAGAAAAAAATACCGGCACTAATCTTCCAGCCCAAATTGAAATTTATGCCGACACCAAACCAGGAAATGAATTGGAATATTCATTTATGTTCATGGCAAAAGGTGGAGGATCTGCAAATAAATCATTAATGTTTCAAGAAACTAAAGCATTATTAAATCCTGAAAAATTAGATGAATTCCTAGATGAAAAACTTCGACTCCTGGGAACAGCAGCTTGTCCTCCGTATCATTTAGCAATTGTGATTGGTGGTCCAAGTGCTGAATACTCATTAAAAGTTGCCAAGCTTGCTTCAACTAGATCACTTGATACTTTGCCAGTTAAAGGAACTATTGATGGACATGGATTTAGAGATTTAGAAATGGAACAACATGTTCTTGAGATGAGTCAAAAATTTGGCATCGGGGCACAATTTGGTGGAAAGTATTTCTGTCACGATGTTCGAGTAATTAGACTTCCCCGCCATGGTGCATCCTTGCCTGTTTCAATTGCTGTTTCTTGTGCAGCGGATCGACAAATTTTAGCCAAGATTAATAAAGATGGTGTTTTCTTAGAACAATTAGAAACCGAACCAGCACAATTTTTACCTGATGTAATTGATACTCATCTAAACGACGACATGACGAAAATTGATTTAAATCAACCAATGAAAGAAGTGTTGGCTCAACTTTCTAAACTCCCAGTTAAATCAAGAGTTGCACTCTCAGGGTCCATGATTGTTGCTAGAGATTTAGCTCACGCCAAAATTAATCAAATGCTAGATGAAGGCAAAGCAATGCCTGAATACATGAAAAACCATGCTGTTTATTACGCAGGTCCTGCAAAAACTCCAACTGGAATGGCTTCAGGATCTTTTGGTCCAACAACAGCCGGACGTATGGATTCTTATGTTGACCGTTTCCAAAAAGCTGGTGGTTCAATGATCATGCTGGCAAAAGGAAATAGAAGCAGTGTTGTAACAAATGCATGCAAAACTAATGGTGGTTTTTATTTAGGTTCTATTGGTGGTCCAGCAGCATTACTTGCCCAAGATTGCATTACAAAAGTAGAAGTTCTTGATTTTGAAGAATTAGGTATGGAAGCTGTATGGAAAATTGAAATTAAAGACTTTCCAGCATTTGTGGTAGTCGATGATAAAGGAAATAATTTCTTTGATTCTGTAACAAGATCTTTAGGTAAAACTATTCCAGTGGGTCCTGAATCAGGCTGAAATTAAACTGGTTGATCTTCCAGTAAATCTGTAACTAAAGCAGCAATTGGAGATCTTTCAGATCTAGTTAATGTTACGTGAGCAAATAATGGATGACCTTTAAGTTTTTCTACCACTGCTGCAACTCCATCATGACGACCAACTCTTAAGTTATCTCTTTGCGCAACGTCATGAGTTAACACAACTCTCGAACCTTTACCAATACGAGAAAGGACTGTTAATAAAACATTTCTTTCTAAGCTTTGTGCTTCATCAACAATCACGTATGCATCATGTAATGAGCGTCCACGAATATGAGTTAAGGGCAAAACTTCGATTAGGTTTCGTGCAATTACTTCGGTGATTATTTCTGGACTTGTCACTGCCCCGAGTGTGTCAAAAACTGCTTGAGCCCAAGGACTCATTTTTTCACCTTCAGTGCCAGGTAAATAACCTAATTCTTGTCCGCCCACTGCATAAAGAGGTCTAAAGACCATAACTTTTCGGTGATTATTTCTTTCCAAAACATGTTCTAATCCTGCACACAATGCAAGTGCACTCTTTCCAGTTCCAGCTCTTCCCCCAAGTGAAACAATTCCTATTTCTTCATCAAGTAATAATTCAAGTGCTAAACGCTGTTCTGCGCTTCGGCCATGAATTCCAAAAGCGTCAATATCTCCTCTGACAAGTTTTATTCTTTTATCTGTAGTAACTCTTCCCAATGCACTTCCTTTGGAAGAAGTAAGAATTAAACCTGTGTGACATGGCAATTCTCTAGCTAAATCGTGATCGATAAATCCATTGGCATAAAGATCATCAACTTCGCTATCTCCTAAACTAATTTCTGAAATTCCAGTCCAACCAGTTGAAGTAACAAATTCAGCGCGATATTCCTCTGCTGATAAACCAAGTGCTGATGCTTTAACTCGCATTGGTAAGTCTTTACTTACAACAAAAACATCTGCACCTTGAGTTGATAAAAGTTTTGCGCAAGCAAGAATTTTTCCATCATTATCAAGTGGTAAGAATGCAGTTGGCAAAAGTGAAGGATCCGCGTGTGACATATCAACACTTAATTCGCCACCATCATCATTAACTTTCATTGGTTGATCCAGGCGACCATGTTCAACTCTCATTTCGTCTAATTGACGAAGAGCAGCTCTGGCAAAAAATCCAAGTTCAGGATGAGTTCTTTTAGCTTCTAATTCAGCAACAACGATTAATGGAATTACAACTTCATGTTCTGCAAAGCGATACATCG
Organism: Actinomycetes bacterium; assembly: GCA_014190035.1. Classification (GTDB taxonomy): domain Bacteria; phylum Actinomycetota; class Actinomycetes; order S36-B12; family UBA5976; genus ATZT02. The sequence goes on along the minus strand of BJFU01000019.1, from coordinate 12,118 downwards.
CTTTTGGATCTGAAAGTAAAACTGATGTGTCGAGCACGTAGGTTCGAATGTTTGGTTCGGCCCTGCGAGCAGCTGACACTAAAAGACTCCCTAAACGTTATTTCAGTTGTATAGAAGTTATGAAATAACGCTAGAGGAAATTCAAGGCCGACCCGAGCACGACTCGCCCAAGTTGAAGTTAACGGTTGAAGGCAGAAATGATGACGCTTATTCCTAAGGCAATGATGACAAAGCCTCCTGCTCCACTTATCTTTTCAATTCGAGTTGGAGTTCCAGCTAACCAATGTCTGGCAGTTCCTGCGACTATCCCCCAGGTGCCATCACTTAGTACTGCAATCACGAAAAAGATCATGGCCAGAAAAATCATTTGCTGGATTATTTGACCTTGGCTTCGATCCACAAATTGAGGCAAAATTGCGGCAAAGAAAACCAAAGATTTTGGATTTAAGAATCCAACAACAAAACCTTGTCTGAAAAGTTGTCCCATTGGTTTGGGATCCGCTTTTGTAACTAGCGCTTGAGCAACATCTTTTCTAGTCTTGACAGCGTCATAGCCTAAATAAATTAAGTATCCTCCGCCTAGAACACCCACAACTGCATATGCAATATCAGAACTTTGTACAAAAGATCCAATTCCAATAGCCACAGCTAATGAACCAGTTAACATTCCCACAGAATTTCCAGCAACGTTAACTAAAGCTGCTTTTCTGCCAAAAGATATTCCTCGACCAATGGTAAATAAAACACTTGGCCCAGGAATGATGATGATTAAAAAAGATGCAATCGCAAATGCGATCACATCACCAATTGGAGGCATTAGTAATTATTTCTCGTCTTTAAATCTTTGGTCGGTTCTTTTTAAACTTCGATTCATGAAATAAGAAATTACAGCTACTGCTAGACCTAAAAGAAAGAATGAAAAAAGTCCAGCTAAACCAGGACGAACTCGATCAGGATCAATTTCAGGAGCTGGGGTTTCTGCTAAAAATAAAATGATTTTATTTAACATGTTATTAATCTATCGCAATCCAGCAAACAAATCAGTTTCTGGTGTTTTAGTTGCAACACGAGTGATAGCCAATTCGTAATCTTCTGTGGGCCAAATGCGTTTTGCCACATCCGTTGGAAGGGCAAACCAATCTCCATCTGGATCTACTTGGGTGGCGTGAGCAAGCAGAGCTTTATCTCTTTTGTCAAAATATTCAGCGCAATTAATTTGAGTTGTAATTCGATGGGAATCATCATTTGATTCATCCATCCATTCTGCATATGGATTTGTTTTTCCTAATTCTTTGAATGCATTATCAATTGCTTTCATTTGGTTTGAATTAAATGACATTTGGTAATAAAGCTTGAATGGCTGCCAAGCAAAACCAAGGTCAGAATACTTATTTACTCGTCCTGCGTTCTCATAGGCGAACATTGTTATTTCGTGGCAGCGAATGTGATCAGGATGTGGGTATCCACCATTTTCGTCATAAGTGATTAAAACCTGTGGCTTGAATTCTCTGATTAATTTAATTAATGGCTTAGCTGCTTCTTCAATTGAAATATCAGCAAAGCATCCTTTAGGAAGTGGGGGTTTTGGTTCTCCATCTGGCCAACCAGAATCTTCAAATCCAAGCCAGGTGTGTTTTGCTCTTAAGACTTTGATGGACTCTGCCATCTCTTTTTTTCTTATTTCGGCTAATTGTTTTTCATTTTCTGGATTCTTTAATTTTGGATTTAAAACATCTCCTCGTTCACCACCCGTACAAGTGGCAATCATTACTTCCACACCTTCTGCTACGTATTTGGCAACAGTGGCCGCACCCTTACTTGCTTCATCATCAGGATGAGCATGAACAGTTAGGAGGCGAAGTTGCGTCAATTTTTGTCCTTTAAATCTAGGTACTAAAGTCTTAAGTACAAACCAAATTCTATGGGGAAAAGCAATTGGTAACCAATCGAGATCAATGGCCACCACACATTCAAGAAAGATATCCAAAACCGGGTAAACCTTGGTTTCTAGTAATTGTTGCTGCAATCTTTGTCTTAGTAATTGGTGCCTTTGTTACAACTGGAATCACTCGTGTTATTAATCCTCCCCTAAATGAAAAATTACTTGCTTGGGAAATAAAGGATAAAAACAATGTTGAAGTTATTTTTGAGATAAACAGACCAATTGATATGAATGTTTGGTGTTTAGTTCGATCTCAAGATTTCTATATGACCGATATTGGTTATGCGATTCTAGAAATTCCACAAGATGGTTCCGGTTATAAACAAATCAACTATGTTTTAAAAACTGCTAGTGAAGCATTTACTGTTGAAATTATGAATTGTGATGATGATCCAAATTCGACTTTATTTCCAGCACCTCAATTTGCACCAGGTGTTGAAATCCCCCAACAAGATCCCCCAGCCGTTAATTCCGGCAAGTAAGTACAATTAGAGACTATGAATACTGCATCTACTTGGTTAACCCAAGAATCATTTGATCGACTAAGTGCTGAACTTGTTGAGCGTTCTGGTCCGATGCGTGCTGAAATTACTAAGAAAATTGAATTAGCGCGTGAGGAAGGCGACTTAAAAGAAAACGGTGGTTACCACGCAGCTCGAGAAGAGCAAGGTAAAAACGAAGCACGAGTTCGCCAACTTAAACAAATGTTAGAAAATGCCCAAATTGGAACTCCACCAAGTGACACTGGAACAATTGCCATAGGTCATGTTGTAACAGTTGAATTTGCAGATGGAGATTCTGAAAGATTTTGGTTAGTTTCCAGAGAAGAAGCAGTGCATTCAACTATGGATGTTTATTCCCCAGATTCACCTCTGGGCAATGCAGTTATAGGTAAGAAACAAGGCGATAATTCTTCTTTTGCATTACCAAATGGAAAAGAAATAACTATTGCAATTAAGAAAGTTGAAATTTACCAGGCTTAACGACTGGTTGCTTTTCTAAATTTCTTTGCAGCCAATGGCATGAAAATAACATTGATTACAACTAACCAAATGACTGTGGTCAAAATTGGATGTTGCAGTGAAAAAGGTGCATCAGGGGCAACTTGCATTGGATAGCCAAACAAATATCTTGCCGCAGCAACAATTGATGTAATTGGATTCCACTCGGCAAAGAATCTTAACCATGTAGGCAAAGTTTCAGTTGGCACAAATGCGTTAGATAAAAACGTTAATGGGAATAACCACGCAAAACCTGCGGTACTTGCTACTTGTGGAGATGAAACTGACAAACCAATTGTGGAACCAATCCAAGCCATTGAAAAACCAAATGCTAGCAACAGTAAGTATCCAATTACTGCATTAGTAAATCCGCCGCTAATTCTCCAACCAATTGCAAAACCAGTTAGAGACATGATGAACAAAGTTATGACGCTTCGAACTAAATCAGCAAAGTTCTGGCCTAATAAAACACCAGTTGTATTCATTGGTAGTGATTTAAAGCGATCAATAATTCCTGAAGTCATATCAGCATTTAAGCCAATTGCAGCTGATGCTCCAGCAAAAGCAATTGTTTGTACAAAAATTCCTGGAATCAAAAATGATCTATATGAACTATCGCCCACATCAATTGCTCCACCAAAAACATAGGCGAATAATAAAATAAAAATAATTGGTTGCACAACATCAAAGAAAAGCACTTCAGGATTTCGTTTGAATCTAAGTAGATTTCTCCAAGCAATCACAGATGAATCATGGAGTAACCAATAAATTTTTCCGTGCTTGCTGGCATATTGCTCAGTTATGGAACGTGGATTCATTATCGGCGACCCTTCTTAGGTGCTATATCTTCTTCAACTTTAATTTCTTCAGCGTGATGACCTGTTAATGATAAAAACACATCATCAAGGGTTGGTCTTCTTAATTGGATTTCTTTAATCTCAATTTTGGCTATATCTAAGGCTCTAACAGCTTCAACAACTTTTACGCCACCGCCAGATACAGGAACTTGCACATGGTCGCCTTCAACTACAACTTTTCCACTAGACATTGATTGCAACGCTTGGGCTGCAGCTTGAGATTGTCTTAATGAAACAACAACTTCAATTCTTTCGCCACCTACCTGAGTTTTAAGTTCATCAGCACTTCCTTGAGCAATTACTTTTCCTTTATCAATTACGGCAATTTTTTTTGCTAATTGATCTGCTTCTTCTAAGTATTGGGTGGTTAACAAAACAGTGGTGCCTTCATTTACCAGGTTTTGGATTACTTCCCACATCATTAGTCTTGAACGTGGATCTAAACCTGTAGTTGGTTCATCTAGAAACAAAATATTTGGTTTTGCAATTAATGATGCAGCTAAATCTAGTCTTCTGCGCATACCGCCTGAATAAGTCTTAACAATTCTTTTTGCTGCATCATTTAAATTAAATCGTTCTAATAAATCATTTGCTCTTATTACGGCTTCTTTTTTAGGAAGTCTAAATAGTCTTCCTAACATGATTAGGTTTTCAATCCCGGTTAAGTTTTCATCAACTGAAGCATTTTGTCCTGATAAACCCATGATTTCGCGGGCATGCACTGGATCTTTTAAAACATCAACGCCATCAACAATGGCGGTTCCTGAATCTGGATTTAAAAGTGTTGTCAGAACTCGAACCGTGGTGGTTTTTCCTGCTCCATTTGGACCAAGTAATCCAAAAACGGTACCTTGTTCAACTTCTAAACATAAGCCATCAAGGGCAACTACTTCGCCATATTTTTTAACTAAGTTATTAGCTTGAATTGCGATTGACAAAAAAACTCCTGAAGTTATTTATTTAAAATTAATATTACTTGAACTATTGGACTTGAGCATCATGGCCTAGAGCTTTGATGCGAGTAAGCACATCTTTTTCATGATCTGTGCCACGAGTTTCCATTGTGATATTCACTGCTACTTCATCTAAGGCAAGCATTGGATCGGTTCTTAAGTGGAAAACATCCAGGATATTTGCACCAATGCCACCAATTTCGGTGAGTAATTGTGCAAGAGATCCTGGTTTGTCTTTGATTCGAATACGAACTGTTAAATATCTTCCCGCTGAAGCAAGTCCTGTTTGCATGATTCTTTCTAATAACAACGGATCTATATTTCCACCAGATAACACAATTGCAACTGGTCCTTCAAATGCTTTTGGATTCGCAATGAATGCAGCAGCTGCAGCAGCTCCACCTGGTTCGACTAGCAATTTTCCGCGTTCTAAAGTTTGTAAAATTGCAACCGATAATTGACTTTCAGTTACGGTGATAATTTCATCAACACAATCTTGAATAATTCCAAAGGGAATTTCACCAGGTTTTCCAACAGCAATGCCGTCAGCAATTGTATTCATCGATTCCAACGCAATTGGTTTTCCTTCTTTCAAGGAATTTGGATAAGCAGCTGCATTCGCAGCTTGTACACCAATAACTTTTATTTTTGGATTCTGTGCTTTTATTGCCAAAGCAGTTCCCGCAAGTAATCCGCCACCACCAGTACAAACTAAAACAGTTTTCACATCAGGCATTTGTTCTAATATTTCTAAACCAACAGTTCCTTGTCCGGCCACAATGTGGGCATGATCAAAAGGTGAAATAAAAATAGAACCATTTTTTTCACTTTCTTCTTTGGCCGCAGCAATTGCTACATCAAGGCGATCTCCGATGAATCTAACTTCAGCGCCATAACCTTTTGTTGCCATTACTTTTGTAATTGATGCACCAATTGGCATATAAACAGTTGACTTAATTCCTAATAATTGTGCAGCTAAGGCAACACCTTGTGCATGATTTCCTGCACTTGCAGCAATGACACCTTTTTTTCTATCTGCATCTGAAAGTTGACTCATCAAGTTATAAGCACCACGAATTTTAAATGAACCTGCTCGTTGTAAGTTTTCAGGTTTTAAAGAAACAGGACTTCCAATTTGTCTTTCTAACCATCCAGCATTAACCATGACTGTAGGTCTGATAATTCCTTTAAGTCTTTTAGCAGCCTCTTGAATATCGTTTAGAGAAACAGGATGTTTATCTGACATCTAATTTCTCCAACTCTCTCTTTGCTTTTGGCTATCTGAATAAGTTTAAACTACTGACACCCCTTAGGCTAGAACTTATTGTGACGTTATTGCAAACTCTGGGTCGAAAAATTCGACATAATCCTTGGTTACGAGGGCTTCCTAACGAAGTTGCAGTCATTTCTTTAATTGCTTTTTTTGTGGCCATTGGTTTTGGAATCGTGGCTCCGGCAATTCCAGTATTCGCCAGATCATTTGGAGTTAGTGCTTTAGCAGCAAGTTCTGTCGTTTCTGTTTTTGCTTTCATGAGATTTGCTTCAGCACCAATTGCTGGATTATGGGTTAATCGCTTTGGCGAAAGAATTATTTTGACTCTTGGATTACTTATTGTGTCTTTATCAAGCTTCTTTGCAGGCTTAGCACAAGACTTTAATCATTTAATTGTTCTTAGAGGCATTGGTGGACTAGGTAGCACTATGTTTACAGTTTCTGCCTTTTCATTGTTATTGCGAATAGTTGCTCCAGATCAAAGAGGAAGAGCAGCAGCTGCATTTCAAGGTGGATTTTTAGTTGGAGGCTTAGCTGGTCCTGCAGTTGGTGGAATTGTTATAGCTATTTCTTTGCGTGCACCATTTTTTGTTTACTCTTTTACTCTTTTATTAGCAGCTGGCGCTTCAGCATTTTTCTTAAAAGCACATGACAAAGAAAACATGGAAATTAAGGAAAAATCAAAAGTTTCGCAATCCTTAAGATCATTTACCACTGCCTTGAAGAATCGTGCTTATTCAGCAGCCTTGTCTGTTAACTTGGCAACAGGATTTGTTTCTTTTGGAATTAGATCTTCAATTATTCCTCTATTTGTGGTGGAGGAACTTAAATCAAGTCCATCCCTAATTGGTTTTGGTTTCTTAGCAACAAGTGTTACCCAAGCCGCATTACTTTCATACGCAGGTAAATCAACAGACATTAAAGGTCGAAGACCTTCCATGATTTTTGGTACCTCTGTTTTGTTTATTTCAATAATTGTTTTAGTGGCATTTGAAACCCCCACTGGTTATTTAATTTCTATGGCAATAGCAGGAATTGGTGCTGCATTTATGGGATCTGCCCCTGCTGCAGTAATTGGAGACGTAACTGGTGGAAAAAAGAGTGGACCTGTTGTGGCAGCTTTTCAAATGACAAGTGATTTTGGATCAATTGCTGGTCCAATAGTTGCAGGAGCATTAGTTGATTCACTGGGATTTGGTTGGGCATTTATGACAGGCGCTGCAGTTTCACTTGTTGCTGTTTTCTTCTCAGTAATCATGCCTGAAACAAAGCCCAAGGCTGAAGTAACTAAATAATTGGCGCAAAGCTGAAATGTGTACCACAATTTAAGTAAGGAGATAAATACTTATGACTCAAACTGCTTATTTTGCGCTTGGTTGCTTTTGGGGTGCTGAAAGAAGATTTTGGCAAACCGAAGGAGTTATTGAAACCTCTGTTGGTTATATGGGTGGAACAAAACAAAACCCAAGTTATGAATTAGTTTGCACAGGAACTACAGGACATGCAGAAGCTGTAAAAGTTATATTCGATGAAAAAATTGTTACCTATCGTCAACTACTAGAAATGTTTTGGACCATTCATGATCCAACGCAAGGAAACCGTCAAGGAAACGATATTGGCTCTCAATATCGAAGCGTAATTTTCTACACAACGGATGAACAAAAAAATGAAGCATTATTAACTAAAGATATTTATGAAAAAGCAATTAAAAATGAAGGCTTTGATTCAATTACTACCGAAATAATTCCGGCTTCTGATCATATTTATTTTGAAGCTGAGGATTATCACCAAAAGTATTTAAAGAAAAATCCCAACGGTTATGACTGTCATGCTCGAACCGGAGTATTTTTTCCAGCAGTCGTTTAAATAAAAATAGCCTGGTGAATTTTCACCAGGCTATTTTTTAATATCTAACTATTCGCGTCGTCCTGCAAGGATTGCAAATAGTCTTAACATTTCTAGGTATAACCAAACAAGAGTTACAGTTAAACCAAAAGCTAATCTCCAAGATTCTTTTTCAGGCAACCCCATTGAGATTGCTTGACGAATGGATTGGAAATCAAGCATTAGTGAAAATGAAGCAAGACCTACACCAAATAGTGCAAGTAAAATTCCAATTCCGCCAACTCCATAAAAGCCCCAACCTCCACCAACACCCATGAAAGATGCCACGATGGAAATTACTGCAATTACTAAGTAAGAAACCATGGCCACCATCATCATGCGGGTGAACTTGGCGTCTACTTTGATGATTCCTGTTTTAAACAAGAACAACATTGTTCCAAAAGCAACCATGGTGCACATGATTGTGTTTCCGACAATGTTTGTGCCATCTGTAACAAATGCATTTTGGTAAATGTAAGAAATTCCTCCTACAAATACTCCTTGTAATAAGGCATAAGCAAGAACTAATACTGGGGAAACATTCTTTTTGAATGTGTTAACAAGTCCTAGTACTAAACCTGCAATAGCTGCCATTATTGCCAAACCTGGTGCATTCCAACCAACAAATGCGCCTGCGAGCAATAGAGCAAACATGCCGAAAGATTTCATAACTACGTCATCCATAGTTACAACGCGTTCTCCTGGTTTAGCAGGAGTTGTTCCTGGAAAAGTTTTTGTGGAACTTTCAACTGGTGTTGAAGTAATTACTGCTCCTTGGTTATTACCAAGTACTGATCCTGGTTTTTGAAAGTCGGCATAGCGACGGATAACCGGGTTTCTAGATTCCATGTCTATTTTGTTCTCCTTTTAGAAGGTAGAAGGAAAAGTTAATTTCCTCTCCTTTTAAAGTAACATGTTTTTATTTTTCGCGCGTGCCAACGTAGAGACTCACCACGACAATCAGGCCTCCTAGGGCCTGAAGTGGGGTGGGCACACCTCTACCCAAGAGTGCGCCAAAGCCAATTCCGACAACTGGAATCGCATTTAGGGCTAGGGCTGAATATTTAGTAGGAACCAAAGACGATGCGTAGTTAAACAACAGAAATGGAATGGCAACACCAAATAAACCAGCAAAAAGAGCAGCCAACCAATATTTCATTTCAATACTGGAAGCATTGTTAAAGTTTGAGTTGGTTCCAAAAAAGATAGCTAGGGCAAATATAGTGCCAACCAATAGTTGACCAAAAACTAAATCAACCACATTGTTTTGGGTGGCATAAAGTCTTGCAACAATTACGTAAAAAGAAGCAGAAAGAGCTGCTGCGACAAAGGCAAAAACTCCTAACCAGTTATCAACTCCACTATCTCCAACTTTTGACACCGCAATTACTACTCCAAAAAATCCCATCACAATGGATAAAGCAATTCGAAGAGAAATAACTTCCTTTAAAAAGAGTGCTCCAATTATTGCTACGAAGAACACTTCAGTTGCCATCACAATTAAACCGGTGGAAACCGTGCCATTGGCATATCCAATATTTCCGAATAAATAGGTTAAGCCCGGTTCCAGCAATCCCAAGGCCAAAGCAATCTTCCACCGCAGTCTTAATCTGCGAAATTTGATCAATACATATAGTGCAACGAATGCAAACCCTATGGAAATCTCTAGTAATAGCAATTGAGTGATGCTGAATGCATCTATTGCCATATCCGCGAAGGGATTGCCCAATCCCCACGACAACATAGAAGCAATAAGTGCGACTAATCCACGCCTGGAAATTGTGTTATTCATGTGACTCAAGATTAGTGGATTTAGGCAACACAAAACACATTAAATTGGGGGCAAAAAAGTGGGTACTGATTGGATATTTTCCCGGATATAGTGCGAGAATATTGGAAGTAATTCCACCCCGTACGGAGGATAAGTGGCAGCACGTAAGAAGTCAAAGAAAAGCTCAAGCAAGAAGAGCTCAAAGCGCAAGGTATCAAAGAAGAAATCTGTAAAGAAATCTTCTAAGAAAAAAGTTGCAAAACGTAAAGTAGCCAAGAAGAAATCTGCAAAGAAATCTTCTAAGAAAAAGGTTGCTAAGAAGAAAGTTGCAAAGAAAAAGAAGACTGCTAAGAAGAAATCTGCAAAGAAATCTTCCAAGAAGAAATCTTCTAAGAAATCTGCTCCAAAGGTTGCAGCACCAGCTGCTCCAGCAGTAGATGCACCAGCACCATCACCATTCAACCCACTTAGCTGGTAATTAAAGCTAATTAGTTGTTTGGCTAAACGTTTAAGGCCATTTCGCAAGAAATTGCGAAGTGGCCTTAACTAATAAAGGAGAGATATGAAAAGGAAGTTACTAATCATTTTAACTTCCCTATCTCTTTCTTTTGCAATCCTTACTCCTGCACATGCTTTTATTCCACAAGCAAAATGTAAAGCAGATGGAACAAAGTGTTCTAAAAAAGCAAATACTCAAGCCTTAAGAAACTTTGCCATTGTTGATAATCAACATTATTTAAATGAACATAATTATCGAGTTCTAGGAAAAATTGGTGCTCCTGAAATGGCAAGCAAAGAATTTGGTGCCGCAAGTAAAATCTTGAAATACAGTAAATCTTCATATGGAGTTTGTTCCGAATTGTTATTACAAATGTCTAATCTCTATGCCGCAAGAGCCTCAACTTATGATCCCGTAGATCAAGTTGATGTTAGAGCGAACCTAAATGGTCAAATTATTGCTTTAGAAGATCAATTACATGCAAATTGTAATCAAGTAAAGATGCGTTGGTAATTTAGTAAGAAATTAGCTTTCCGGTAACTCGATTTATAAAATCTTCTGGATTTCCTACTGGTCCAATAATTCTTTCGATTAACTTTCCCTCTTTATCAAGTAAAAGTGTTATTGGTAAACCATTTATTGAGTAATAATCTCTTAAAAGACTTCTAGGATCTTGCACACTAGGAAACGGTAATTGCCATTTATAGGCAGCAGCAATTGAGTCTTTTTCTTTATCTTGATAAGCAATCCCTAGAAAATTTATTTGACCATTTAGTTTTTTAAAGGCTGCATTAAATGCCACAGCATCATCAGCACAAACTGTGCACCAGGATGCCCAAAAACTAATTACTAAAGGTCGATCACTTGGCAATCCTGCCAAATTCACTAATTGATCATGTCCCAAACATTGCAACACTGCTGCTGCAATTTGGTTTTTTGATTCAGATGCTGCAATATCTGATTGAGGACATTTTGGCATTAAATAATTAGTGGCATCGTTTTCGATAAATGATCCACGACTTGCATTACTTGAAGAACAAGCAACTAGAAATAGGGCACAAACCAAAATAGAGACTGATTTAATTTTCATATTAATTACGACTTTACTCTTAGGTGTTTACTTAAAAAATCTAAGTTCTTGATTTATATTGCTCAAGAGTGCCCTCGGTGGGACTCGAACCCACACTGTGCAGATTTTAAGTCTGCTGCCTCTGCCGATTGGGCTACGAGGGCAATAGGAACAGATTACTTTTAGGTTGTAATCAGTTTGCGAGCGGTTCCAAATACTTGATCCAACATCGCTTCGGTAAGTCTGCCAGTAAAGGTATTTTGCTGACTTGGGTGATAGCTACCTAAGAGTGTGATTTCATGATTTTGCTTTAGATAAACACATTTTGCGCCGTGAGAAAACTTAACTTTTTCCTGTGGAATAAATCCTTGTTCGAGCAAAATGTCAATTGCTGCCTTCCAGGCAAAACTTCCTAAAGCCACAACTGCTTTTAAATCCTTTTCAATAAATTTCCACTCTAAATCCATCCACTTATTACAAGTGTCTCTTTCTTTAATTGTGGGTTTGTTATCAGGTGGAGCACACCTAACCGCAGTTATTACTCGTGCATCAGTTAATTTCAAACCATCTTTTTTATTAATTGATTGGGGCTGATTAGCAAAACCAGCTTTATGCATGGCTCGAAATAACCATTCACCACTTCTATCTCCTGTGAAAATTCGACCAGTTCTATTAGCCCCATGTGCTCCTGGAGCTAGTCCAACGACTAATAGTTTTGGTTTCTTGTCACCAAATCCTGGAACGGGTTTTCCCCAATAGGTTTCATTTTCGTAGGATTTTCTTTTTTCTTTTGCTACATCTTTTGTCCACTTAACGAGTCGGGGACATTTCTTGCAATTACAAATTGCGTCTTCTAATTGGGTTAAGTT
>BJFU01000018.1 GCA_014190035.1 Actinomycetes bacterium | reverse complement strand
AGATTTAAATCAATTCTGTTGGATGATGGTCGAGAAAATCATAAATTTTCCAATAACGTTTCCATTCCCCATGCAGTGGCAATTGGGGCAAGCCTTGAAGAAATTACTTTAAATAGATCTGAAATTGCTAAATCCCTTGGCACATTGATTAATGATCTAAGGCAATTGCTAGCAAGTAATTTAGATATAACCCTTTTGGGAGATCCTGTTGCAAGAGTTCCTCACGTGTTAGCAGCAATAATTAAAAACATAGATGGAGAAGCTTTAGTTAGTGGCCTAAGTAAAAGGGGTTTTGCAATTTCAAGTGGATCATCTTGCACTCCTGATCAAGTAAAACCATCTCACGTTTTAGCTGCTATGGGTTTTGAGGGACAAATTAATATTAGAATTTCTTTACCATTTAATGCTAGCGATTCAGATATTTTAGATTTCGTAAAAGCTTTGAATGAAACTCTGAAAGAATTAAAAGAAACTGCAGGAATTTAAAAAGCAGGTTTAGTTTTCATCACTTCTGGAAGAAGTGAAAGATATTTGCTTCTAGGAATTTTTATTACTCCCATTGACTTTAAATGTGGGGTTTGCCATTGCACATCAAAAATTCTTTCTCCCCCAGCTTCTTTCAATTTGTTTACTAAATAAACCATGGCAGTTTTGGAAGCATCAGTTTCCTTATGAAACATTGATTCTCCAGCAAATAATCCTTTAACTTCCACGCCATAGAGTCCTCCAACTAGTTCATCATTTTTATTCCATACTTCAACTGAGTGCACATAACCTAATTCAAATAATTTTTTGTAAGCAATCTTTATTTCTTTATTGATCCAGCCTTGCGGTCTTTTGTCATCCCCACAGCCCTCTATTACTTGATCAAAAGCTTGATCGAAAGTAACTTGAAACTTTTTCATAGATTTTTGTAAAGATTTTGAAATTTTAATTTTGTTCAAAGGTAAAATTCCTCGCTGTTGAGGCGACCACCAACCAATTTGCTGTTTTCCTGCAACTTCAATATGCATAGGAAAGATTCCATGTTTGTAGGAATCAATAACGGTTTCAGGTTTTAAATCAGCACCCAAAATCACTAAATCATCTTTAGGTATTTGCTCTAGCGTTGGAAAATCCCAAACCGAAGCAGCAAGCGGAGTGGGCATAAAGTTATTTAACTAAATGTTTTTCAATTTCACTGGCTGCACTTGCCCCATAAAATGATGAGAATCTGTTTACAAATTCGGTATTGGTAAATGAATATTCTTGGGTACCAACTGTTTCAATTACATAGGTTGCAAGCATGGAACCAACTTGTGCACAGCGCTCAGGAATTAATCCCCATGAATGAGCTGCTAAATAACCTGCTCTAAATGAATCTCCCACTCCAGTTGGATCAATTCTTTCTGCTTCTGGAGGACAAGCAACAGTGGCAATAGTTTCATGTTTGCTTTGAATGCGTGCACCTTTTGCACCAAGAGTTGTAACAACGGTGCCAACTCTTTTCATCAATTCATCAGTGTTCCAACCGACTTTCTTTTCAATCAAAGAAGATTCGTATTCATTCATAAATAGATACTCAGCACCATCAATTAATTGAGCAATTTGTTTTCCATCCATGCGAGCCATTTGCTGACTTGGATCAGCAATAAATGCAATCTTTCTTTGTTTTGCTTCTTCTGTGTGTTTGATCATGGCTTCGGGATCACTTGGGCCAATGAAAACAAAATCAATTTTTCCTAAACGATCAATTACTGGGCCTAATTCAATTTGGTTTGATTCACTCATTGCACCTGGATAAAAGGAAGCTATTTGATTAGCAACTTCATCTGTGGTGCACACAAATCTGGCGGTGTGTTTTTCTTCGCTGTAATGAATAGATTCACAATCAACATTGTGTCTTTCTAACCAAGATCTATATTCAGCAAAATCTTTTCCAACAGCTCCAACCAAAATTGGTCGAAGTCCCATCTTGCCCATGGCAAAAGCAACGTTAGCCCCAACGCCACCTCGTCTGATTTGTAAATCATCAACTAAGAAAGATAGCGAAACGTGATCTAATTTGTCTGCAACTAAAGAGTCAGTGAATTTTCCTGGAAAGCGCATTAAATGATCTGTGGCAATAGAGCCAGTGATTGCAATATTTAAAGTCACAATTAGAAAGAATAGTGACTATTTAAGGAAAAGAAAGATTTAGTGGAAAGAATCACCGCACGCACAGGATCCCCCGGCGTTTGGATTATCAATCGTGAAACCTTGCTTCTCAATAGTGTCAACAAAATCAATAGTTGCACCCATTAAGTAAGGAACACTCATTTTGTCTACTACAACTTTTACGTCCCCAAATGCGTGCGTGGCATCTCCTTCAAGGGAGCGATCATCAAAAAATAATTGGTAACGCATGCCTGAACATCCACCTGGTTGCACAGCAATTCGAAGAGCTAAATCATCTCTTCCTTCTTGACTCAAAAGAGTACGAACTTTTGTTGTTGCAAAATCGGTTAATGAAACACCTTGGGTGTTTGTGGTTTCTGCGGTCATGTTTTACCTTTCCTTCACTATCTATATTGCCACGTTATTGCGACCATGTCCTGCTGACCCGCTCCGCGAGGAAAACCAGGGCCATAAATGGGTCATCGGGTAATTCTTCGCCTTCTTCGATGCAGCCATAAGCCCCAACAATTCCAGCAGCTGCCAATTCTCTTTTACCTGCAATTACTTGACCACATATTGCCAAACATGAAATAGCGCTTTCAGTAGCAATATCTGCCACACCCGTAATTACTTTTCCTCTTAGAGTTTGCCAATCAAGTTTGCCTTCACCTGTTATTACTAAATCACTATTTGCTATTTCATTTGCCAGATCAAAAGATTCTGTCACAAGTTCTAATCCACTAACACGATTTGCACCAAGTGCCATCAGAGCAAAACCAATTCCCCCACCAGCTCCAGCTCCTAGCATCACTGCTGCATCTTTTTTGTCTTTTCTTTTAGGAGTAGTTTTTGCAAGGTCTTCATGTTTTGCTTCTAGTTGGTCAATTAGTTCTTTACTGGCACCTTTTTGTTCTCCAAATCCTTTGGCAGCTCCCCTGTTTCCCAGTAATAAAACATCAACATCAGTTGCAGCAATTAATTCCACATCGTTTAGTTTTTCTTTATCGACAACTTCTAGGATTCCAAGGCCTGCATCAATAGATGCTGTTCCACCAACTCCCACAAATATGGTTTGGCAATCTTCTTTTAATGCAATATTGATTAATTCACCTATGCCACGAGAGGTGTATTTATCTGGAGTTCTTGGCTCTTTGGTAATTAGTTGTGGACCAACAATTAAATGAGATTCAATGTAAGCAGTTTTTCCCACGATTAAAAGTGGAACAGTTATTTGAGTTCCTTCTAAACCTGTGACGTGGTGATGAGTTTTAGTTCCCCCAAAACCAAATTCGATGGCGTCTATAAAACCTGGACCACCATCACTCATTGGTGCCAAAAAGAAATCAGCTTTGCTGGTTTTTTCCCAACCAGTTTTGATAGCCAAAGCAGCCTGGGCTGCTGTCAGGGTCCCAGTAAATGAATCGGGGGCAATAACTATGCGCACCTCGCGAACATTAGTAGAACATGACACGATTGGTATATGGCACCAACTTGGACTGAACCTTCACCAACACCTTTGTTGCATCTTTTAGGAAACTATTCCGATCCAGACACTGAAAAAGGTGTGGAGTGCCCTGGTGAATTACCCAAAGCTTCTGCCCCTGATTTAGTAGAGCGAGCTCTAGTTGCCAAAGAAAAACTAGGTGATCGTTTATTTATTTTGGGTCATCACTATCAACGAGATGAAGTTATTCAATTTGCTGATACCACTGGAGATTCATTTAAATTAGCAAAAGATGCAGCAGCAAGACCAAATGCTGATTACATAGTTTTTTGCGGTGTTCATTTCATGGCCGAAAGTGCCGACATTCTTACCACTGATTTGCAAAACGTAATCCTGCCAGATTTAGCAGCTGGTTGTTCTATGGCTGATATGGCTGAAATTAGCCAAGTAGAAACTTGTTGGTCAGTGCTCGAAGATTTAGGAATTGCCAAAACAACCGTGCCAGTGGTTTATATGAATTCAACTGCAGCAATTAAAGGTTTTACTGGAAAAAATGGTGGCACCGTTTGTACATCTTCTAATGCTCAAAAAGCTTTGGACTGGTCTTTTGCTAAAGGTGAAAGAGTTTTATTTTTACCTGATCAACATCTAGGTAGAAATACTGCTGTTATGAAACTTGGATTAAAAAAGGAAGACTGCGTAGTTTTTAACCCCTTGAAACCTCGTGGTGGTTTAACTGATGCTGAACTTGTAAACGCCAAAATGATTCTGTGGAAAGGTCACTGCTCAGTTCATGCCAGATTCAATATGAAATCAGTAATGGATGTAAGAGAGCGCATAAAGGATGTAAAAATCATTGTTCATCCAGAATGCGTCAATGAAGTAGCAGAAGCTGCTGATGTGGTGGCATCCACTGAAGGAATTATCAGAACAATTAAAGCCTCAAGGCCAGGAACTAGTTGGGCTGTTGGAACAGAGCTAAATTTGGTTAGACGCCTTGCTCGAGAATTTCCAGATAAAAACATTTCCTTTCTAGATAAAACAATTTGCTATTGCTCCACCATGAACAGAATTGATTTGCCCCATTTAGTTGCCTCATTAGAAAATCTAGTAAATGGAAATGTTGTTAATCAGATCAAAGTTGACCAAGACACCAAGGCCTATGCCCGCATCGCCCTCAATCAAATGTTGGCCTTGCCAGGGGCATAACAAAACCTGCTAACCTAGAAAACAATTATGAAATCAGAACCAACTCCTAAACGAAAAGACGCCGAAGCTGCGCGTAAGAAAGCTTTGAAAGTTCCTAAAGATTCCAAAGAAGCAAAAGTAGCTGTTCGTCAACGTGCTCGCGAGCAAAGATTAGAAACTCGTTTGGCAATGAACCGAGGCGAAGAATGGGCTATGCCGTTTAGAGATAAAGGTCCAGTCAGAAGACATGTAAGAAACCTGGTTGATTCTCGTTGGCACTTTGGTGAATTATTCCTACCTTTAGCTTTAATTGTTTTAGTTCTATCTTTAATCCCTAATCCAACAATTGCTCGAGTTGTTTATTTCCTGTGGTTAGTGATGATGCTTGGCACATTGCTTGATGAAGTTTTGTTGGGATTCAAAATTAAAAAAGAAATCAATGCAACTTACTCAGATCCAAAGGAAAGAAAAGGGGCAGTTTTTTATGGCCTTATGCGCGCATTGCAATTAAGACAATTACGTATTCCACCATCAATTGTAAAAATTGGTGGAGCGCCAAAAGAATTTAAGTAATTTTTTAAGCTGGATGAAGGCTCATGTTTTCCATGGCCAATTCAGTTCCATCCCACAGAGATACTTGATGTACTCCGCCACTTAATAAACTTTTCCAATTAGTGGTTAGCCAGCTTTCAGCTTCTGCTCTGGTTTTAAATTCTGCGATCACTGCTTCTTTTGGTAAGTCTGCAACTGGTTTTCCTGCTTCATCTAAATAAACCCAGGTAAATGCCATTTTGACTTTCTCCTGCTCTTAGAGAAATTTCAAGTGTGCCCCCGCGACAACTTGTGTTTCCCTATATAAATAGTTTCACAACTCACCACCTCTTTGCCATTGACTGGGATGCAGTGTTCCCCTGTAAGTTGTCTTTTACGCAAGAAAACCTGTTCCTTGTAAAAGGGGAAGCCGGTCGGATACCGGCACTGTCCCGCAACCGTGGGTCATTCACCAGATGAAAATCTGGTGCCAAATGACAAGTCGGATTACCTAACAAGGAATGAGTCGTCCAACGCACCGTCGAGGAAAACGGGGCAGGCCGGATTGTTTTTCTAGATCCACCTTCCCTTTGTATCTATTGATGCAAAGGGTTTTGTATTTAGATTATTAATTCTTAAGCCTCGCTCATTTCGCTCACCTACGGCCAAAAGCACAAGGAGAAACGAATGAAGCAGTTAAAAAGAAATATCGCAGTAATTTTTATTGCAAGTATTTTCACTTCCCTATTTTCAATAACACCAGCAAATGCTGCTGATTATCGTTATTGGACTTTTTGGGTAACAACAAGTGACTCATGGTCATTTGCAAATGAAGGTGCTGGCACTTTAAAAGCAACAGATCAAATGGTTACTGGTTGGAAATTTGCCATCACTGGAGCAGACAATGGTTTGCCTCCAACTGAAAGTGCAGTGTTTGCAGAACTTTGCCCAGACACATCTGAACAAGCAGGAACTCTAAGAGTTGCAGTTGTCGTTGATTTCAACGATCAAGCAACAGCACCAGAAGGAGAAACTCCACCATCAGAAAACGTTATTAAATGCGTAACTGTTACTGAAGGACAAACTGCAGCAGATGCACTAAACGCAGCTGGTCTAGAAGTTAGAGCAAATGATGGTTTTGTTTGTGGCCTTAATGGGTATCCAAAGGAAGAATGTGGTTTAGAAATTGCATCAACAACTTCTGATCCAACAGCAATGGCTACCGCAGAAGATATGGCAATTGTTGAAACAACTTCAGCAGAAGAAGCACCAACTAATACCAATCTGCAATTAATTGGTTTAGCAGCAGTGCTCATCGTCGCATTTGCAGTTGTTTTAAAAATGCGTAAGAAGAAATAATTAAATTGCCAACCAACAAGACTCTTATGCCATCTGCCCCCCGCAGATGGCATAAGCCAATATCTTTAACTGAGCACCGCTTTTTGCATTCTGGTGCTTGGTGGTTGTGGGCAATATTTTTAGCAGCAATGGCAGCAGGTACCACAAATCCAGTTTTATTGATTTCAATTATTTCTGTGGTTTTAATCGTTGTCAGATTTAGAAAAAGTGATGCGCCCTGGTCAAGATCTATTAAAGGTTATTTAATTGCAGCAGGTTTAGTGATCGCGATTCGCATGTTTCTAGTAATAATTACTCCAGATATTTTTGGCGATACTTTGTTATTTACTCTTCCTCAAATCAATTTACCTAGTTTTTTTGTCGGAGTTAAATTAGGTGGCGAAATTAAAGCCAATACGGTTATTTATGCTTTTCAAGAAGGACTAAGACTTGCCACAATTTTGGTTTGTATTGGTGGAGCTCAATCTTTAGCTTCACCAACTCGGTTATTGAAATCAATTCCTGCAGCCCTTTATGAAGTTGGGTTATCAATTGTGGTTGCTCTAACTTTTGCTCCCCAACTTGCTTTTGATGCTAAAAGAGTTCGAGATGCACAATTCTTAAGAGGTAGAAAAACCAAAGGCATTCGCGCCTTGGCTAAAACCTTTATTCCAGTTCTTGAAGGAGCAATGGAGCGAGCACTGTTGCTAGCTTCGGCCATGGATTCTCGAGGTTATGGAAGACGAATTCACCAAAGTGAAAGTAAAAGAAGAATCACAAATATTTTAATGTTACTTGGACTTTTAGGAATTCTTTTTGGTCTTTCTGGTCTATTAGGAGTATTTAGTCAATCAAACATTGGTGCCCTTACTTTGCTAATTGGCATATCTCTTTCATTTCTTGCTTTGTGGTTTGCAGGTAAAAACGCTTCTCGCACGAATTATCGACCAGATAAATGGCACATTCCCGAAGTTTTAGTAATTACTTCTGCATTATTTGGTTTAGTGGCTATGAGATTTACCGAATCAATTGTGTTAAATCCTGTGACAAGTCCTCTAACTTTTCCGCAAATAAACTTAATCACCCTATTTAGTATTTGGGTTTCAATTCTTGCTATTCCGCTTTCTCCTCAGCCTCCTTTGAGCAATAGACCAGTAAGTGATTTGTTTAAAGCAAATTCTCATCTACAAAGGAATGCTGCATGATTAAATTTGAAAACGTTACATTTAAATACAGTGGTTCAAATTTTCCTATTCTTGAAAATGTGAACTTAACAATTCCTGCAGGAGAACTTGCCCTTGTTGTAGGAAAAACAGGTTCAGGTAAATCTACCCTTTTAGGTTTAATTAATGGATTAGTTCCAAGTTTTACCGGTGGTGATTTAACAGGCGATGTGACTGTTAATGGTCGCTCCATTAAAGATTTTCCGCCTAGAGATTTTGCAGACCTAGTTGGAGTTGTCAGACAAGATCCTCGAGCATCTTTTGTCACCGATTTAGTAGAAGACGAACTTGCTTATGGCATGGAACAACTTGGAATTTCCCAAAGCACCATGAGAAGACGAGTTGAAGAAGTTCTAGATTTACTAGGTTTAGCTGAATTAAGAAATAGATCTCTTGCCACTCTTTCTGGTGGGCAAAGACAAAGAGTTGCAATAGCTTCTGTTTTAACAACTAATCCAAAAGTTTTAGTCCTAGATGAACCAACCAGTGCACTTGATCCAAGTGCTGCTGAAGAAGTTCTTGCTGCAATTCAAAGACTGGTACACGATTTAGGTTTAACGGTTGTATTGGCAGAACATCGCTTAGAAAGAGTCGTGCAATACGCAGATCGAGTAATTGTGGTTGATCGAGATGCTGAAGTTTATGCAGATCGTCCCAGCCAAGTATTTGCTAATTCTTTACTTGCTCCCCCAGTTGTAGAACTAGGTAGAGCTGCTGGCTGGTCTCCACTGCCTTTAACTGTGCGAGATGCCAGAAAATTTGCTGATGAATTAAGAAATCGATTAGAAAAATCTAAACCTAGAATTCGAATTAACACACCAACTAAAACATTAGTAAATGTTGAGGATTTAAACTTTAATTACGGAAATATTCGTGCCTTAAGACATATTGATTTAAGTATTTCAGATGGTGAAATTGTGGCCCTGATGGGTCGAAACGGTTCTGGAAAATCAACTCTGCTTTCTCAATTAGTGGGGCTTCTTGCACCAACTACTGGTTCTATCTTGATTGATGGAAAAATTCCTACCACTTTAAAAGGTAAATCCTTAATTGAAAGCGTGGGACTTGTTCCACAAGAACCAACTGATTTACTAATTTCAGATTCAGTAATAAATGAATGCATCGCAAGTGATAGTGATTCAGGAGCAGTTCCAGGAACTACATTAAGTATTTTTGAACAATTAACTACAGATGTTGCAGAAGATTCTCATCCCCGAGATCTATCTGAAGGAGAAAAACTTTCTCTTGCATTGGCAGTTGTCTTGGCAGCTAAACCTCCTTTGATTCTTCTTGATGAACCAACTAGAGGTCTTGATTATGCCGCAAAGAGACAATTAGTTATTAACTTACAAAAACTAGGAAAAAAGAATCACACCATCATTCTTGCCACACATGATGTTGAATTAGCTGCTGAAGTTGCCACCAGAGTTATTTTGTTAGCAGATGGTGAAATTGTTACAGATGGACCAGTAAACGATGTGCTTTCCAGTTCCCCAATGTTTTCTCCTCAAGTATCAAAAGTTCTGGCACCTGCGCACTGGCTCACAGTCTCAGATGTGACTTATGCCTTAGAGGACTTAACTTGAAATTAATAAAGGTTAATTCTTTAACCAATATTTCAATGATTGTCACATCGGTAATTGGTTTGATCGCTTTTCTATGGCCATTCTTATTGCAAAAAGATTCTGTATTTAGTAATAACTCTGATAATGCATCAATTCTTTTATTACTGATAGTTCCACTTGTTTTAATGGTTGCTCTTGCCGATGTTATGCAAGGAGGAATTGATTCCCGATCTTTAGCAATATTGGGAGTTTTAACAGCAGTAGTTGCAGCAGTTAGACCACTTGGTGGTGCAGTTGCAGGATTAGAACCTGTTTGGGCAATCATCATTATTGGAGGACGAGCACTAGGTGCAAGTTTTGGTTTTGTCTTAGGTGCAATTGGAATTCTTGGTTCAGCTGTTTTAACTGGTGGAATTGGTCCATGGCTTCCCTTTCAAATGTTGGTAGCAGCTTGGGTTGGTGCAGGAGCAGGATTACTTCCTAAATTAACTGGTAAAAAAGAAATTATTTTATTAGCTACTTATGGTTTCGTTGTTGGCTTTGCCGCAGGATTACTACTTAATCTTTGGTTTTGGCCTTTTGCAAACGGATTATTACCAGAAGTTTCCTTTGAACCAGGAATTGCAATAAGCGAACAATTAACTCGTTGGGTGAGATTTAGTCTTCTCACAAGTTTTGGTTATGACTTACCTCGAGGTATTTTGACAGCCACACTGTTATTTTTTCTTGCTAATCCTTTGTTAAAAGCCATGAGACGCATGACCAAGAAAGCCAATTTTTCTAAACCTGTAGTCTTTACTGCGTGATTAATTCAGTTCTCGCATTTGGCTTTGATGACACCAAATTTAATTGGTCAGATCTCACCCCTATTGCTGTTGAACATAAGAAACTTTCTAGTGAAAATGAAAGTGATGTAAATAAAGCAATTGATGCCAATACTTCTGTTATTGGAATTTATGCATCCCACGACATAGTTTTAGCTAGCGGATTAATTGGAGCTTTTCTGACCATTGATGCTGCATCTTTATTAGGAAAATCAAGTGTGGGTAACGATGACCAATGGGTCAAGGATGCTGGAGCTTTAAGAGATTTATTACGAGTTACTAGAACTTTAAAATCAGAACCAAAAGAAGTAATTGCAAAGACTTTAGGTAAAAATGCATATGCTGCATTTAATGCACTAATTGCTTCAGCCTCAAGACAAACTAAAACAATCTTGGTAGGACCAGGTGCCATTGCTTTAGGATTTGTGGCTTTGAGAGCTAATTCCAAATTGAAAGACTATTTACTAGTTGCAAATACACCTGTTGTTCCAGCAATTACCGAAGCAATTAAATTTATGGGATGTAAGACCATTATGAATACCAAGGAAAACGTTCACCCATTGGCAGAACTTGCCTTAGCGGTAAGTGCTTTAAAAGCTAGCGAACTTTAGATTCCACAAATAGTGGTTTAGTCACCAAGAATTCAACGTTTTTTCCACGCACATCGACAAAAACTTTATCGCCAACTTTTACATTTGATTCCAGTAACGCAAGCGCAATTCCCTCTCTTAAAGTAGGAGAAAAAGTACCACTGGTGATTTCACCTAATTCATGATTACTTTGATCCATAACTTTCATATGACTTCTAGGAATTGCTCGTTCCACTGCTTTTATTCCTACAAGTTTTCTTTTTATGCCATTTGCTTTTTCTTTAACTAAAGCATCTTTGCCTAAAAATTTTGGTTTATCTAAAATTACTGCCCAACTCAAACCTGCCTCTAATGGAGAAATATTTAATGAGATATCTTGACCATGCAATGGATAACCCATTTCGGTTCTTAAAGTGTCTCGAGCACCTAAGCCAACTGCTTTAGCTCCATACTTTTGTCCCTTTTTAAATACTTCATCCCAAAAATTCATAGCGTTTGCCGCTGGAACTAATACTTCAAATCCTTTTTCGCCTGTATAGCCTGTGCGACAAATTGTTACTGCATTTCCCATGAATGAAACATCTTTAAAAGACATATATTCCATATCTGTGGGAAGTCCTAGATCCTTTACTAATTCAATTGATTTAGGGCCCTGAATAGCAATAATTGCAATGTCTTTATGAAGATTCTTTACAACTATATCTGCAGGAATATTTTGCTTGATAATTTCTAAAACTGTTGTTGAGTTTCCTGCATTAGGTATTAACAACACTTCATTTTTTGATCTTAAATAAACAATCAAATCATCTACAACTGTGCCATTTTCAGAAAGAATTGTGGAGTATTGGGCTTGTCCAGGTTGAATACGATTTATATCGTTTGTTAAAACTTCGTTTAGGCGATCTGCCGCATTTGGTCCAGTTAATGTTGCAGTTCCCAAATGGGAAACATCAAAGATTCCAACTGCATCTCTAGTTGCGCCATGTTCAGCTAGAACTCCACCGCCTGCATATTCAAGTGGCATTTCCCAACCACCAAATGGTGCAAGTTTTGCGCCTAATTCAATGTGGCGTTGGTGAAGTGGTGAATGAATTAGATTGGCTGAATCGCTCATAAAACAAAACGCTACTAGGCTATTTCCCATGTCAATTACTCGCCTCACTGATTCCAAAAATATTTCTGCAAATGAAGTTCTAGTTGTGGGTTTTGCCCAAACAGATAACGGACCAGAGTTCTTAGAACCTGCTATTTCTTTTGAAGCAGCTTCAAAAAATGAAATTATTGAAGCAATCAAGTTAACAGACTTTTCAGGTAAGAAATCAGAACTTGCCTATCTAACAATTAAAAGTGGTGTGCTTTGTGTAGGACTTGGCAAGGTGACCAAAACACAACCTCTTGAAATGGAAACATTAAGAAGAGCATCAGGGGTTGCTGCTAGATCTTTAGTAGGTAAATCCTCAGCACTTTTTGCTCTGCCAACAAATACCACTGTTGCTGCTCACGCGGTAACTATTGGAGTAGAGCTTGGGGCATATTCATTTACCGAATTCAAAACCAAAAATGAGAAAACATCTGAAACCTTAAAGCAAGCAAGTATCTTGGTTCATGATCAATTTGTAAATAAAGCAAGTTTTCAGGAAGCTCAAATTATTGCTGAATCAATTAAGAATGTTAGAAACCTAGTTAATACTCCCCCAAGTCACATGTATCCAGAAACTTTTGCAAGTTATGTTAAAAAGACTTTCAAAAAGAACTCAAAGTTAACTGTTGAGATTCTGGAAGAAAAAGCACTCAAGAAACAAGGATTTGGTGCACTCATCGGAGTTGGCCAAGGCTCAATTAATCCACCAAGATTTATTCGCCTTGCCTATAAGTCTCGTGGTGCAGATTTTCATTTAGCTTTAGTTGGAAAAGGTATTACTTTTGATACCGGAG
The DNA here is from genome assembly GCA_014190035.1 of Actinomycetes bacterium. Taxonomy (GTDB): domain Bacteria; phylum Actinomycetota; class Actinomycetes; order S36-B12; family UBA5976; genus ATZT02. The sequence continues at coordinate 8,052 of BJFU01000018.1, read as the reverse complement.
GAATTTCTTTAAAACCTCCTTCATCCATGCACACCATGAAATGTGACATGGCTGGTGCAGCGACTGTTGTTGAAACTTTAAGAGCAATCATGGATCTTGATTTAAAGATTAATGTCACTGCTTATGCAGCTTTAGCTGAAAATATGCCTTCAGCAAGTGCTCAAAGACCAAGTGATGTGGTCACAACTTTTGGTGGAAAAACTATTGAAGTCTTAAACACCGATGCTGAAGGAAGACTTGTTTTAGCAGATGCACTCGGCAGAGCACAAAAAGATAAACCAGATTTGATTATTGATTTAGCAACACTAACTGGTGCAGCAACTGTGGCACTTGGTTCTAGAACTGCAGGAATTATGGCTAATAAAGATGATGCTCGAGATCAAGTATTTGCCAGTGCCAAAGAAGTTGGCGAAGCAATGTGGCCAATGCAAATTCCAGAAGAATCAAGAACAATTCTTGATTCCAAAACTGCAGACATTGCAAATGTTGGTTTCACTCCAAATCCAGCTGGAGGCATGATGGTTGGTGCTGCTTTCTTACAAGAATTTGTTGATGAAAAAACACCTTGGGTTCATATTGATATTGCACCTCCTGCTTTTAATGAAGGAGCTCCTTATGGATATAACGGTTTTGGTGGAACAGGTGTGGGAGTTAGAACACTTGTGCATTTAGCTCAAAAACTTGCAAAAAATTAAATAACTTAATTAATTTCCCTCACGAAATTCATATTTTTTGCTTAAAAATATAGTTAGGCTAGACTTATAAAAAAGCGTAGGTGAATAACTACTTTTTTTATTTAGAGATACTAAATAAATAAAAATAGTTGCAGTAAAAATGAATTTCCCAAAATCGCACGCTCAAACTTATCGTTTTGTTCCAACAACTTCTAAACCTTTAAATGAATCAAGACTAGATTCTTTACTTAAACAAGAGTGGTCAAAATTTACCAACGAAACTGGTATTTCTGAAAAAGAATCTTTACTTGCTTCTAAAGTAACTCCTTTAGGAGTTGCCTCAAGTTTTCAACATTGGACTCCTTATCCAATTTCCATAGCTTCGGCTAAAGGTGCCTGGATGACTGATGTTGATGGTCGAAAACTTTTAGATCTATCAATGGGCTTTGGTGCCATATTGGCAGGACATTTAAACCCAGTTGTTGTGCAAGAAATCAAAGACTCATTGTCAGATGGAATGCTTTTTGTAACACCTTCACCAATTACTAGAGATGCCTCAGAAAGACTTTGTACTCGCTTTGGTTTAGACATGGTCAGATTTACAAATTCTGGGACTGAATCAACAATGTATGCCACAAGATTGGCTCGAGTTTATTCTGGCAAAAACGCCATCGTAAAACTAGAAGGTGGATACCACGGATCATTTGATCCACTAATGGTTTCTGCCAAACCCTCCCTTGATAAAGCTGGGGATCCAAATTCACCTAATGCAATCAGTCAACCTGGAACTACCGCTGGTGAAGTTTATGTTGTTCCTTTTAATAATTTAGAGGCTTTAGAGAAAGTATTTACCCAACATCACAAAGATATTGCCTGCTTCATCCTTGAACCAGTGTTAGAAAACATTGCCATCGTTTTACCTGATGAAGGTTACTTAGAAGGCGTTCGAGCACTATGTGACAAGTTCAATATTGTTTTGATTTTTGATGAAGTTAAAACTGGTTTAACCGCAGGACCGCAAGGTGCTGCCCAGAGATTAGGTGTAAAACCAGATTTAATAACTATTGCTAAATCAATTGGTGGTGGAGTTCCAGTTGCAGCTTTTGGTGGCAAGAAAGAAATCATGGATGCAATTACCACAGGTCAAATGACTCACTTTGGAACCTTTAATGGAAATCCTTTAGCTATGGCTGGAGTGCGAGCAATGGATAAAATATCCACCCCAGAAACATTAAAGAGTTCTGAAGATTTCAACTTAAAAGCATTAAACAAAATTAATGAGACAATTGGTGAATTTGAATTACCCGCTCACACTATTGGTTTCGGTGTAAAAGGTTGCGTCACCTGGTCTACTGCCCCGGTTCGAAATTATCGCGATTACAAAGCAACAGACTTCAAAGTTTCCGAACTTTCCTGGCTCTGGTCTATGAATCGTGGCATCATCACACCTCCTGGGCTGGACGAACAATGGCTGATCAGCTTTGCTCATGGGCAAGATGAGATTGATGTTCTTACTGAGGATTTCCACCAAATGGCTTCGGCACTTAGAAGTTAATTTCTTCTCTATATATTCAAACCCGATATTGCCTAGTTTTGATTGCGTGAAAGGATATACATAGAGAAGCCTCACGAGGGTGGAACAGAAGGAAAGGTTACTAGTGGCCACGTACGACTTAGTAATTCTTGGAGCAGGAAGCGGCGGTTATGCCGCAGCATTACGTGGTTCCCAACTTGGTTTAAAAGTCGCCCTAATTGAACGTGATGTTCTAGGCGGAACTTGTTTACACAGAGGATGTATTCCTACAAAAGCTTTATTACATGCAGGTGAAATTGCTGACAGCGTTAGAGAATCAGCAGCATTTGGAGTTAAATCAAATCTTTTAGGCATCGATATGCCACAAGTAAATGATTACAAAGATGGTGTTGTTAATCGTTTGTACAAAGGTTTACAAGGTTTAGTAAAACATCGCGGTGTTGATTATGTAACTGGGAATGGAAAATTTGTTGGTCCCAACAAAGTTATGGTGGGAGACCAAGTATTTGAAGGCAAACACGTTGTTCTTGCCACTGGTTCTTTTCCAAAATCACTTCCAAATTTAGAAGTTGATGGAACACAAGTTATTAACTCTGAACATGCACTTAAATTAAGTAAAGTTCCAGCAAGTGTGATCATCCTTGGTGGTGGCGTAATTGGTGTGGAATTTGCCAGCGTTTGGAAATCACTAGGTGCTGAAGTAACTATTATTGAAGGCTTACCAAGATTGGTTCCTGCAGAAGATGAAGCAGTGTCCAAAGCAATGGAACGAGCTTTTAGAAAACGTGGCATCAATTTCTCAACTGGTGTTCGATTTGCAGGTGTTGATAAGACCAAGCACGGTGTCGTAGCAAAACTTGAAGATGGACAAACTTTTGCAGCTGATTTGATGTTGGTTGCTGTGGGCAGAGGCTCTGCTACTAGAAATCAAGGTTTTGAAGAAGCAGGTTTGGAATTTGATGGCGAATTAATTAAGGTAAATGAAAATCTACAAACAAATCTTGCAAATGTTTATGCTGTAGGAGATATTGTTCGAGGCCCACAATTGGCGCACAAAGGATTCCAAGAAGGTATTTTTGTTGCCGAACACATTAAGGGTTTGAATCCAAGAGTAATTGACATAAATGCTATTCCAAGAGTTACTTATTCTGAACCAGAAGTAGCCTCAGTTGGATTAAATGAATCTGCTGCGAAAGAAAAATATGGTGCTGATAAATTAAGAACAGTTCAATACGATTTGGCAGGAAATGGTAAAAGCCAGATATTAAAAACTGCAGGATTTATTAAGTTGATTGCACTAAAAAATGGTGGCCAAATTGTTGGCATCCACATGATTGGTTCACGAGTTGGCGAATTATTAGCTGAAGCTCAATTGATGTACTCATGGGATGCATCCCCTGAAGATGTTGCACCATATATTCACGCGCATCCAACAATGTCTGAAGCAATGGGTGAAGCAGCAATGGCACTTTCTGGTAAACCGCTACATACTCACGATTAATTAGAAAAGGGAAATATTTAAATGTCCACTAACGTAACAATGCCTCAACTCGGTGAATCAGTTACCGAAGGAACAGTTACACGTTGGTTAAAAAATGTGGGCGATGTTATAAAAGTTGATGAAGCCATTGTTGAAGTTTCAACTGACAAAGTAGATACTGAAATTCCATCTCCAGTTGCTGGAGTTTTATTAGAAATTAAAGCTGCTCAAGATTCGGTTGTTGCAGTTGGCGGGGTTATGGCAGTAATTGGTGAAGCAGGATCTGTAACACCAAGTGCACCTGCTCCAGTTGCACCAGTTGTGAAAACTCCTCCACCTGCTCCAAAACCAGAACCTGTTATTGAAAAACCGGTTGTACAAACTCCTGCACCTGCTCCAGTTGCAAAACCAGTTGTAGCACCTGCTGCAAGTGGATCATCTGTAAATGTTGTTTTACCAGCATTAGGTGAATCGGTAACTGAAGGAACAGTTACACGTTGGTTGAAAAATGTGGGCGATTCAGTTTCATTAGATGAAGCAATTGTTGAAATCTCAACAGACAAAGTTGATACTGAACTTCCATCTCCTGCAGCAGGAGTAATTACTGAAATTAAAGTTGCCCAAGATCAAGTAGCAGCAGTTGGCGCAGTATTAGCAGTTATTTCTTCATCTGCTGGAGCTGTTGCTCCAAAGCCTGCAACTCCTGCACCTGCACCAGTTGTGCAAACTCCACCACCTGCACCAAAAGTTGAAACTGTAGTTGTGCCACAAGTTGCACCAGTTGTAACTCCAACTCCGACCGTTTTTGCTACAACTTCTAGTTCAACAAAAGATACTTACGCCACTCCAATTGTTAGACAACTTGCCAAAGAAAAAGGAATTGATATTTCAACAATTTCAGGTTCCGGAGTAAATGGTCGAGTTAAAAAAGAAGATGTCTTAAATGCAACAGGAACTCCTGTTGCTGCTCCATCAGTTGCTAAACCCGTTGCTGCTGCAGTATCTGCTCCGGTTGCAACACCAACTCCAGTTTCTGCTCCAGCAAAACCTGCGGCTCCTGCAGCAAGTGTGGAACAACCACTTCGCGGAAGAATTGAACAAACTACTCGTTTAAGAAGAGTAATTGCCGAAAGAATGGTGCAGTCACTTCACATTTCTGCGCAATTAACAAGTGTGGTTGAAGTAGATGTAACAAAGATTTCTTCACTCCGAAATAAAGTTAAGGACTCATTCGTAGCTCGAGAAGGAGTAAAGCTTTCATTTCTTCCTTTCTTTGCCAAAGTAGCAGTTGAAACTTTAAAAGAATTCCCAATAGTTAATGCCACAATTTCTGCTGATGCTACTCAAATTGCTTACAGCGATGCAATCCATTTAGCAGTTGCTGTTGACACTCCTAGAGGTTTACTAGTACCAGTTATCAGAGACGCTGGAGATCTTTCAATTGCTGGGCTATCCAGAAAAATTCAAGATGTTGCAAATAGAACTAGAGATAACAAAGTAACTCCCGATGAACTAAGCGGTGGCACATTTACTTTGACCAACACCGGCAGTCGTGGCGCTTTGTTTGACACTCCAATTATTAATCAACCACAAGTGGCCATTCTTGGAACTGGTGCTGTTGTGAAAAGACCAGTTGTGGTTTCGGGAAGCGATGGAAACGATCAGATTGCAATTAGGCAAATGGTTTATCTAGCTCTTACCTACGATCACAGACTTGTTGATGGCGCAGATGCCGCCAGATTCCTATCTTCAATGAAAGTACGACTAGAAGAAGCTAATTTCGAATCTGAATTAGGTTTATAAAAACAATGAAATTAGTGATAACCGGTGCTTCCGGTTTAATCGGTTCTGCAATAGTTAGAGAAGCTGAAAAAAATAAAATAGAAGTTGTAAAACTTGTTCGACGCACTCCTAAAGAAAAGAACGAATCTCAATGGGATCCCAATAAAGGAGTCATTGATTTAGCAGTACTTGAGAATTCCACAGCAATCGTGCATCTTTCTGGTGCTGGGGTGGGAGATCATCGATGGACCAAGAAATACAAAAAAGAGATTCTAAATAGCAGAGTTAATTCAACTGAAACTCTTGCCAATGCAATTGTTAACTTAAGAACTCCCCCCTCTGTTTTTGTGTCAGGTTCAGCTATGGGTTACTACGGTGACACCGCTGATGTTGCAGTTGATGAAAATGCTGGCTTAGGTGAAGGTTTCTTAAGTGATGTTGTTTTCAATTGGGAGTATGCCGCACAAAGAGTTAGAAAAAACAACATTAGAGTTGTTCATCCTCGAACCGGATTGGTCATGAGTAAGCGTGGTGGATTACTAAAGAAAGTATTGCCACTATTTAGATTTGGTTTGGGAGGACGTTTAGGAAACGGAAAACAGTATTGGTCCTATATCTCTTTAGAAGATGAAGTTAGAGCAATTTTTCACTTAATCGATGATGTAAGACTTACTGGTGGAGTAAATCTAACTAATCCAAACCCAGTAACAAATGCAGAATTTACTAAAGCTTTATCAAGTGTGGTTAACAAACCAGCATTTTTCAATGTTCCAGGTTTTGCTCTTAAAATTGCTTTAGGTGAATTTTCTGTTGAAGCACTTGGCTCAAGTAGAGTTTTACCATCCAAATTGAAAGCTTCTGGATTTAGATTTAATCAATCAGATATTTTGAGCACTTTAAACTCAGCTATTACCTATTAATGACTAAGCAAGTTGAAGTCGCCATCATCGGCGCAGGTTTAGCAGGCTTAGCCTGCGCAATCGAATTACAGAAAAACAAAATAGACTTTCAAATTTATGAAGCATCAGATGGTGTTGGTGGAAGAGTCAGATCAGATGTCGTAGATGGTTTCACTCTTGATCGAGGTTTTCAGTTATACAACCCAAGCTATGCCGAAGGAAAACGTTTACTTAATTACCAAGATTTGGATCTAAAACCATTTACGCCAGGTGTGGCAATAAGAGATGGCAAACGTCTTAGATTAGTTGTTGATCCATTTCGCAGCAGAGATTTTCGCTTTCGCCTACTTAGAGATTTACCTGGAAATCCTTTCAGCCAATTAGGCTTAGTTAGATATTTTCTGAAGTATTTGATTACCTCTGATGCCCAAATTGCCACCACTAAAGATATATCAGCACAAACTTCTTTAACAAAATCTGGAATCAAAGGCGCTCTACTAGAAAAACTCTTTAGACCTTTTTTGCAAGGTGTATTTCTAGAATCAGAACTATCTACTTCTCGTAAATTTCTTGATGTGGTATTAAAAAACTTTTTGCAAGGAATCCCAAGTGTTCCAGCTAAAGGAATGCAAGAGATTTCAAATCAATTAGCAGCCAAACTTCCAAAAGAAAAGATTTCTCTAAATACTAAAGTATTAAGCATTTCAGGAAACAAATTAACTACTTCAGAAGGTGAAATTGAAGCACGTAAAATTGTTGTTGCAACTGATCCAACAACGGCAATTTCTTGGTTAAAACTTGAACCAAAAAAGATGTATTCGGTTACTACTTGGTATTTCAAGGCAGACAACAGCATTAATTCCATAGTGAAGGCAAAACCAATACTTTTTGTTGATGCTCAAAAAACTGGACCTCTAACTAATGCTGTAGTCATAACAAATGCTGCTCCAAGTTACGCACCTCATGGTGAAGTATTGGTTTCAGCTTCTGCTATTTCTCCAAACGAGAACGCAGATTTATCAAGTGTGAAGAAACATCTATCTCATCTTTTTGGTGTCAACACAGATAATTGGCAATTGATCAAGGAATACAAAATAAAGGAAGCCCTTCCTGAGATGACCCCCCCATTTTCTCTAGTTTCTTCAAACCAAATAAACAAAGATTTATTTGTTGCAGGAGATCACCGTGTAACTTCCTCAATTCAAGGAGCACTACTTAGTGGAACAAATACCGCAACATTAGTAAAGGTAAGTTTGGGATTATGAGTAAAGAAAAATACATCGTTGCTACATCTGGTGGATTTGTAACAACTAAACGCTGGGGTGTGATGAGACCTGGTGCCACATTCTTAAAAGCACTTGAGTTGACCAAAAAAGATCGTCCCAAAGTTTGTTTCATGATGACAGCCACAGGTGATGATGCCTCTTATATTTCAAGAAGTTATGAAGCAATGAGTGATTTAAGTGTTGATGCAACACATCAATCTTTATTTCCTCAACCGAATGAAGATGTCGAAAAACGATTACTGAATGCAGATTTAGTCTGGGTGGGTGGAGGTTCAGTTGCAAATCTCTTAGCGGTATGGAAACTTCATAAGGTAGATGAAGTGTTAAAAACTGCCTGGGAAAATGGCACAGTTCTTTCTGGAGTAAGTGCTGGATCGAGTTGTTGGTTTATTGGTGG